>JANLVB010000479.1:0-9995 GCA_031363785.1 Betaproteobacteria bacterium
GATCTGGAGCGTCCGGTGTCCGCTACGGCCTGGCGCATCAGTTCCATGCGGCTCAACATCAAGAAATACCCGATGGTGGGCGCAGCGCAGCGTGGCATCGACGCCGTGCTGGGGCTGGACCCGGCGCAGGCTTTTGCCGCAGAAGATGTGCTGCGTATCGTCGCCCATGTCAGCGAGCGCCATGCCGCCGTGATGCCGTTTCACCGCCCGCAGGATGCCTTGCAGGCCAAGTTCAGTCTGGAGTTTGCCATTGCCAGTGCGTTGCTGCATCGTGCGGTCGGGTTCGCCCAGTTGCAGGACGCGGTGGTGCGCAGTGCTCCGATCCAGCGGTTGATGGGGCTGGTGGAGTTGCAGACCAGCGACGCGTTCGAGCCCGGCTGGCGTGACGCGGCACCGTTTGACCAGGTGTTCTTCCACTTGCGCGATGGCCGCACGGTGGCTTCGCCCCCGGTGCGCCGGGCCAAGGGGCATGCCGACACGCCGTTGTCGGTGGACGAACTGCGGGACAAGTTCATGGGCTGCATGGCACATGGAGGTGTCTCCAGCAGCAGCGGCGCCGGTCTGTTCAGCGCCTTGCAGAATCTGCCGCAACTCGACAGCGCGGCGCAACTCGACTTCCCCTGACACCATGGCATCGATCCAGGACTTCGTCCGTTACGCACCGGTCACCACCCGGCCCCCGATCCAGTGGCCCGGCGGCAAACGGCTGGCGGTGTGGATTGTTCCGAACATCGAGTTCTACGAATACTCACCGCCGCCGGCCGTCGGCCGCGAGACCTGGGACCGGGTGCCCAGCCATCCTGATGTACGTGAATATGGCTTTCGCGACTACGGCAACCGTGTTGGCCTGTGGCGCATGGACGAGGTGCTGGCCGCCTATCCGGTGCGCCCGACGGTGTCGCTGAATCTGGCCTTGCTGGACCATTTCCCGGAGATCGCGCAGTTGATCCGCGACCGCCGCTGGGCGGTGATGAGCCATGGAATCTACAACACACGGTTTCTGTACGGCATGGACGAGGCGCAGGAACGCGCCTTCTACCGCGACAACATCGACTCACTGCGCCGCCACACCGGCCTGGCCTTGCAGGGCATTCTGACGCCGGCCATCACCAATACCGCGCGCACACCGTCGTTGATCGCCGAGGCCGGCCTGAGTTACCACGCCGACTGGGTGCATGACGACGTGCCGGTGCCCATCATCGTGCCCGGGCGCCGGCTCATTTCCATGCCCTACACCTACGACCTGAACGATGCGCCGCTGTGGGATGGGCGGCCCTACGGCGGGCGTTACTTCGTCGACGCTTGCAAGGCGGCGTTTGATCGCCTGTACAGCGAAAGCGCCCAGGGCGGCCGGGTGTTCTGTATCGCGCTGCACCCGTACCAGATCGGGCAACCGCACCATGTGGGCCACCTGCGCGAGATACTTGACCACGTGTGCGCGCAGCCCGGTGTGTGGCATGCCTCGGGTGACGAGATTGCCAACCATTACCTGGCACAGCACTACGAAGAACAACTGGCCCACGCACAGGCACTGCACCGTGACAGCCTGGCGGCGGCGCGTCTGCGGCCCGTGGTGCTGCCCAGAGCGGTGTCGAGCAAGCCGCTGCCGGCGCCGGCCGGTGCGGCGCAACGCCGCCATGGCATGGACCAGCCGCACACACGCTGGAGCCCCCTGCCGCAACGCCCGGCACTGCATTGGCCGGTGGGCACCGGGTTGGCCGTGGTGCCGCTGCTGGTGCTGGAGTCCTACGAAGACCCGTTGCCGGTGGATTGGCCGCAGGTACGCAGCGTTGGTGGTGGGCTGGCGCGCGACTTCCCGAACATTTCGCGAGTCTCGACGCGTGAGTATGGGCACCGGGTCGGTATCTTCCGCCTGCTCGATGCGCTGGCGCGCCACCGGATCCGCCCCACCGTTGCCATCGACGTGTTGACGGCAGAAAACTACCCGTCGCTGGTGCAGGTGTTGCGGGATGCCGGAGCCGAGTTTGTGGCGCATGGCATCTCGGTGACGCGGCCGTTGACCAGCGCCATGGAGTTGCAGCAGGAGCGTCACTATGTCGCCGAGACGATGGCGCGCTTGCAGGCCTGCGGCCTAACGCCGCGTGGCTGGTTCGGCGCCGACTACAGCGAGTCGACGCATACGCCACAGGTGCTCGCCGAGTCGGGCCTGGAGTACCTCAGTGACTGGGCCAACGACGAGCAACCCTACGCCATGACCACGCCACAGCCCCTGGTGGCAACACCGTTGTGGGCTGATTTCGACGACCAGACGGTGCTCATCAACCGCATGTGCAACCTGGACATGCTGGAGGACCACTTCATCAAGGCACTGGATCAGTTGCAGCGCGACGCCCGGCAGTCCGCGCGCCTGTTCCATTTTTGTGTTCGGCCGTGGATCATGGGCGCGGCATTCCGTATCGCCAGCTTCGAGCGCATATTGCAGCACGCGGCGGCACTCGATGGTGTGTGGATGCCTCGGCTGGGCGAAGTGGTGGACGCGTGGAAGCAAAGCGCGCAGGCCGGTGCCGACAACTGAGTCTCTGCACCGCCGCTGCGGCGGCGCCGGAAGTTTGTTCAGGTGGCCCGGGCGACCGTCGGCGCAAATTTGCTGTAGCGCGACAGCAGCGCGACGAGTTGACCGTAAACCTTCGGATTGCCGGCCATACATTCCCGCTGCTCCAGGAAGTCGGCTTCGCCGGTGAAATTGCCCACCAGGCCGCCGGCTTCGGTGACCAGCAGGGAGCCGGCCGCCACGTCCCAAGCCTGCAGGCCGGACTCGAAAAATCCGTCCGTGAAACCGGCGGCGACATAGGCCAGGTCCAGCGCCGCTGCCCCAGGTCGGCGCACGCCGGCGCAGCGCCGCATCACGTCGCCCAGCATGCGCAGGTAAGTGTCGATGTCATCCTCGCTGCGAAACGGGAATCCGGTTGAAATCAGACAGTCGGCCAGTCGGATACGTTTGGATACGCGCAGGCGACGGTCGTTGAGGTAGGCACCACGGCCCCGGGTGGCCGTGAACAGGTCGTTGCGGCTAGGGTCGTAGATCACCGCCTGCTCCACCTTGCCACGCACCGCCAGGGCGATGCTGATGCAGTACACCGGCAAGCCGTGGATGAAATTGGTAGTGCCGTCCAGCGGGTCGATGATCCAGACAAACTCGGAGTCCTGCGCACCGTGGGTGCGCCCCGACTCTTCGGCCTGTATGCCGTGCCCCGGGTAGGCCGTGAGCAGGGTTTCGATGATCATCTGCTCACTGGCGTGGTCCACTTCGGTGACAAAGTCGTTCACCTGTTTCTGGGAAATGCGCACCGCTTCGACATCGAGTGCGGCGCGGTTGATGATGGCGCCGGCAGCACGGGCGGCCTTGATGGCCACGTTGATCATCGGGTGCAAATTGGGGGAGGGCATGGATTGTCAATGGCAAGAACAAAGAACCAACCGCACGATGGCGGGGGATTGCATTTTCCCACGAAAGTGCGGGACGGCCAGCCACCTGCGCCGCAAGCCGTTGACGGCAGGCCCGGGCAGTGACAATGGCGCCCATGAAAACGCGCTTCATCCTGCTTCAGACCAGCCACGCTGGCAATGTGGGCGCGACAGCGCGGGCCATGAAGGTCATGGGTTTTGATGATCTGGTGCTGGTGGCGCCGCGCTGGGCCAATGTGCTGCGTCGCGAAGAAGCGATTCAGCGTGCCAGTGGTGCCCTCGACGTGCTGGCTGCGGCGCGCATCGTCGAGACGCTGGATGATGCGCTCGATGGCTTGGACCGCTTGTGTGCCACGGCCATGACGCCGCGTGACTTCGGCCCGCCCACCCTGGCGCCACGGGACTGTTTTGCCCGGTGGCAGGCGGCTGTGCCTGGTACCGCTGCGCCAGGTGGTGTTGGCTTCCTGTTTGGTTCGGAGCGTTTTGGCATGCGCAACGAAGACGTCTACCGCTGCCATGTGGCATTGCGCATCCCGGTCAATCCGGCATTCGGTTCTCTCAATCTTGCGTCCGCGGTGCAGGTGATCGCGTACGAATGGCGGCTGGCGCTCGGCGGCTTTGCACCGCAGCCAGAGATCGCCACAGAGGCCGTAGCTGCCGACGCGCGCGAGGTAGCTGGCCTGCTGGCCCATTGGGAGCAGGCTTTGGTGGCGCTCGACTATCTCGATCCGGCTACGCCCAGAAAACTCATGGCGCGCCTGAACCAATTGTTCAACCGCGCTGAAGTGACCCGGGAGGAAGTCCATATTCTGCGCGGAATTGCGAAGGCCATGCTGCAAGCGGCGCAGCGACCAAAGGGCTAAACTGATCGCATGTTTTCCCGCCTTCGCTCAGACATCCAGTGCATTCTCGACCGCGACCCCGCTGCGCGCAGCACCTGGGAGGTACTGACCTGTTACCCGGGTTTGCATGCGCTGGTATTGCACCGTCGGGCCCATTGGTTCTGGCAGCACAATTTCAAATGGCTGGGGCGTTTTGTGTCGCATCTGGCGCGCTGGTTTACCGGCATCGAAATTCATCCCGGGGCCAAGATCGGCGAGCGGGTGTTTTTTGACCATGCCATGGGCGTGGTGGTGGGTGAGACTGCCGAAATAGGCGACGGCTGCACCATCTACCAGGGTGTCACGCTGGGTGGCACCTCGCTCTACAAGGGCGCGAAACGCCATCCGACGCTCGGTCGCGACGTGGTAGTGAGCGCCGGGGCCAAGGTGCTGGGTGGTTTTTTGGTCGGCGACGGTGCCAAGATCGGCAGCAATGCCGTGGTGATCAAGCCGGTGCCGGCCGGGGCGACTGCGGTAGGTATTCCGGCACGAATCGTCGCTTCGCGCGAAGGCGCCAGTGCCGACGCGACGCCTGAGCGCAAGTTTTCAGCTTATGGCGTGACGCAAGAGGATGATCCGTTGAGCCTGGCGATGCGCGGCCTGATCGACACTGCCTCGTCGCAGGATCATCAGATCGCATTGTTGTGGCAGGCAATTGCCACCTTATCCGAGCAACGGCCAGCCGGCGGCAATTGTGTGCCCGACGACGCGGCGCGCGCTGAAAGTTTTGAGGCCGAGCGACTCACCCAACTGGTTGGCCGCTAGCCGCCGCAGGCCGGATGCGGATCGCCGACTTGGGGCGGAAGGCCTTGCAGACCGCATCGTCGGTTTCCAGGTAGGGGCCACCGATCAGGTCAATGCAGTATGGAACGGCTGCGAAAATTCCGGCCACCAGCACCTCCCCACCCGCTGCGCGCAGGCCCTCGAGCGTTTCCGCAATGGCCTTGGGTTGTCCTGGCAGGTTGATGATCAGGCAACTACCCCGGATGACGGCCACCTGACGCGAAAGGATGGCGGTGGGTACAAAGCGAAGACTGATCTGGCGCATCTGTTCACCAAACCCGGGCATCTCCTTGTGCGAGACTGCCAGTGTCGCCTCCGGGGTGACGTCGCGCAGCGCCGGACCGGTTCCGCCAGTCGTCAGCACCAGGTGACAGCCACTATCCACCAGAGCCACCAGTGCCGCGCTGATGGTGGCGGTCTCGTCGGGTATCAGCCGTTTTTCGAACACGAGTGGGTTGCGCAGGGCGCGTGACAACCAGTTCTGCAGCGCTGGCAGGCCCTTGTCCTCGTAGACACCGGTCGATGCCCTGTCACTCACGGAAACCAGGCCGATCTTGACCGGGTCAAATGGTGTTGATGCGTGTTCCATGGCTCATGTCAGGCGGGTTTGTCTGGTCACCCGCCATGTTGTCGCGCACTGCCTGGAAGATGTCGCGGTAAGCCCGTCCGTGGCGCACCGCTGCACCGGCACGTGTTGGTTTGGCATCGCGCCGTGCCTGCCGGATGAGTGAGCGGAGCTGTTGGCTGTCGGTCTGCGGATGCAGCGTGATCCATTCGCCCAATGCCGCCTCGTCGGCAATCAGCCGGTCGCGCCAGCTCTCGACCAAGTGCAGCGCGGCACTGTCGCGCCGACTGCCACTGTGCTGCTCGCCCACCGCGTCGCGGATCGATTGCAGCACCGGCTCCTCGAGCTGGCGCATCAGCTTGCCGATGAACTGCAGCTGACGCCGCCGGCCCTCAAAATTCGTGATGGTCCTGGCGTCGTTGATGGCATCGCGAAACTTTTCCGGCAGGGCGAGCGTCTCGATCTGGCCGGCACGCAGTTGCAACAGATCCTCGCCGAGCTTTTGCAGCTCGGAGCTTTCGCGCTTGAGCTCGGTTCGACTCGGCGCGTCACCGCCCTTGAGTTCGCGCTTGAGCTCGAGGTCCAGTTCGCTGCCTTCGGCGACGAACTGACCGGAGACGAAATAGCCTCTTTTTGGTTTGCGGGGCATGGTGGGTGTGGTCGCTGGAACTACGCGCCGGGCGCGGAGCACGGACAGCCAAGTATCATAGCCGTCGATATGACAAGCAGCAAAAACAAATCCGCCCCGTCCCACACCGAAAAAGGCTTCGCCTACAGCCGGGCCACTTTTCAGGATCTGGTGGACCAGGCGATGCGCCACGCGCGATCCCTCGGGGCGACCGACAGTGCGGCCGAAGCCTCGGAAGCCTGCGGGTTGAGCGTTTCAGTGCGCAAGGGCGAGCTTGAGAATGTGGAGCGCAATCGCGACAAGTCCCTGTCGGTGACGGTCTACCTCGGGCAGCGGCGCGGTAACGCCAATACCTCCGACTTCTCCGCTGCGGCGATAAGGCAGACTGTGCAGGCCGCCTACGACATTGCACGATTTACCGCGCAAGACCCGATGGCCGGCCTGCCGGACGAGGCCGATATCGCCGCTGCGACGGCCGATGCCCAGGTGTTGGACCTGTTTCACCCCTGGGCCCTGACCAGCGAGGCGGCGGCAGAACTTGCGTTTCGCTGTGAGCAGGCCGCCTTTGACACCAGCAGCGCGATCTGTAACAGCGAAGGTGCGGGTGTGAGTGCCCAGCAGTCGCATTTTTTCAGCGCCCACAGCCACGGTTTCAGTGGCGGATTTGCCAGTTCGCGGCATTCGATGTCGGTGGCACCGATCGCTGGCAGTGGCGACGCCATGCAGCGCGACGCCTGGTACAGCTCGATGCTGGCCGCTGCTGACATGGCAAGTCCGCAAAGCATCGGCCGGTATGCAGCACAACGCACCCTGAGCCGTCTGGGTGCGCGAAAAATTTCCACCCGTCAATGCCCGGTGTTGTTCGAGTCACCGCTGGCTGCCGGTCTGCTGGGAAGTTTTGTCCAGGCCATCAGTGGTGGCGCCTTGTACCGCCAGAGTTCGTTTCTGCTCGATAGCCTGGGTAAGCAAGTGTTGCCGCAGCATATTGATATCGATGAGGACCCGTTTGTGCGCCGCGGCAAGGGCAGTTCTCCGTTCGACGACGAGGGGGTGCGGGTGGCGGCGCGGCGCGTCGTGGATGCAGGGCGGGTGCGCGGTTATTTCCTGAGCAGCTACACCGCGCGCAAGCTGGGTATGCGCACCACCGGCAATGCGGGTGGCTCGCATAACCTGGTGCTGCGGTCACGCTTGACCCGGCCAACCGACGATCTCGATGCCATGCTGCGTCAGATGGGGCGTGGCTTGTTTGTGACCGAGCTCATGGGGCAGGGGGTTAATTACGTGACCGGCGACTATTCGCGTGGCGCCAGCGGTTTTTGGGTCGAGAATGGCCAGATCGCCTACCCGGTGCATGAGATAACGATAGCCGGCAACATGAAGAAAATGCTCAAGGACCTGGTGGCAGTGGGTGCTGACAGCTACAACTATGGCGCCAAGACTGTTGGCTCGGTGCTGATTGGCAAGATGAAGGTGGCTGGCAGCTAAGCGTTTGCGCCTCTGCCGAGCGCCAATGGGGGAGTCAAACCGTACCGCAACATGCGGACTTTGTGGAGCCCGGTTTTGCTGATTGAACTGATTTGCGGTGTGCGGCGCGTGGTGCTTGGTGCAGTGTGTCTGATCGCGGGCCTCTTGCCGTCTTTCGCTGTTCACGCCCAGGATGCTGGCGCCATGCTGAAGCCGTCGACGCAGTCCTACCATCCCTGGCAGGTGCCACCACCGCAGGGTGCGGCGCAGGCCTATTTCGCCAACATCAATGACGGCGACAAGATCGAGACGCCGTTTGTGGCGAAGTTCGGGCTTTCCGGTGGCTGGGGTCTGGCTCCGATCTCGGCCCCCATCTCCGGCAAGTCAGGCCACCACCATTTGCTGGTGAACCGGGAGCTGCCGCTGGATTTCAAGCAACCTCTTCCTTTCAACGAGCAGTACATCCATTTTGGCAAGGGCCAGATGGAGACGGTGCTCAACCTGGCACCCGGCGAGTATGTCTTGCGCCTGTTGCTGGCTGACGACAAACACTTGCCTCATTTTGTCTACAGCAAGCCGGTTCGAGTGACCGTCGTCAAGAAGAACCCGCTAGACCCGGCAACACTGGCCGCCAAGGGTCTCAGCCTGGTGGTGTCCGCCGACGCAGGCCGGGCGCCGGTTCGCGTCCAGTTCCATGCGTCCGGGTTCAACGTCGGGCATATGGCGCAAAAGCAGAAAGACACCGGACATTTCCGCCTTACAGTCACCCCGCAAGCGAAGGCGAAAGCGCCAGAGGCGGTGATGGATTTTGTCAATGGCCAGACCGAGGTCTGGTTGGCGCCGCCGCCGGGCGAGTACGAGGTGAAGCTGGAACTGGTGGATAACGCCAGCCCGGAGCGGACGATCAGCAACGCTGCGACCACCTCGGTCAAGGTGAAATAGCCCGCCTGCTGACCCCGGAGCCTGCGCGCCCCGGTATTCAGCCCTGCAAGGCCGCCTTGACGCTGGCCGAGACCAGTCCCATTTCGGCGCGGCCTGCCAGACGAACTTTGGCCAGCCCCATCAGTCGGCCCATCTCCGACGGTCCGGGGGCACGACCGAGTTCAGCGGCGAGTGTTGTCACCAGCGACGCGATCTCGGCCTGCACTTGTTCTGGCGTAAGGCGCTGCGGCAGATAGGCTTGCAGCACCACCAGTTCGGCAGCCTCGATGTCTACCAGGTCCTGGCGCTGCGCGGTGGTGAATGCGGCTATCGAATCCTTGCGTTGTTTTACCAGCTTGTCGATGATCGAGGTGACCGCAGCATCGTCGAGCGTGATGCGTTCATCGACCTCTTTTTGCTTGCACGCGGCCAGCAGCAACCGGATCGTGCCCAGACGAGCGCTGTCGCGGGCGCGCATGGCTGCTTTCATGTCTTCGGTGATCTGGTCTTTGAGCATCATGGTTTTCTCCGGCAGCAATAAAACACAAAACCCGCGCACCGATGGACGGGCGCGGGTTCTGCTTGGGACTGGGGTACGCAGCTGGCCAAAGCCAGCCCGGGACGATCAGAACAGCTTTTTCGGCAACTGCATCGAGCGGATTCGTTTGTAGTTCCGCTTGACTGCCGCTGCCTTCTTGCGCTTGCGCTCGGCAGTGGGCTTTTCGTAGAACTCGCGGGCCCGCAGATCGGTCAGCAGACCCAGCTTTTCAATGGTGCGCTTGAAGCGACGCAATGCAACGTCAAACGGCTCGTTTTCTTTTACACGGATGGTGGTCATTGGCTAGAGATTTTCTGATAATGCGCCAGGGTGAGATCGGGCACCCGGGCTAAAAGTGCTTGTCATCCCCGCGAAATTATTTGGGCAGCGGGTGTTGCCAGAAGAGCTTTGGATTATAAGGCTTTTGCCGGGGCGCTCAGCAGGCGCTGTGCCAGGCCGTGGGCGCAAGCATGGGCGCTGGACCAGGCCCACTGGAAGTTGTATCCCCCCAGCCAGCCGGTGACATCGACCACTTCGCCGATGAAATACAGCCCCGGCTGGTGGGACTCCATGGTCTGTCCGGACAATACGCGGGTGTCCACGCCGCCCGCAGTCACCTCGGCTTTTCGGTAACCCTCGCTGCCGGTCGGCATCAGCTCCCAACGCGCCAGCTGCGCAGCCAACTGCGCCAGGGCCTTGTCCGGCACCTCGTTCAGGGGGCGCTGCCAGGTTTTGTCGCGACCGACCCAGCTGTCGGCCAGGCGCGATGGCAACAACATGGCCAATTCG
>JANLVB010000481.1:0-2207 GCA_031363785.1 Betaproteobacteria bacterium
CAGAAGGCGGCCGGCAAGGACGACTTCAGCAAGATTCCGAACGGCTGCGGCGGCATCGAGGAACGACTCGCCGTGTTGTGGGACCAGGGTGTCAACACCGGGCGCTTCACACCCAGCGAGTTTGTCGCAGTGACCTCCGCCAACACCGCCAAGATTTTCAACATCTACCCGCAAAAGGGCACGATCAGCGCCGGTGCGGACGCCGACATCGTGGTCTGGGACCCGCAGGGCAGCAAGACGCTGTCGGTCAAGACACAACACAGCAAGGGTGACTTCAATATCTTCGAGGGCATGACGGTGCTTGGCATCGCCAGCCACACCATCAGCCAGGGCAAGCTGGTGTATGTGGCAGGCGATTTGCGCGCCGAAAAAGGTGTTGGTCGCTATATCAAGCGCAAGCCGTTTGGTGCCAACTTCGAAGCCAACCTGAAACGCAGCCAGACCCTGGCGCCGACGGCTGTTGCGCGCTGAACCAAGCTTCTCTGGAGACCACCATGAATGCAGCCGTGCTTGACAAGACGAATCCGAAAATCGATGCCCTGCGCATCAACGGTGAGCGCCTGTGGAAGTCGCTGATGGAGCTGGCCAAGATCGGTGCCACCGAAAAAGGTGGCGTCTGCCGCCTGACCCTCACCGACCTGGACAAGCAGGGCCGCGACCTCGTCATCGGCTGGGCCAAAGAGGCTGGCATGAGCGTGGTGATCGACAAGATTGGTAACGGCTTCATGCGCCGCCCGGGTCGCAACAACCGCCTGCCACCCATCGTTACCGGCAGCCATATCGACACCCAGCCAACCGGTGGCAAGTTCGACGGCAACTACGGTGTGTTGGCCGGCATCGAGGTGGTGCGAACCCTCAACGACCACGGCATCGAGACCGAAGCACCGATCGAGGTTGCCTTCTGGACCAATGAAGAAGGCTCGCGTTTTGTGCCGGTCATGATGGGCTCGGGCGTATTCGCCCGGGCCTTCACGCTGGAGCACGCTTATGCGGCGCGCGACACGGCCGGCAAATCCGTGAAGGAAGAACTGGAACGCATCGGCTACATCGGAACGCAGGAGCCGGGCGACCACCCGATCGGTGCCTATTTTGAAACCCATATCGAACAAGGCCCGGTACTCGAAGACAACGACAAGACGATTGGCGTGGTGACTGGCGTATTGGGCATCCGCTGGTTCGACTGCACCGTGACCGGCATGGAGGCACATGCCGGCCCGACGCCGATGGCATTGCGCCGGGACGCGCTGCAGGTGGCCACCCATCTGATGCAGGAAGTGGTCGCCGCTGCACTGCGCCACAAGCCGCACGGGCGTGGTACGGTGGGCATGGTGCATGTCCACCCGAACAGCCGCAACGTGATCCCGGGCCGTGTCAAGTTTTCCATCGACCTGCGCAATGCCACGGATGCACTGGTCGACACCATGGCGGGGGAGGTCAAGGCCTTTGCAGCCAAGCTGAGCAAAGACAGCGGGCTGCCGATCACCATCGAGCTGGTATCGAGTTACCCGGCGCAGGCATTTCATGACGACTGCGTCGACGCTGTCGGCCGCGCGGCTGCCAAACTCGGTTACTCCAACATGCCGGCCGTCAGTGGCGCCGGCCACGACGCGGTTTACATGGCGCAGTTGGCACCCGCCGGCATGATCTTCATCCCCTGCAAGGACGGCATCAGCCACAACGAGATCGAAGATGCCAAACCCGAACACATCACGGCCGGCTGCAACGTGTTGCTGCATGCCATGCTGGAACGCGCCGGCACCTGAAGACGTAGCCGACTTGCAAAATTTTTGCCACCCACAACTTGACTGGAGAACCTTTCGAAATGAACATCCTCACTCGCCGCCACGCCCTGGCCATGGCCGCCGCACTCGCCACCCTCACCCCCGGCCTTTCCATGGCGCAGGCCAAGCTCAAAGTGGCCGGCATCTATACCGTGCCGTTCGAACAGCAGTGGGCAGGGCGTCTGCACACCGCACTGAAGGCCGCAGAGGCGCGCGGCGACATCGAGTACAAAGCCAGCGAGAACGTCTCGAATGCCGACTACGAGCGCGTCATGCGCGAATACGCCACCGGCGGCAGCACGTTGATCGTCAGTGAAGCCTTCGCCGTCGAAGCTGCGGCCCGCAAAGTGGCCAAGGACTTCCCCAAGGTGTCGTTTCTGATGGGCTCGTCGGGCAAGCCGCAGGCACCCAACTTCAGCGTGTTCG
>JANLVB010000487.1:0-13026 GCA_031363785.1 Betaproteobacteria bacterium
TGAGTTGGTGATGGTGATTGTCATTCTGGGCGTGTTGGCTGCGGTGGCGATTCCGAAATTTGTCGATCTGGGCGACGAGGCCAAGACCGCAGCGATCCAGGGCATCGCCGGGGCTGCCGGCTCGGCATCCGCCATCAACTATGCCAGTTGTTCTGCCTTGAACAACGTCGTTACCGCCAACAAGTGCGTCAAGATTTCTACCTGTGCCGATGTGGCCGGCGTGCTGCAGGGCGGATTTGCCGGCGCGACCTCTGGTGGAGTCGATCCCGTCGCGACAAATGGCGCGACCAGCAGTTGCACGGTCACCAAGGACACCAAGGTCGGCACCTACACGGCCATCGCTGCGGGCAACTGATCCGCGTGGCGCAGGCTGCAGTGGAGACTGCATGCCAGCCGGATACGACGCCACGGCCCAGCGGCAGTCTGGTCTGCCAGGCTGCAGCGCATGGGGCGCGACCGTGAGGCGTGGTGGCTTCACCCTGATCGAGCTGGTGATGACCTTGGCATTGCTGGGTATTCTTGCTGCCGTTGTCGGCCCCAAGGTTTTTTCCACCACCACCTTTGATGCCCGCGGCTTTCATGACGAGACCCTCGCTCTGCTGCGTTTTGCCCACAAGTCTGCCATTGCCCAAAGACGCCCGGTGTGTGTGACTTTTACCGTCGCATCCGCGCGGCTGGGAATCGACGCAGACAGGAATCTGGCCACTGGCGCGTCGGGCTGTGAGGCCAACCTGACCGGACCCCGGGGCGACAGCCCCGGCACCATCACGGCGCGTGGCTCGGTGCAATATGCTGCGTTACCAGCCGTGATCGTGATTGACGGGCTGGGTCAACCTGCCGCAGGCCAGACGATTCAGGTTGTCGGGGTGGGCAAACAGGTCACTCTGGAGCCGACAACCGGGTTTGTCCATGACTAGGCAACCCCAAGCCCTACCGGCTCCTGGCCAGCGCCACGCTGGCTTCTCCCTGATCGAACTGATCTTTTTCATCGTCGTGGTGTCGATCGGCCTGGTCGGTGTACTCAAGGTCATGGACGTTGGGGTGGCTTCCAGCGCCGATCCGATGGTGCGCAAACAGGCACAGGCACTGGCCGAGTCGGTTTTGCAGGAGGTGTTGCAGAAGGCTTACACCGACCCGGATCCAGCGGTGACCAGCGGCGAGAGCACGCGTGCGACGTTTGACGACGTGGACGATTACAACGGCCGCAGCAACAGCACGTTTGCCGATCTGCCAGCCAGCTTGTCCGGTTACCTGATCGGCATTGCCGTGGCGCCCTCGACTCTGGGTAGCCTGGCGGCGAAACGTGTCACGGTGACCGTGACCCGGGGTTCTGAGGTGGTGTCGCTGATTGGTTACCGCACGGGTTATTGAGCATGCGGCAAGTACCCCGGCCATATGGCTTTACCCTGATAGAGCTGGTGATGGTTATCGTAGTCATGGGCGTGATCGGCGCCACGCTGGCGGCTTTCATGCGTAAACCAGTGGATGCCTACTTCGACACCGCACGCCGCGCTGCGTTGACCGATGTCGCCGATACCGCCCTGCGGCGTATCTCGCGCGACATCGGTGGAGCGTTGCCCAACAGCATACGCAACCCGAGCAGCAGCTGCATCGAGTTCATCCCTACGCGCACCGGCGGCCGTTATCGGGCTGAACCTGATGCGCTGGTCGCCGGCAACCAGGCCAATGCGATTCTCGACTTTTCCGCAGCCGACACCAGTTTCAACATGCTGGCCAACAACAGTCTGTTGCCGCCCGAGCAGCAGATACGCGCCAACGATGTGGTGGTGGTTTACAACCTGGGCATCGTCGGCGCCGACGCCTATGCGGGCGACAACACGTCGGTAGTCTCGGCCGTGTCGTCTGGCACCGAGAGCACCATCACGATCGCCGCAAAGCAGTTTCCGCTGGCCTCGCCGGTGGGCCGTTTCCATGTGGTGCCGGGTGACCAGAAAATTGTCTCTTTCGTCTGCAACGCCGGCCGCCTGTTGCGCAGCAGCAACCACGCCTACAACAACTCGTGTCCGACCAGCGGTGCCACGGTCGCCGTGCTGGCTGACAAAGTGTCGTCTTGCAGTTTTGCCTACAACGCGTCCGACCTGCAGCGCAATGGCCTCGTGCAGATGACGATGACCGTGACCGACAGCAGCGGCGAGTTGGTCAGCCTGTACCACGAAGTGCACGTGGGCAACACACCATGACGGGGTTGCGTCGTATCCAGCGCGGTTTTGCGGCGGTGGCCGCCATCTTCCTGCTGGTGGTACTGGCGGCGCTGGGTGCCTTCATGGTGTCCATTTCATCTTCGCAACAGATCACTTCGGCGCTGGACCTGCAGGGAAGCCGCGCTTATTGGGCTGCCCGCGCCGGTCTGGAATGGGCCATCGGCAGCCTCAGCGCGGCGCCGGCCGGTTGCCCGACGCCACCGTCGCCGTTCGTACTGCACGGATTCACCCTGGTGTTGACCTGTGGCTCGGCGTCATTCAACGAGGCCGGGGTCACGCGGGTGATTTATTCGCTCACGTCGCGTGCATCGCTGGGTACCGGTGTGGGCAGCATCGGTTTTGTTGAGCGCAGCGTTTCGGCGTCGGTGGAGTTCTGATGCATGAGTCTGTTGCCAAGCGGGTTGGGGGGTGTTGCGCCGCTGCCATGATTTTTCGGTCGGCGGCTGATCAGCACTGCTTTCCGAGCGCTTTTTTCTGACATGACGCGCGAAAAACACGCACAATGCCGGGTGATGCACGCGCAGACCTTCAGGGTGGTGAACTGACCATGCGGTGGCCGTGGGACCGTTCCGTCGATAACGAACTCGTGGTTGCGTCATGGCTCAACCAGACATTCGCCTATGTACGGGGCCGTGCCACTGCGGACGGCAGGTTTCAGGTGGCGCGTTTCGGGGTCGAGCAACAGGGTGCAGACAGCCTGGCCGATTTTGCACGTCGCCTGGACGCCCTTGGCCTGAAGGCTTGTACGGTGCGCATGATGTTGCGGCCGCCGCAGTACCAGTGCCTGCAGATCGAGGCACCCGGTGTGGCGCCCGACGAGTTGCGCTCGGCCGCGCGTTACCAGATTCGCGACATGGTGGACGCCCATATCGACGACATCACGCTGGACGTGATGCGGGTGGGTGACAGCCAGAACCGCGGCGCGGCGCAGCTTTTTGTGATCGCGGGGCGTAACGCCGATCTGCAATCGGCGGCTGAGTTGGCGGGCGCCATGCGCTGGACCATGCCGGTCATCGATGTGCAGGAGACTGCCCAGCGCAATCTGCAAAACCTGCTGGCCAGGTCACGGGGCAGTACCGAGCGCGCCAATGCGGCGCTGGTTCTGGTTGATGCGCAGCAGGCGGTATTGACCATATGTGCCAATGACGAGTTGTTCTATACCCGTCGCCTGGAGATTCCGCAGGGATTCCTGGATGGGCCATGGGAGCTTGCAGCGCATGCCACGCAAGAGTACAGCCGAGTTGGCGAATATGTGCCGGACTACGGCGTGGCAGGTGTGTCGTATGGCAGCGACTATTCTGCGCCGACACCTGCTGCCACAGCAGCACCAGCGGGTGGCTCCACTGCCCAGGGCGAACGCGCGCAACGCTTCCTGGTGGAGGTGCAGCGCTCGCTGGACTTGTGGGACCGGTCCTGGTCCAGCCTGCCGCTGGCGGCGGTACAGGTGTTTGCCGGCGCACGGTCCGCAGAGCTGGCACGCTGGTTGTCGCAGGAGCTCGGGCAGCAGGTTGGCGCCATGGAAGTGGCAGAGTTCTTTCCTGGCTTTGCCAATGGCGCTGCAAGCGATTTGGTCGAATGCTGGCCCCTGCTGGGGCATTTCATGCGGGTTGAAGTCCGCAAGCTCTGAGCTTTTAGTCCATGCCACAACAGATCAACCTGAGCACGCCGGTCCTGCTGACGCATAAGCGTTATTTCTCGGCACTGACCATGACCCGTGCCCTGCTGGTGTTTGTGGTGCTGGGTGGGGCATTGACCGCATACGGAGCGTGGAGCCTGCGTGCGGCGACACAGTCGATCAAGGCCACATTGGACAAGCAGGCGCCGGAACTGGTCAGCCTGCGCGTGGCGATGGCGCCCGAACGGCCCGGCCAGGGAGCGAGTGAAAAGGAACTGCTGCAGGAGCTTCAGCTTGCCCGCACCAGGCTGGCCGAGCGCAGCAAGGTGTTCGTGTTATCGCGCCGCGGCCTGATCAATCCGGGTCAGGGCCATGCGGCTGTTTTGCACTTGGTGGCGCAAAGTATTCCGGCCCAGGTGTGGGTGAGTGAATTGGCGTCCGACAGTGGGCAACTGGAGGTGCGCGGCTTCACACAGGATCCGGCGGTCTTGAATGACTGGGTCAGCCGGCTGTCCCAGAGCCCGGTGCTGGTCGGGCAGCAGTTGGCGCGTGTCAAGGTGGAGCGCGCAACTGCCGGTGTGACGCCGGGGGCGCCGTCCTCCGCGCGACCCGTGTGGAGCTTTGTTTTGGCCAGCGCGCTGGCCGCGCCGGGTTCTGGGAGCAAGCCGTGAACAGCAACTGGAAGTCGATTGCGGCGCGCATCGACGCCCTGAGCCTTCGGGAACGTGCCTTCCTGTTTTTTTCCGCGCTGGCGATTTGCGCAGCGCTGGCCGACACGTTGTGGATCACCCCGGCGCGTACTACCCACAAGCAGATGACACAACGGTTCAACGCCGAGGGTCTGGAGTTGCGGCGGCTGCGCGACGCGCTGAAGGCCAAGGTGGAGCAGCCCGACCCGTCCAAGGTCCTGCGGCAGGAAATCAAACAGGTACAGGCTGAAATCGCCCGGGTGGATGGGCAAATTGCGGCGGCAGCCGGGCAATCCGGATCCAGCCCGGGGTTACGGGAACTCATGGTGCATTTCCTGCGCAGCCACAGCGGCCTGAGCCTGGTACGCACCGGGAACATGCCCTCCGACCCGGCGTCGGGGGCCGGCAACAACAGCGGGCCTGGCGAGCCCGGTCTGGCGCGCCAGAGCCTGGAGCTGACGGTCGCCGGTCGTTACCCGGAACTGGTGCGCTACATCGAGTCATTGGAGAAGGCCATGCCGCAATTGCGTTGGGGCCCGATGCGAATCAACGCCGAGCAACAGCCTGCGCAGCTCACGCTGCAGGTATTCCTGATCAGGCCTGCACCATGATGCGCAACCGGGCCAGGGCTGCAGCCACGGTATGCGCTACCTCGTGGGTTGCGATGTTAGGTGTGTTGTTGTCGTTTGCACCGGTGTTGGCGCAAGCGCAGCGTGACCCAACGGTACCGCCACTGTCGGCGGTAGCTCCTGCGGCCAGTGCCGCCGAACGCGGCAAGGACCATATCGAGACACCGCTGGCGGTCATTGTGCGCGACGGGCGCCCCTATGCCGTGGTCGGTGGCCGTCTGCTAGCCCAGGGACAGATGCTCGGTGATGCCCGTATCGAACACATTACTGAGACCGAGATCTGGCTGCGCGAGGGCAAGCTGCTGCGCAAGGTTCCGCGTTTTCCAGGCATACAACGCAAGGTGCTGCCGTGAGCCCTTGGTGGCCGCCCACAACTATTCGCCACGCAACAAGAGTCCGAACCCATGAAACTGAAGCACTTTCCTGAACCCCGCGCCGTGGCTGTCGTAACCCAACGCTACCGGTCCGGCGCGATGGTCCTCGCGGGCGTCACCAGCCTGCTGCTGATTGGCTGTGCCACCGACCGACCGCTGCGTACGCCCGACGTCGGTGCGGCGGTTTCGGCACAACTCGCAACGACCACACCCGCACCCGCTTCGCGTCCGGCGGTGCCGGCACGCGTGAGTGATGCCTTGGCCGAACCGGTTCCCGCGGCCGCGCCCGCGGCACCCGAGCCGCGCATCGATCTGCTGGTGAACAACGCGCAGGCCCGTGACGTGTTTCTGGCCATCGTGGCCGACACCCGCTACAGCATGTTGTTGCATCCGGATGTGGCGGGAACCCTGTCGGTCACGCTGCGCGGTGTGACGGTGCTAGAGGCTTTGGAGTCATTGCGCGATGTCTACGGGTATGACTTCCGCATCGACGGCCGCCGCATCACGGTGTTTGCCCCCAGCCTGCAAACCCGCATCTTCACCATCAATTACCCAAACTCGCAGCGGCGTGGCAGCAGCGATTTGCGGGTCGCCTCGGGTGGGGCCACTGGCGCAGCCGGCGGCAGCACCAGTGCCAACACGGGAGGCGGCACCACCAGCCCGACATCAACTTCGTCCACTGCCGGTGGCCAGCAGTTGGAGAACTCCCGTGTGACCACCAGCTCCGCCACGAATTTGTGGACCGAGCTGGCTGACGCGGTGCGAGGGCTGGTTGGCACCGGGGCCGGGCGCAATGTGGTCGTCAGCCCGCAGGCCGGGATCATGGCGGTACGGGCGATGCCCGACGAGTTGCGCCAGGTCGACCGCTTCCTCAAGGCTGCACAAATTGCCGTCGAGCGCCAGGTCATGCTCGAAGCAAAAATTGTCGAGGTGGAACTCAAGGACGGTTACCAGAGTGGCGTGAACTGGGCGGCCTTGGCAACCGCCGGCAGTTCCACTGCCATCGCTGTTGGTGTTCTGGGCAGCGGGTTGGCAAGCAACAATGTGTTGCTCCAGTCCGGGGTCACCGTGGCGCCAGGAGCAGTCGCCATACCGGCGGTGCAAAACGGCGGCGGCCTGTTTGGCCTGGCCCTGTCGACCAGCCGTTTCGCGGCCGTGCTGGGTTTTCTGGAAACCCAGGGTGATGTGCAGACCCTGTCGAGCCCGCGCATCGCGACCCTCAATAACCAGAAGGCCGTGCTCAAGGTTGGCAGTGACGAGTATTTTCTGACCAATGTTACAGGTGGGTCAACGACGGCGGCCACAGCCGGCAGCACCGCCAGTACCACCCTGCCGACACTCACCCTGACGCCGTTCTTCTCCGGCATCGCGCTCGACGTGACGCCCCAGATCGACGATGGCACGAGCATCATGCTGCATGTGCACCCGTCCATCACCAACGTCACCGAAAGAACCAGGCAGATTGACCTTGGCAGCATCGGCAACTACCGCCTGCCCCTGGCCTCGAGCACGGTCAACGAATCCGACACCATGGTGCGGGTGCAGGACGGCAGCATCGTTGCCATTGGCGGCTTGATGCAGATCGAGTCCAGCCGCGCGGTATCCGGTGTTCCCGGCAGCACCGGATTCGGCTTTTTTTCCTCCTTGCTGGGAAACAACGCCAAGACCGGGCGCAAGAAGGAGTTGGTGGTGCTCATCAAGCCCACCATCATCCGTTCCGCGCTCGATTGGGAACAGCAGAACCGGCAGGTCCGCTCGGCGCTGGAAGAGATAGAGGGCGTGCGCAGCCGGGTCATCCGGCTCGACGGTCGTGTCGAAGACACCCGGCCCAAGTCGCCCTGACATACCATGTATCTGCGGCATTTCTCGCTGCTCGAGGCGCCGTTTTCCATCACACCGGACGCGGATTTCTTTTTCCCGCACGAGGGTGCCCAGGCGGCCCTGAATACGCTGCTGGTGGCGCTGCGCAGCGGCGAGGGTTTTCTCAAGGTGGTGGGGGAAGTCGGATGCGGCAAGACAGTGTTGTGCCGCCGCTTGCTGCGCACCCTGCAACCCGAATGTGTCACTGCCTATATCCCCAACCCCGATCTGGGTCCGCGGGACTTGTTGCTGGCGTTGTCCGGCGAGCTCGGCCTGACTGTCGCCAGGTCGGCAACGCGCCACAGCCTGCTCGATGCCCTGTACCGCTGCCTGCTGGACCATGGTGCCCAAGGTCGCTCGGTGGTGGTTTTGATCGACGAGGCGCAGGCCATTCCGCTGCGCACCATGGAGAGTGTGCGCCTGTTGTCGAATCTGGAAACCGAAAAGCGCAAGTTGCTGCAACTGGTCTTGCTTGGACAACCCGAGCTCGACAACAAGCTCGCGCGGCCCGAGATCCGGCAATTGCTGCAACGCATCACCTTCAGCGAGCACCTCGGTCCAATGGCGCTGCACCGCGTGCCGTCCTATCTGAGCCACCGGTTGCAGGTCGCGGCCCTGGACCCGCTTGCCGATGCCGGGATTTTTGACGCCGCATCGGCCGACGCCATCGCACAAGCCAGCGCAGGTGTACCGAGGGTGGTGAACGTGATTGCGCACAAATGCCTGATGCTGGCATTTGGCGAAGGCCGGCATCGGGTCTCGCTGGCCGATGTGCGCATGGCGGCTGGTGAAACCAGCGGCCCCGAGCTGCTCCCCTCTTGGTGGGACCGCCTGCGGCGGGTACGCGCCAGACCGGTGGGTGGTGCGGAAAAAGCGGCGCGCGGCAGTATCGCCAGCATGCTGCACAGGCCCGGCCGATGAGTGTCATCAACAAGATGCTGCGCGACCTCGATCGTCGTGCCGCGCAGGTGGAGGCGCCGGGGCGCCTCGCGCGTCCGGCGCGGCTCGACGGTGGTGTTGCGAGTGTTGACATCACACCCGCGCCGCTGCTGCCGCATCGGGAATCAGGGCGACGCCTCTGGATGCTGGCACCCGCCGGTGGCTTCGTGTTGTTGCTGTTTGCACTCACCTGGTTCGGACTGGCAATGCGTGGACGCGACAACTTGGCACCCGTTGCCGCGGTGTCGATGCCTCCCGCTGTGGCTGGTCCTGCCGCCGTCGTGGAGCCGGTGCTGCTTGCCGATAATCCCGTGCCCGGAGCGGCGGCGACAACGCCTGGCGCGGGCGTGTTGCCCCAGCCGGCATCGGGCGCCACGGCTACGCCCGCGGCCACCAGTGCCACCAGTGTGGCCGACGCGTCGGTACCGGTGATTGCCGCGGCGGCAGGCCCGCGCAGTGCCGTAGCCGAGGTTACGCTGCCGATTGGTGGCAGTGTGTCCACACCGTCTGCCAGCAACCCGACGGGTGCGGCCACTTCGCCATTGCCGGAGGTTCGTGCGGCAGGAGTGGCATGGCAGGATGCCGCCCGCGAATCTCTGGCGCAGGCACAACGACTGCATGCCGGCGGCGCACGGGACGCGGCTGCGGAGCTGCTGCGGGAAGTTCTGGTCGGCGTCGAGCGCAACCATGCCGGTGACGATTCGACCGCAGGATCCACGGTGGTATCGGCTCTGGTGCGCGAACTGGTACGCATGGAGCTGTTGCAGGAGCAATATGCAGCCGTGTTGTCCACACTGCGGCGTTACGAAGGACCGGTCGCGCGCCAGGCCGATCTGTGGGCACTGCGTGCCAATGCGGCGCAGCGTTTGGGCCAACACGCCGAGGCGAGCCGGTCCTATCAGGCGGCGCTGCGCCTGCGACCGTCAGAGCCGCGCTGGATGCTGGGTGCCGCTGTTTCATTCGCGGCATTGGGGCAGATGGCGACGGCCAGCGAACTCGCTGAACACGCGCGCGCGCTCGGCGGCGCCAACCCGGATGTGCTGGCCTACCTGCGTCAGCTCGGCGTAACAATCCGGGAACGATAATAGGCCGGGAAGGTGTCTTAGCGCAGATGATAGTCAAGCTTGTTGTCGGGGATTTGGTGGTGGGGATGTACCTGCATGACCTCGGTGCGTCGTGGATCAAGAATCCGTTTTGGCGCAACAGCTTTTTGATCACGGCCAGCAAGGAAATTGACTCGCTCAAAGCCAGTGGCATCGCCGAAGTCTGGATCGATACCGGCAAGGGGCTGGACCTGCCGCAGTCGAACACCGAATCGGCTTCCGCTCTGGCTTCGACACCGCACGCTACGGCGGACCTGACAGCGGCGCCGCAAGAATACCCACCTGCTGGTCAGATTGCCCCGGCGTCGATGGCTGAAGAACTGCAGCGAGCGACCCGTATCTGCGCCGACTCGAAGGTGGCGGTTGCCTCGATGTTCCAGGAGGCGCGCATGGGCAACACGGTCGACGCGGCCGGTGTCACGCGGCTGGTGCAGGACATATCCGACTCGGTGTCGCGTAATGCCAATGCGCTGATCAGCCTGGCGCGGCTGAAGACCGCCGATGACTACACCTATATGCACTCGGTTGCCGTCTGCGCCATGATGATCGCCCTGGCGCGCCAACTGGGCCAGGGCCAGGAGCAGGTTCGTGCCGCCGGCGTCGCCGGCCTGCTGCATGACATGGGCAAGGCGATGTTGCCCATGGCTGTGCTCAACAAGCCCGGCAAGCTGACTCCGGGCGAGTTTGCGATTGTCAAAAGCCACCCCGAGCTTGGGCACAAGATATTGCAACGGGGTGGCACGGCCGATGCCATGGCGCTCGATGTCTGTCTGCACCACCACGAAAAGATCGACGGTACCGGTTATCCGGAAAACCTGCGCGCGGAGCAGATATCGCTGCATGCGCGCATGGCTGCAGTGTGTGACGTGTACGACGCGGTCACCTCAAATCGGCCGTACAAGACTGGCTGGGACCCGGCGGAGTCGATGCGCAAGATGGGTGGCTGGGTCGGCACACACTTCGACAATGTGGTGTTCCACGCTTTTGCCAAGAGCCTGGGCATCTATCCGGTGGGGTCGCTGTTGCTGCTGACGTCCGGGCTGATAGGCGTGGTGACAGCACCGGGCAGCAGGTCATTGACACTGCCGGTGGTCAAGGTGTTTTATGGGACCAAGCCCGGACAGCGGGTGACCCCCTACAGCGTGGACCTGGCCGAGCCCGGTTGCCGGGAAAAAATTGTTTCAAGGCAGGACCCCGCGAAGTGGCGTTTTGCCGATCTCAACGAACTCTGGATGGCCGAATAGAAGCCCCGCAGGCATGCAGTCGCGGTGTGCTGAAGTTCAGCAGCCGCGCGTGATCGGCATCTCGACTTCGCGTGGATGCAGTGCGTACTTGCCCAACTCGAGCTTTGCGATCGCATTGCGGTGCACTTCGTCCGGGCCGTCGGCAAAACGCAGTGTGCGGGACTGGGCGTAGGCCATGGCCAGCGGAAAATCGTCACACATGCCGCCACCGCCATGCACCTGCATCGCCCAGTCGATCACCTGGCAGGCCATGCTGGGAGCCACTACCTTGATCATGGCGATTTCGTTCTTGGCCACCTTGTTGCCCGCAATGTCCATCAGCCAGGCGGCCTTGAGCGTGAGCAGGCGCGCCATGTCGATCTTGCAGCGTGCCTCCGCAATGCGTTCCTGCGTGACGGTCTGCGACGCCACGGTCTTGCCAAAAGCCACGCGTGCGGAGGCCCGCCTGCACATCAACTCCAGTGCCCGCTCAGCGACGCCCACCAGGCGCATGCAGTGGTGGATGCGACCCGGGCCGAGACGGCCTTGCGCGATCTCGAAGCCGCGTCCCTCACCCAGCAGGATGTTGGAGACTGGCACACGCACGTTCTCGAAAACCATCTCCACGTGGCCGTGCGGCGCATCGTCGTAACCCAGCACATTGAGCGGGCGGATGATGCGTATGCCGGGCGTGGCAGCCGGTACCAGCACCATGCTCTGCTGGGAGTGGCGCGGCGCCTCGGGGTCGGTCTTGCCCATGGTGATGAAGACGGCGCAGCGCGGGTCCGCGGCGCCGGAAATCCACCACTTGCGGCCATTGATCACATACTCGTCGCCCTGACGCTCGATCCGGGTGGCGATGTTGGTTGCGTCGCTGGACGCCACATCCGGCTCGGTCATGGCAAACGCGGAGCGTATTTCACCCTCCAGCAGCGGCTTGAGCCAGCGCGCCTTGTTCTCGTCCGATCCATAACGGGCGATGGTTTCCATATTGCCAGTGTCAGGCGCTGAGCAATTGAATACCTCGCTGGCCCATGGCACACGGCCCATGATCTCGGCCAGTGGCGCATATTCCTGGTTGGTCAGGCCGGCGCCGGCGTAACCGGAGGCCGAAGCGCTGTCGACCGGCAGAAACAGGTTCCACAGGCCCGCCGCCTTGGCCTTGGGTTTGAGTTGTTCGATGGTTTGCAGCGCACTCCAGCGTTTGCCAGCGCGGGTATTGGCCTCGAGTTCATCACGCAGGGTCCCCTCTGCCGGGTAGACATGGTCGTCCATGAAGCGCTGCACCCGGGCTTGCAGCTCTTTGGTCTTGGGTGAGTAGTCGAAATCCATGTGGTGCTCCGGAGTTGTTGGGTGGGGTGTGCGGATAAAAAAGCGGGTGCCCGCCGTGGCTCAGGCCTGCCGGGCGAAGCCCCAGGCCTTCTGCGCCAGTGGCCGCACGCCGACAGCGGAGTTGGCCGCCTGTGCGCTCGACGCGGTACCCATCTCGACACGTTTGGCAATACCTTGCAAGATCGCTGCCAGGCGGAACATGTTGTAGGCGATGTAGAAGTTCCAGTCGGCACGCAGGCTCTGCGGCGTCGCCAGTCCGGTGCGCAGGCAGTACCGTTGTATGTAGTCCTGCTCCGACGGAATGCCAAGTTGAGCCAGATCGAGGCCGCCAATGCCGCGAAATGCCCCAGGTTCGATATGCCAGGCCATGCAGTGGTAGCTGAAGTCGGCCAATGGGTGGCCCAATGTCGACAATTCCCAATCGAGCACGGCCAGTACCCGTGGCTCAGTCGGATGAAACATCAGGTTATCGAGCCGGAAGTCTCCATGCACGATGCCGGTCTTGCTGGCATCCAGGGCGCTGGGGGGCATGTTCGCCGGCAGCCAGGCCATCAACTGGTCCATCTCGGGGATGGGCTGTGTGATCGATGCCACGTACTGCTTGCTCCAACGAGCAATCTGGCGTTCGAAATAGTTCCCGGGTTTGCCAAATCCGGCCAGGCCGCAACTGGCAACATCGACCTTGTGCAGAGCCGAAATCACACGGTTCATCTCGTCGTAGATCGCGCCGCGCTGCTTTGTTGTCATGCCTGGCAGCGACTGGTCCCACAACACACGGCCCTGCATGAACTCCATCACGTAAAAAGCACGGCCGATCACGGTTTCGTCTTCACACAGGCAGAACATCTGCGGCACCGGCACGCCGGTGCCGTGCAGCCCGCGCATCACGGCATATTCACGCTCCACCGCATGGGCCGAGGGCAGCAACCGGGCCACCGGCCCCGGCTTGGCGCGCATGACGTAGCTGCACGACGGGGTCACCAGCTTGTAGGTCGGGTTCGACTGGCCGCCCTTGAACATCTCGGCTTGCAGCGGGCCTT
>JANLVB010000358.1:0-2622 GCA_031363785.1 Betaproteobacteria bacterium
CGCGCATCTTCACCATCGATGGTGACCAGCGCCACGTCCCGAAGGTCCACCCGCTGCTTGCGGTCGGCCGCGCGCAGTTTTTCCGGCAAGGCTGCTGCAAGCGCCAACGCTGCGGGTGAAAACTCGTGCGGCACTTCGTACTTGCGCACCGCGATCTCGATTTCCATGCCGGCGTCGTCGATCTCGCCCAGCACCTCGGCCACGCGCCCGGCGGGCTGCGAATGCAGCGAAGGGGGCTCCGTCAATTCGACGACCACGATCTGCCCTGCAGCGGCGCTGGCCGTGGCGTTCTTCGGGATCAGGATGTCCTGCCCGTAGCGGCTGTCTTCTGGGGCCACCACCCAATGCCCACCTTCGAGCAGCAGGCGTCCGATGATGGGCGCCTTTCGCCGCTCGATGATGTCGAGCACGCGGCCCTCGGGCCGCCCCTTGCGATCGACACGTTGCACGCGCACGCGCACGCGATCACGGTGTAGCACCGAGCGCATTTCCTGCTCTGGCAGGTAGACCCAGGATTCACCTGCGGTGTCGGGTACGACAAAACCGTGGCCGTCGCGATGGCCCTCGACGGTGCCCTCTATTTCAGCCAGCAGCGAAGCACCCACGGGCGCGTCATTTGAGACATTCTTGATTTTGATGATATGATCCTTGGTTCTTAAAAGCTAACACTTTGCCCAGGTGGCGGAATTGGTAGACGCACTAGTTTCAGGTACTAGCGCTTAACGGCGTGGAGGTTCGAGTCCTCTCCTGGGCACCAGAAAAGCTTTTGGAACATTGATTGACAGACACGATGGCCGGCATGAAAGTGCTGGCCATTTTGCTTTGTGGGCTGCGTTCGGCCGACCGACCGCGATGCGCCAACGCGCGCAGCCTCGGGTTTGCGGCCCGACGACGGCGCCTGTCTGGCCACCCGGTCTCGCCATGCCTACCTGGCTGGCCAACGGCGGTCAGACGGCAAACTTCTTGGCCAGTCCGTCGGGGCGCAAACCGTCGTACTCTTCAAAAGGCTGATGGATCCACGGGCTCGTCGGCAGCGACTCCACGTGGTAGTCCGGCACGTAGGTCGACACCCCCTTGACCCAGATCACCGCAGCACGCAACTCGCGAATGGCGGGCATGCCCCGCAAGCGGTCCACCACTGCACGCAGGGTGTGGCCCGTGTCGGCCAGGTCGTCGACCAGCAACACCCGCCCAGCCAGTTCGCCCTTCGGCATGGTGATGTACTTGGCCATGTCCAACCGACCCTGAATCGTGCCAGCTTCGGCGCGGTAGGAGCTGGTGGACATGATGGCCAGTGGCTTGTCCAAAACACGCGACAGCACGTCCCCAGGCCGCATGCCGCCACGGGCCAGGCACAAGATCTGATCGAACTCCCAACCGGAATGCGCAACCTTCAGTGCCAAGCGCTCGATCAGCAGGTGATACTCGTCCCAGGACACGTACAGGTGTTTGCCGTCGTCGGTGAGCATGCTCTGAATCTCCTCGGTGATGATTCTGTGGCCGCTGCGCTTTCGCGCCTCAGGCGCGGTACGGATGGCGCAGCATGATGGTGTGGACGCGGTCGGGGCCGGTGGACACCATGTCGATCGGTGCGCCGATCAAGGTCTGCATGTGCTCGAGATAGCGCTTGGCATTGGCCGGCAGCTGCTCCCAGTGGGTCAGGCCCGCCGTGGTCTCGGTCCAGCCTGGCAAGGACTCGTATTGCGGCTCGCAGGCCTCGATGTCATCGGCGTCCAGCGGCAACACGTCCAGCGAGGTGCCACCGATCTTGTAGCCGGTGCAGATCTTGATTTCCGGCAAGCCATCCAGCACGTCGAGCTTGGTGATGCACAGGCCGGACACGCCATTGATGATGATCGACCGCTTCAGCGCGGCCGCGTCCAGCCAGCCGCAACGGCGCGCGCGGCCGGTGACCGTGCCCCGCTCCTGGCCCACGCTGGACAAGTGATGCCCCACCGAGCCGACCTCGTCGATGCCCAGCTCGGTGGGGAACGGGCCACCACCGACGCGCGTGGTGTAGGCCTTGGTGATGCCGAGCACGTAGTGCAGCATGCCCGGACCCACACCTGAACCGGCAGCCGCATTGCCCGCCACGCAATTGCTGGAAGTGACGTAGGGATAGGTACCGTGGTCGATGTCCAGCAAGGTGCCTTGTGCACCTTCGAACAGCAGGTTGTCGCCGGCCAGATGGGCCTGGTGCAACCGGTAGCCGACATCGGCCATCAGCGGGCGCAGATGTTCGGCCGCAGAGAGTGCCTGGTCGAGCATCGGCTGCAGCGGCAACGCCGACGCGTGCAGCACGGACGTCAGCTCGGCGTTGTGCAGCTCCAGCAAGCTGCGCAACTTGGCTTCGAACCGCGCCGGGTGCTTCAGGTCCTGAACGCGCAACGCGCGGCGCGCCACCTTGTCTTCGTAGGCCGGTCCGATGCCTTTGCCCGTGGTGCCTATCTTGCCGCTGCCGCTGCTCTCGCGCCCGGCTTCGCGCGCCCGGTCGAGTTCGCCATGGATGGGCAGGATCAGCGGGCAGGACTCGGACAGATACAGCCGGGAACGCACATCGATGCCCAATTGCTCGATGCGGGCAATTTCCTGCAGCATGTGCGCCGGGTCGACCACCACGCC
>JANLVB010000359.1:0-4724 GCA_031363785.1 Betaproteobacteria bacterium
CAGCGCCTGCGCTGGGACATCCTGGACGCCTTCGCCGAGGCTGCCGTGACCGCCGTGCTGGAGGCGGGAGCCGATGACGCGCTCCCGGGTGAGGTGACCTCGCGCGAGTTGCTGGCGCGACTGGCGGTTCGCGACGGTGCCATGTGGATGACACACGCAGACCCAGTAATCACACAGACCTGCCGGGCAATCGGGCTCGGTGAATTTAACTTCAGACGGATCACATATGACCAAGCTTTTCTACGAACGGGGCGATGCCTACAACCTCGACTCCAACGTGAGGGAGGACGGTGACCACCTGTGGGTCACGCCCTCCGACTTGCAGGCGGCGACCGGCTGGGCCCTGAAGCCTGAGGGCCTTTGCCGGGCGGAGGCCTGCATCCCGCTCCCGGCGAGTGGGGAGTGGACGGACGCGCAGGGCCGCATCGACCTTGCGTCGTTTGCCCGGTATGAGGGCCGCGCGCTGGTCCGCGATACCGAGCGCGGAATTTGGGCATACGGGGCTGCGCCCCGTATGGGGTCCCAGAGCGCCCTGGCGCCGGACTTCACCTTCCCTGACATCGACGGCAAAAAGCACTCGTTGTCGGACTACCGCGGGCGCAAGGTCTTCCTGTACACCTGGGGCTCGTATTGCGGTTGCTCGTTCGACCCACCGGTCTGGGAGACCATTTACAGCGAGCTCAAGGACAAGAACTTCGAGATGCTCTCCGTCGCGCTTGACACCGCCGGCTCCGCAGCCGTGCAGGATCGCATCCGCCCGCAGGCGCTGGATCAGCGCCCGGAGGAAATTCGACGGCTTCGCGGCTGGAGCCAGGAGCGCTGGGGCGCCAAACAAGCGCCGTCGCACCCGTGTCTTATCGACGAAGAGCACGAACTGTCGTCCACCTACGGCATGAGCAACGTGCCGATGGCGGTCTGGATCGACGAGCAGGGGCGCATGGTGCGCCCGCCCGAGCCAGCTGGCGTCAGCGACCACTTTCGCTCGATGGACCCCGAGACTTTCAAGATTCCCGACAACCACGCGGTGGCGCTGGTTGAAAACCGTGATCGCTACGTGAATGCTTTGAAGGACTGGGTCGCCAACGGAGAAAAGAGTGTGTATGCGCTGCCACCGGAGGAGGTCGCCCGCCGCTTGCAGCCGCGCCGCCCGGAAGAACTGAAGGCTGCGCTGCACCTGCGCATCGGCCACCATCTCTTCGTGTCGGGCGACATCGAAGGAGCCAAGGCGCAGCTGCAGAAAGCATCGGAACTGTGCCCCGAGAAATGGAATTACCGCCGCCAGGCGATGGTGCTCGACGCGGATTCCGTCGGCGCGCTCAACGTCTCGCCAGGCTTCTGGAAGGCTATGGAAGACCTCGGGGGCGACACCTTCTACCCGGCCATCGACATGCCTGGCATGACGGGATCGAAGGACTGGCTGAACGACGCCGCAGTTGATCGTGGGCCGCAAGGCACACCGGCAGCATCGCTGGGGACGTAGCCAAGGTGACGCATGATCGCGCGGCGGGGGGCCGGGCATTCGGTTCGGGTAGCGGCGCGGCAGGCATCCGCCAGCCTGCGCTCCTACACCCTGTTGACGTTGGATGGCATTTCGCCGGGAGGCGGACCTGCGGCCCGCGCCGCGTTCGCAGCCGATGCGCATAAGGCAGCGTACTTCGACAACGCTGCCGTCAACGTGACGACGTGAAGTACATGTTCCGCTGTCTTGGGCAGGTTGTCGGCGTCATCAGGATTGGGCACCAGGAATCCTGATGGTGCCCAGTGGCCGTCTTCGTATTGCGAGTCGACAAACCATGTGGCCATTCGCAGCGCGTGTTGCGCATACGCATCTGATGCGTCGACGTCGAGCAGCACGGCCGCACCCCATCCAAATTTGCATGCCTGGGAATTGACCTTGTAGTCGAACTGCAGGGCCGCCCCGCAGACTGTGAGATCCAGGTAGGAGCGTGCGAGCGCCAGTGCATCCGCATCGTTCTTGCTGGCACCATACCGGCCCAGGAACGCGGCCGCTATGCCCGGGTTGTAGAACTGCTGGAACGGTCGATGGAAGTCAGTGACGACATCCCACTCCTTGTGAGCCGCACCGGGCAGCGTCAGCAGGTCCGAGCCGACGCGGCAGGGAAACAGGCGCCACGGAAGATCGGGCTGGCTCCGGTACAGCTCGGCCAGCCACCGGTAGCAGGCGTCAGCGAGTGCTTCATCGCCGATGGTCAAGGCTGCGATACCGAGTTGGGCCGTGCTGAGCAAATCGGTGCGTCCGGTGCGACGCAGTTCGGGGCGTTCGGAGAACGCCCCGCCGGTCTTGTGGTCAACCAGATTGGCCTGGACGAAACCCATCACCTTCTTCGCCACGTCGTACTGTTCCAGATGCCAGGCCCCGATGGCGATCTGGGACAGTGGGTACGACGCCATGGCGCTCAAAAACGGTTCACGCGCAGCGCCGGCCCGGAGATCGCCCTGTTCATCCAGCGCGTGGCGAACGATCCAGCCCAGCACAGCAGCGGCGTTGTCGCGTTTTCCTGCCAGCGCCAGACTCCAGGGAATTCGGTAATACGAATTGAGGCGATCCGATCCCGCGGGTCTTCCGTCGATCCCGATCCGCGAACAGATCCATTCGACGCCCCGGTCGCGCGACGCCTGCAAAACACGCAGGGCGGTTTCGGTTTGAATGCGATGCTCTTTCTTCACGTTCACTCCTGGTTTGCGGTACATCCTGCATCACCCGCGGTTCCTGGTCCGGACGCCCTGGAGTCCGCCGGTTTACCGGCCATGTCGATGCGGCGGGTCACTGGCCTGTCGTGGCGCCCCACACCGGCGGGTGGCGGCCGACCGGCGTTGCGGGTAAGGTCCAGCGGGTTGGTGTGGCGGACATCCGGACTGCGGAGCCCAGATGCCTCAACCGCCCGACCGGCGTATCGCTTTCGATGAAGTACCCGGCCGGGACCGACAGATCCACGGGCGCCGACACCTCGTGCGGCACGGCAAGGTCACGCAGCCAGCGGGCGGTCTGCGCGAGGGAGACGCGCACCTCCCAGCTGCCCCCCTCACGGGCGCGGCGCTGCAGCGCGGCAAGCACACCGAGTGCGGCCAGGTACCCCGTGATGTAGTCACAGGCAGCGCAGTTCATCACGCTCGGCGGGCCATCCGGGCCGCCTTGCATGAAACACAGGCCGGTGACGGCGGCTGCCAGTTGGTCCCAGCCCGGACGCTCGACCCATGGGCCCGCGTGCCCATAACAGTTGATGGATACACACACGATGCCCGGGCGCAGCTGGGCCAGCGCAGCAGGCGCCAGGCCGCGGCGCGCCATCCGCCCGGTTCGAAAACTCTGGCTGAAAACGTCCGCGTCAGCCAGCAGCGTCTGCAATATCGCCTGCTGCCCGGGCTGGTCGAGGTCCAGGCAGGCAGAGCGTTTGCCATGGCTGGTGTCGAGGACAAAACACGGCACACTGGCCAACTGCGGTGCGCTGATCAGCAGCACATCCGCGCCGTGTTCCGCCAGCGTGCGGCCGCAGGTGGGGCCGGCCAGGATGCGGGTCAGGTCCAGCACACGGACACCCGACAGCGGACGCGCGCCAGCGGGCAATGGCTGTGCTGCCGCGTCCCCGATGCGCACGATTTCTACCGGACCAGCGGATGCGTTCGCCAGCTGCTGCGGATGCGCATCCCACTGCGCAGCAGTGCGGGCATAAGCGCCGCACATGCGCTGCGCTGCCAGGGCGTCTTCGAGCGCGTCGGCATCCCAGGCCAACACCGCCTGCGTTATCGAGTCGTATCCCGGCTGCTGCACGCCGAGCACGCGCAGGGTGCCTTGCGCCAGATGTGGCAACACGCCGTGAATGAAGAACATCCGGTCATCCCGGGTGCGATAGAAGTGGGCCAACGGCGTGCCATCCGCCGGGCCGCGGCCGAGGGAAACGCCGTCCAGCGTCAACAGGGCATAGGAGCGCAGGCTCGCCGCAGCCTGCCGGCTCGACACCCGCACCGACTGCATGGTGCCGCCGCGCGATTCCCACAACGCGGCCGCCGCGGAGCCGACCGCGGCGAGCGCCACGGCAGCCGCTTCGCCGACCGGTGGGCGGCAGCCCGGGGCCGGTCCATCCCACTCGATCAACGTATCGGTGGCGGCACGCAGGCCGCAATGGCGCAATAGTGCGTCGAGCCGTGCCGCGACCAGTGCGGACGCCGCGCCGTGCCTGGTCATGCGACCGGGTCCCGAGCCAGCGTGGACGATGGCAAGCGCGGATACTCCGGGCCCGAATGGCTAAGCTGCAAGCACACAGACTGAAACGATGTCGGCCACGTTCTTGTGTTCCGCCGAGAGAACGGTTTCGGCAAGCCGGTCGATCCCCTGCGGACCGATTGGAAGCTCGTCCTGCATGGCGTGCAGATTCTCCAGCACTTCGGTCCGGTCCCAATTGAATGGCTCCCCATCGGCATGTGAAGTGTGTCGAAGCGTCTGCCCGCTGGCCAGGTCGATCTCCAGCACAAACGAGCGCGAGCCGAGCTGCGCGTCAGTCTGCACTGAGATTCTTTGCACGAGGGGTCGAAGCAGCGGGTCGTCGAAGCGCCGCAGGTCACTGCCCTTGAAAGATTGCTGGGCCAGCGCAACAGCGAGGCAGAACTGGGAACTCATCAAGGTCGCGCCGGTATCGCTGAACGGGCCGGTGGAGTCGGTGCCGGGGTAAGCGGCCTCCGCCGGTGTCAGCGTCAGGCGAACGGCG
>JANLVB010000031.1:0-1675 GCA_031363785.1 Betaproteobacteria bacterium
GTACCTTCAGCCACCGCCATGCGGTAATCCACGACCAGAACCGCGAAAAATATGACGAAGGCACCTACACACCGCTGCAGAATGTGGCCGAGGGCCAGGCGCCGTTTGTCGTGATCGACTCCATCCTGTCTGAAGAGGCCGTTCTGGCGTTCGAGTACGGCTATGCATCAAACGACCCGAACACACTGGTGATCTGGGAAGCGCAATTTGGGGACTTCGTGAATGGCGCGCAGGTCGTGATCGACCAGTTTATAGCGTCGGGTGAGGTCAAGTGGGGGCGCGTGAACGGCATCACCCTGATGTTGCCCCACGGGTATGAAGGCCAAGGTCCGGAACACAGTTCGGCGCGCCTGGAGCGCTTCATGCAGCTGAGCGCAGACACCAATATGCAGATCGTGCAGCCGACCACCGCCAGCCAGATCTTTCACATCCTGCGCCGCCAGATGGTGCGCAATCTGCGCAAACCCCTGGTCATCATGACGCCTAAGTCGTTGCTGCGGGCCAAGGACGCCGCGTCGCCCCTGTCCGAGTTCACCAAGGGCAACTTCCAGACGGTCATTCCGGAGCACAGGGAACTCAAGGCCGACAAGGTCAAACGCGTAGTAGCCTGTTCCGGCAAGGTCTACTATGACCTGGTGCGCAAGCGTGATGAACGAGGCAGTGATGACACCGCTATTTTGCGCGTCGAGCAGTTGTACCCGTTTCCGCACAAGGCGTTTGCGACCGAGCTGCGGCGTTACCCAAACGCGCAAGACGTGGTGTGGTGTCAGGACGAGCCGCAAAACCAGGGCGCATGGTTTTTTGTGCAGCACTACATCCACGAGAACATGTCGGAAGGCCAGAAGCTGGGTTACTCCGGGCGCGCGGCATCGGCATCACCAGCTGTCGGTTATTCCCACCTGCACCAGGAACAGCAAAAATCCCTGGTCGACGGTGCATTTGCAAAACTCAAGGGTTTTGTGCTGACCAAGTGATGGCAGCGCATTTCCGAAACTCCCTTTTGTCCCCGAAAGAATTGATATGGCCATCGTTGAAGTCAAGGTTCCGCAGTTGTCCGAGTCGGTCGCAGAGGCGACCCTGTTGTCATGGAAAAAGAAGGTGGGTGAGAGTATCGCGGTAGACGAAATCCTGATCGAGGTGGAGACTGACAAGGTGGTGCTGGAGGTGCCGGCGCCGTCGGCCGGTGTGCTGCTGGAGGTACTGGCGCCAGACGGCGCCACGGTGGCGGCCGAGCAACTCATCGCCCGCATTGACACTGAAGGGCGCGCCACGGCTGGCGTCGCCCCCGCTGTTGCCGTCGTGACAGTGGTGCCCGCTGCGGCACCGGTGGTGGCATCCAAAGCCGGTGTTGCGATGCCTGCGGCCGCCAAGCTAATGGCCGACAAGCAGATGGCCCCGGGATCGGTGACCGGCAGCGGACGTGACGGCCGAATCACCAAGGGGGACGTGCTGGCGGCTGGCAGCGGACTTGCACCGGCAGCTGGTGCGCCCGTGATTCCGACCGGAGTGATCACCCCCAGCCTGCCGCAGGTGGCAACGCCCCGCCCGGACATGGGCGAGCGGCCGGAACAACGCGTGCCGATGAGCCGACTGCGGGCCCGGGTGGCGGAGCGGCTGTTGCAGTCGCAGTCGTCGAACGCCATCCTGACCACCTTCAACGAGGTCAACATGGCAC
>JANLVB010000035.1:0-3656 GCA_031363785.1 Betaproteobacteria bacterium
GAAGTGTTTAGTGCCTACAAACCCTCGCCCAAGGCCTATCTCGGGGTGGCTGAGGTGTTTGATCTGCCGCCTGCTGCCGTGATGCTGGTTGCCGCGCACCAGGACGATCTGGCGGCCGCGCGTCAATGCGGCCTGCAAAGCGCCTACATCGAACGCGTGGCCGAGTTCGGCGCCTCGCGCCCCAAGGATGTGTCGCCCGACCCTGCCAACACGCTGCATGCGCGGGACTTCCTGCACCTGGCCGAGCAACTCGGCTGCTGAACTGACAGGCTACTTGGCAGCCAGTCCCATGGACCGGGTGATGACCTCTTTCATGATCTCGTTGGTGCCACCGTAAATGCGGCCGACCCTGGCATCGGCGTAGGCGCGGGCAATCGGGTATTCCCACATATAGCCGTAACCGCCGAACAACTGCAGGCATTCGTCCATCACCTTGCAGGACAGGTCGCTGCACCAGTATTTCGCCATGCTGGCAGTCGCTGTGTCGAGCGTGCCCTGCAACACCATCTCCAGGCATTTGTCGACAAACACCCTGGCAATCTGCACCTGGGTCTGCAACTCGGCCAGCGTGAAGCGCGTATTCTGGTAGGCGGCGACCGTAGTGCCGAACACCTTGCGCTCTTTCACATAGGTTATGGTGCGGTCGATGGCTGCCTGGGCCGACGAGACCGCGCCGATGGCGATCTGCATGCGCTCCCAGGGCAACTCCTGCATCAGGCATATGAACCCCTTGCCCTCCATGGCTGCACCACCCAGCAGGTTGTCGGCCGGTACCCGTACATTGTCGAAAAAAAGCTCGGACGTGTCCTGCGCCTTGAGGCCGATCTTCTTCAGGCGCCGACCCTTTTCGAAACCCGCCATGCCACGCTCCACCAAGAGCAGGCTGGTGCCCTTGGCGCCAGCTGCGGGGTCGGTCTTGGCCACCACAATCACCAGGTCCGAATTCCAGCCGTTGGTGATGAAGGTCTTGCTGCCATTGAGCAGGAACGTACCGTCACTCTGACGAATCGCCGTCGCCTTGATACCCTGCAGGTCGGAGCCGGCGGCTGGTTCGCTCATGGCAATCGCGCCGATCATCTCACCGCGTGCCATGGGCGGCAGGTACTTCTGTTTTTGCGCCGCGGTGCCGTAGCGCTCGATATAGGGCGCGACGATGTTGTTGTGCAGTCCGAAGCCGATGCCGCTGTAGCCACCCACCGCATTCACTTCCATCTGCACCACCGAATACAACCGGTCGGCGCCAGCGCCCCCGTATTCTTCCGGCATGGTCATGCACAGGAAGCCGTTTTCGCCGGCCTTGCGCCACACCGCCGGATCAACGAAGCCCTGCTCTTCCCAGGCTTCGTGGTGCGGCGCAATCTCCCGCTCGGCGAAGCGCCGGTAGCTGTCGCGAAAGGCTTCGTGTTCTTCGGAAAAAAGGGTTCTTGCGATCATGGGCATTCCTCGGGAAATGTTCTGGTGCAGCGGGTTGCACCTAGGTGACAACGCGGCTGCCTGACAACAGGTCAAATGAATATACTCGTTTGGCCATCGCTCACCGGTCGCACACGGCACACCACCGGTACCGACGCCATTCATCAGGAGACAACACCATGACCGAAGCCTTTGTGTTCGATGCCATTCGTACGCCACGCGGCAAGGGCAAGAAGGACGGCAGCCTGCACGAGGTCAAACCGATCAACCTGCTGGTCGGCGTGCTGACCGAGTTGCAGCGGCGCAACGACTTCGACACCGCGCAGGTGGACGATGTAGTGATGGGCGTCGTGTCACCGGTGGGCGAGCAGGGCTCGGTGATCGCCAAGGTGGCGGCACTCAAGGCGGGTTGGGATTTCCGTTGCTCGGGTGTGCAGCTGAATCGCTTTTGTGCCTCTGGGCTGGAGGCCGTCAATATGGCGGCGCAGAAGGTGCGCTCGGGCTGGGAAGACCTGGTGGTGGCCGGCGGCGTCGAGAGCATGAGCCGGGTGCCGATTGGCTCCGACTCCGGTGCCTGGGCGCACGACCCCGAGACCAACAGCCAAACGGCTTTTGTGCCGCAGGGCATTGGTGCTGACCTGATCGCCACCATCGAGGGCTTCAGCCGCGACGACGTCGACGCCTTCGCCATGGAAAGCCAGAAGCGTGCGGCACGGGCACGCGAGGGTGGTTATTTCGCGGGCTCGGTGGTGCCGGTGAAGGACTTTCTGGACCAGACCATCCTGGACCACGACGAGTTCATCAAGCCACACACCACGATGCAGGGGCTGGCCGCCCTGAAACCCGCCTTTGACGCCATGGGCGCAATGGGCTTCGACCAGGTGGCGCTGACGCGTTATCCGCAGCTCGAGCGTATCCACCATGTGCACCATGCCGGCAATTCGTCCGGCATTGTGGACGGTGCAGCAGCCGTACTGATCGGCTCCGAAGCCGCCGGCCGCACCCACGGCTTGACACCGCGCGCGCGCATCGTCGCTGCCGCCTTGAGTGGCGCCGACCCGACCATCATGCTCACCGGCCCGATGCCGGCGGCGCGCAAGGCGCTGGCCAAGGCCGGCATGACGATCGACCAGATTGATCTGTTCGAGGTCAACGAGGCCTTTGCCGCCGTGCCGATGCGCTTCATGAAGGAGATGGGCGTGCCGCATGAAAAGGTCAACGTGAATGGCGGCGCCATCGCCATGGGGCACCCACTGGGCGCCACGGGCGCCATGATCCTCGGCACCCTGATCGACGAATTGCACCGGCGCAATCTGCGTTTCGGCCTGGCTACCCTGTGTGTCGGTGGCGGCATGGGCATTGCCACCATCGTCGAGCGCATCTGAATCCGGGCGCCCATGAAAACCATACGCTACGAACTGCAGGACGGCATCGCCACCATCACCTTCGACGAGCCCGGCTCCCCGGTCAACACCATGTGCCTGGACTGGCAGCATGATCTGACCATGGTCACGGCACAGGTGGTGCAAGACAAGGAGGCGATCCGGGGCATCGTCCTGGCGTCGGCAAAAAGCACTTTCTTTGCCGGTGCCGACCTCAAGGGCACGATGCGGCTGCAGGCATCCGACGCGCCGCTGGTGTTTCGCCAGATCGAGCAGACCAAAAAGAATTTTCGCACCCTGGAGACGCTCGGCAAGCCGGTGGTGACCTGCCTCAACGGCTCGGCCCTGGGAGGTGGCTGGGAGGTAGCGCTGGTTGGGCATTACCGGGTGGCGGTGGACGACCGCAAGATCCAGCTCGGCCTTCCCGAGGTGACGCTGGGGCTGATACCCGGCGCATCCGGCATCACCAAGATGACGCGTTTGCTCGGTCTGGCAGGCGCACAACCCTATATTTTGGAGAGCAAGCTGTTCGGCCCGCGCGAGGCGCTCGAGCTGGGCCTGGTGCATGAACTGGTGCCCACTGCAGCCGACCTGCGCGCGGCTGCCCTGGCCTGGATTGGCGCCAACCCAAGCGCCGCGCAGCCCTGGGATGACAAGGCCTACCGCATGCCTGGCGGCGGGCCCGACAGCCCGAAGATTGCGGCTGGCCTGGCGGTGGCGCCGGCGATGATGAAAAAGACATCGCGAGGCCTGTATCCGGCACCGGAGTACGCGCTGTGTGCCATGGTCGAGGGCGCACAGGTGGACTTTGATACTGCGCTTCGCATCGAGAGCCGTTATCTTGCCCGCCTGATCGTCAAC
>JANLVB010000038.1:0-1505 GCA_031363785.1 Betaproteobacteria bacterium
TGGTGACCCTGCCACTCACCGCGCCTCAGGCGCCGCGCAGCAAGCCGCGCAAGCTCGAAACGCGCCGGTCCACATAGGCCGGCCGGCGCTGCGGCCGCGTGCGGTTGTTGGGCAGCCATCGCTGCATCCACACCGTGCCCATGCCGATACGGCGGGCAGCTTTCTGGTGCACCAGCGTGTCTTCCACCAGCACACAACTCGAAGGCGCCACGCGCAGTTGCGCCGCCACGCGGCGCAGCATGCGTGCGTCGGGCTTGGGGCGCAGGTCGCCGAACATGTGCATGTCCACGATCGAGAGCACGCCGTCGAACTGGTGTGCAATGCCGAGCACGCCGAGCACCCGTGCGGCGTAGGCGGCGGGCGCATTGGTGAGGATAAATTTTCGGCCGCTCAGGCGTTGCAGCGCCGCGATGTCGGCGGCGTGGCCGCGCACCCGTTCTTCGAGCCCCGGCAGCAGGTGCGTGTGGTGCAGAAAGTGCGCCGACTGGACAGCATGGTGGCGTACCAGGCCGAGCAGCGTGGCGCCGTAGCGTTGCCAGTATTTGCGCCGCAGCGCGTCGGAGTCAGGCCTGCTCAGGCTGAGGTGCTCTTCGATGTAGTCGCCCATCGAGACGTGCAACTCGCCCATCGACGCGCTGGACGCGTCGTGTAGCGTGTCATCCAGGTCAAACAGCCATACGCGCTTGCTCACCGGCCGCATTGTGCGGCCGGCCAACCATCAATCGCGCCGCCGACGCTGCCATCCCAGGCCCGCCAGGGCCAGCCCCGCCAGCGCCAGCGTGGCAGGCTCGGGCACGTTGACGGTGACCGTGATCGGCGTTTGGGTGCCGGTGAAGCGCCCGCTGCCGGTGAACGAGATGCCGGTGATGAACGCGGTGGTGTTGTTCGGGTCGAGGTTGGCGCCGGTCTCGATGCCCATGACGCGAAACTTGCTCACGCCGCCGAGCCCGAAGTCAAAGACATTGCGGCCATCCCAATTGCTGGCCAGCAAGACCGCCATGTCATTGGCGTCGAAGCTGAAGATGTCGAACAGGCCGTCGCCGATGTTTTCCGGCAGGTCGAGGGTGGCGAAGTTGGGATTGCCGGCGCCGATGGCGTAGTCGTAGCCAATCGCCACTTCGGGGTCGATGTAGTAGGTCTGGCCGGCGATGATGCTCATGTCGTACAGGTACGAGCCATTGGCCAGCACGACCGGCAGGTTGACCGGCGGGCCACCGCCGCTGTTGGGCGTGAAGTCGGCATACGAGCGGGCGATGGCCTGCAGGTTGGAGTTGTTCGCGTTGGTGGTTCCGTCCTTGGTCTGGATCAGCGAGATTTCGATCGAGTAGTTGCTGCCGAGCGCGAAGGCGTAGCCGGGCACGCTGAAGTCGGCAGGGTTGATGGTGTAGGAGGTCTGCGTCGGCAGCAGGTTCAAACTGACGATGTTGCCGCTGGAGGTGGGGGTGATGATCGACTTGTCGTAGATGTTGATGCGGTAGGCATTGACGGTGGTGCTCGCCGGCGGC
>JANLVB010000085.1:0-3840 GCA_031363785.1 Betaproteobacteria bacterium
GCCACCTCGGGCGCATTCGCCAGGTCCGCCTGGTGCAACAGGTCGATACCGAGGGCCTGCGAATAACGCTGGTAATTGAAACGCCCGGTGAGCTGCACAAAGCCACGCCCCTTGAAGCATGCGCCATCACCGGGCTCGGTATTGCCCAGCACCTTGCTGCCCTCGTATATCCCAAACGGTGACTGGCCGGGTCGGGTGTTGAAGCGGGACGGGTACTCCGCAATCGGCAAGAAGCCCTCACTCTCGGCCCGGATCGTGCCCAGCGCCGCGCATACCATCAGGCGGTCCGTCAGCCCGACGGCGCCCAGGGCTGCCGCCACATAGGGCAGATAACGGTTGATATTGGCGGGTTTGGTGGCCGGGAACAGCCGACGCACCAGCTCCAGCTCCAGTGGCACCTGCATTACTGTCGGCTCGCGCAGGCCCAGCACGCATTGGCAGTGCGGGCCGATCACACCGTCCGCCACCAACCCGACGCCGGACTGCCAGCGCCTCGCGGCAGCCTCGGCGTCAGCGTCGATCAGGTCGCCGCTGGCCAGGCGCCGGAACCCGGTCGCGTCGTCCCCCAATTGCGCTGCCAAGGCCACACGCACTTGCCGTGCGCTGTCGCCCCGGCACTCCCTGACCAACAAGCTGTCCATGGCCGCGCCCTCCCTTTGAGTTGCTTGGCTGCAGTGTGATGCCAGCAACGCTGGCAAGTCAATCCCCGCGTGCGTGACGCGTGCCCTGCAAATGACAGCGTTTCAGGCCGGCTGCTGCAACTGCTCCAGCCCGCCCATGTAGGGCCGCAACACATCGGGCACCGTCACCGAGCCATCGGCGTTCTGGTAGTTCTCCAGCACCGCCACCAGGGTTCGCCCGACTGCCAGCCCGGAGCCGTTCAGGGTGTGGACAAACTCGTTCTTGCCCTCGGAATTCTTGAAACGGGCCTGCAGACGGCGCGCCTGGAAGGCCTCGCAGTTGGACACCGAGCTGATCTCGCGGTAGGTGTTTTGTGCCGGCAGCCAGACTTCCAGATCATGCGTTTTGGCAGCGCTGGGGCCGATGTCGCCAGTACACAGAGCCATCACGCGGTAGGGCAAGCCGAGCTTTTGCAAGATGACCTCGGCGTGCCTGGTCATGTCTTCAAGCGCTTCGTAGCTCCGCTCTGGATGCACGATCTGCACCATCTCGACCTTGTCAAACTGGTGCTGGCGGATCATGCCGCGGGTGTCGCGGCCATGGCTGCCGGCCTCCGAGCGGAAACACGGCGTGTGGGCGGTCAGGCGCAGCGGCAGCTCCTGCTCGGCCAGCACCACGTCGCGCACGAAATTGGTCAGCGTGACCTCGCTGGTCGGTATCAGGTACAGCGCGGTGTTGTCAACGCCGTCTTCGCCCTCCTGCCCACCCTTTCTGACAGCAAACAGGTCGGCCTCGAATTTGGGCAACTGGCCGGTTCCGCGCAGCGTCTGCGCATTCACGATATAGGGCGTGTAACACTCGCGGTAACCATGCTCCTGGGTTTGCACATCAAGCATCAACTGCGCCAGTGCGCGGTGCAGCCGCGCGACCTGCCCCTGCAACACGGTGAAGCGCGCGCCGGTAAGCTTGATACCCATGTCAAAGTCCAGCCCCAGTGGCACACCGACGTCCACATGGTCACGCACCACAAAGTCCATCACCCGCGGCGTGCCCCAGGTCCGCAACACCAGGTTGGCGGTTTCGTCCGCACCGACTGCCACACTGGCATGCGGCAAATTGGGCACGGCCAGCAGCAGCACCTGCAAATCGGCCTGTGTCCGCTCCAGCTGCGCGGCCGATGACTCAAGCTCGGCTTTGAGCCCCGACACCTCGGCCATCACCCCGTCCACCTCGGTTTGGGCAGCAGCACCCTTGGTCTTGAGCTGGCCGATCTGTTTGGACAGGCTGTTGCGGCGCGCTTGCAACTCTTCGGTGCGGGTCTGGATAGTCTTGCGCTGCGCCTCAAGCGCACGAAACGCGGCGACGTCGAGAAAGGGCTGCGGATTTTTGCGCGTCTCGAGCCGGGCAATCGCCGATTCGAGGTCTTTGCGCAGGAGATTGATATCTAACATGCCAATATTCTAGGAGCCTGTCGGGCCTCCAGAACCGTCACGGCATGCGCAGGCCCTTGGGCAGCGGGAATTTGACGGTCTCCTCGATGCCCGGCACGGTGCGCACCGAAACCGCCCCCAGGGCCTTGATGCGGTCGACAACCTGGCGCACCAACAATTCCGGGGCCGAGGCACCGGCGGTGAGGCCCACCCGCTGACGCCCTTCAAACCAGGCTGGCTGCAACTCGTCGGCGCTGTCGACCATGTAGCTTTCTGTCCCCAGTTTCTGCGCCACCTCGCGCAACCGGTTGCTGTTGGAACTGGTCGGGCTACCGACAACGATCACCAGATCGACCTGCGGGCTGAGCATCTTCACTGCGTCCTGCCGGTTCTGCGTGGCATAACAGATGTCCTGCATTTTCGGCTCGCGCACCAGGGGGAAACGCGCCTTGACCGCGCGGGCGATATCGGCGGCGTCGTCCATGCTCAGCGTGGTCTGTGTTACCACGGCCAGCCTCTCGGTCTGCGACGGTCGCACCCGCGCCACGTCAGCCACGTCCTCCACCAGATGAATGCCACCCGGAAGCTGGCCCATGGTGCCCTCCACTTCCGGGTGTCCCTTGTGGCCGATCATGATGAATTCGAAGCCCTCCTTGTGCAGCTTGGCCACTTCGACATGCACCTTGGTGACCAAGGGGCAGGTGGCGTCAAAAATCAGGAAGCCGCGGTCGCGCGCCTCCTGCTGGATGGCCCGGCTGACACCGTGCGCGGAAAAAACCAACGTGGCTCCCGGCGGCACGTCGGCCAGTTCCTCGATAAACACTGCGCCTTTGGTTTTCAGGTCGTTGACCACATAGGTGTTGTGCACAATCTCGTGGCGCACGTAGATCGGGGCACCGAACTTTGCCAGCGCCCGCTCGACGATCTCGATGGCACGGTCGACACCGGCGCAGAAGCCGCGCGGCTCAGCCATCACGATTTCCTGGGGCGACACCGTCAAACTCATAAGACACCGATCACAAAAACTTCAAAAACGACCGGTTGGCCGGCCAGCGGATGGTTGAAATCAAACAACACGGCGCCACGGGCATCCTGCGCATTCAGTCGCACCACCGCACCAGCATAACTACCCAGACCATCCGGCGTGGGAAACTGCACCACATCCCCCACGTTATAGGTCTCTGCGTGGTCACCCAGCCGGTCCAGCAGGCTGCGCGCGACCCATTGCTGCATCTGCGGCTGACGCTCGCCAAAGGCGACTCCAGCGGGCAACTCGAATAGCTGGCGGCTGCCCTGCGGCAGCCCGAGCAGGCATGACTCGACCGCCGGCGACAGTTGCCCGCTGCCCAGCGACAAGGTGGCCGGTTTGTCGCCAAAAGTGTTGATGATGTCGCCACTCGGGCCGCCGAGACGGTAATGCAGAGTCAGGAACGAGCCGGGTTGGACGAGGTTCACGAAGGCCGCTTTGCAATGTTGACAGGTCAAATAGACTCGCCGTGATTCTAAGAGATGCCCATGAAACACCTGCCGACAGACCAGCGTCCGCGCGAAAAGCTGCTGGCCCGCGGCGCTGCTGCGCTGGACGACAGCGAACTGCTGGCGCTGCTGCTGCGCACCGGCTACAAGGGCCGCGGCGTGGTCGGCCTGGCCGACGATGTGCTGGCCCATTGCCAGGGTTTTGCCGGCCTGCTGAATGCAGAACCGCAAGCGCTGCAAGGCATCAAGGGCCTGGGCCCGGCCAAACGCGCCGAACTGCTGGCGGTGATGGAAATGGCGCGCCGCGCGCTGG
>JANLVB010000107.1:0-6055 GCA_031363785.1 Betaproteobacteria bacterium
GCAACACCGGCTGCCACGGCGGCGAGAGCCACATTGACGGTGCCAAACACATTGTTTGCGATGCCTTCGCCCGGGTTGCTCTCCACCATCGGCACATGTTTGTAGGCGGCCGCGTGGTACAGCCATGCCGGACGGGTGGCCGCCAACACTGCGGCCAGCCTCTGCGGGTTGGCGACGCTGCCCAATACGGCGTCGATCGTGACCGGCAAGTCTTGCACCCTGCACAGGCTCTGCAGTTCCTGCTGGATGATGTACAGCCCAAATTCATTGTGATCGAAAAGCACCAGTCGGCGCGGCCGTTGCAGCAGCAACTGGCGGCATAGTTCGCTGCCGATACTTCCACCAGCTCCGGTGACAAAGACGGTCTGCCCGGTGATGCTGCGAGCCAGCAACTGTGGGTTTGGAGCTATCGCTTCCCGACCCAGCAAATCCTCCACATCGAGTTCGCGGAAATCGCGCACCGTCACCCTGCCGCTGGCAAGGTCTGACATGCTCGGCAGGGTACGAATATGTACCGGAACCGTACGCAGGCTGGAGATGATCTCGTTGCGCCGCACGCGCGTGACACTGGGCATGGCCAGCAGGATGTCGGTCACGCCTTTGGCAACAACCAGTTCTGCGATCTGCGACGCCGGGAACACCGCGGCCCCATTGATGCTGCGTCCCACTTTTGCCGGGTCGTCGTCGACAAAGCCGACCAACTGGTACTGACGCGCGTTGGCAATCGCCGCGGCCGTCTGCACTCCCGACTCCCCCGCACCAAATATGAGAAGCCGGCCTTCGGATGCAACCCGGTTCTTCCCCACGCCAGCAAGCCAGAACCTGGCCAGGGCGCGACTGCTGCCCACCAGCAGCAGCAGAACCAGCGGCTGCAAAATGCCGATACTGCGTGGCACACCTGGCCAGCGCTGCCACACCAAGATCGCGAAAAGCAGTGCGCCAAACAATCCAACCGCCTGCGCAATCGTCAGCAACGCAGACAAGCCGGTGTATCGGAAAATTGCCCGATACAGGCCAAAGCGGACAAAAACCGGCACCGCCAACGCTGGCGCAAGCGCGTAAACCCACCACTGGCTGCCAGTCGGCCAATGCAGCGTGTCAAGTCTCAGCGTGAAGGCGACCCAGGTCGCGGCTACAGTCAATGCAACGTCGAGTGCGATAACGGCCAGCTGTTTGCCATACCTGGGCCAGGACAACACCTGCTCATGCATTGGTAACAGCCCTGTTTGCAGCGGCCGCCGCACCCAGCAACCAGAGCAAGGTCATGCCGAGCGCGGCATCCCTGAACGGGGCATTGACAAGGGCGGTCGAAAAAATGCTGACCGCCATGACCACCAGCAGTCCACCGGCGGCCGCTCTGGAGCGCCAACCCTGTTGCACAAAACTCGCGAGCAGCCACAACAGGATGACCAAGCCAATCACACCTGTTTCCATGCCAGCCAGCAAAAAGTCATTGTGCGGATTGTTGATCTCGGCAAACGGCCGCTTCGAATCTGGTGGCAGTCCGACCTCAATGGCGGTCCAGACCACGCGCCAGCGCGGCGACCAGCTACCGACACCAGTGCCGACAATGGGTTGCTCGGTCATCCCTGCGACTGCCTCCTGGTACATGCGCCAACGGACTCCGCCACTGGTGCTGTAGTCAGCCTTTTGTGTCGCATTTTGCAGATTTTGTGACAACTCGCTGAAACGGCTGCTGGTCGTCGGGGACAGCGTCCACATGCCAGCGACAAGCGCCGCAACCAACGCCAGAGTGGCCAACAACCTGGCAGGAGACCGGTACCGATAGGCAAGGACCGCCACGACCAGCACCACAACCAGCAATTGAGAGTTCCGTGACACTGCATGCAACGCCACTGTCATGGCCAATCCGAGTGCAGCAAGCCTGGCCACCCAGCGGGTCGGGCTGTCATGCTGCAGCGTCATCCCCAGATGCAGCAGGATGGCACAGGCTGTGGCCATGGTGATCATATTGCCACTGCTGAAGTTGTTGCGAGAGGACAACAACCCGCCCCAAATTGCCCATGAAGGTAAGCCCACCACGTGATGCACGGCCACAACCAGAGCGGCCACAACGGCGCCAGCGACAAAACCGCGAAAGGCGTTCCATGCCTCGGCACCGGTCAACATCAGCCCGAGCAGCAGCAGCAGCGCAACGCGCACAACATGATAAAGACGTGTGCCCGTGTCGTCGGACCAGGGACCCCAAGCCGCGGCAAACATGGTCCACACCACCATCGCCAGGATCGGCAACACATGCGGGCTGGCGCGGACCTGTGCAAGACGTTGCCGCAAGTCTGCCGAAAACCCGAGCGCCATGATCATGAGCAACAGGTTCAGGTACATGACCCCGACCGGAATAAAGGCACACGCACCCCAACACGCGGCCGACAGGTTAACCAGCGCTGCGGCGGGCTGCTGCCGGGTGGCAGGCCCGGTGCCAGCGGTTAGCGCCGACGATTCACTTGACGATTGCAAATTCGTCCTTGGTCCTGCCCTGTACCACCAGGGCGGACAACCAACGCGGCATCAGGCCACGCCCGGTCCATGTTTCGCCATTCGGCCCACGGTATTTGGGCGCGACTGTCCGAGCAACGGATTTCGCTGATTTCGCAGGACGGGATTTTGCCTGCTTCGCCCGCCGGGGCGATTCAGGTTTGCCCAAGGCGGACTGCAGATCCTTGGCGGTGATTCCAAATGCCCGCATTTGCGCAACAATTTCGTAAACCGTCCGGTCAAACTCCTTGGTGCGTATTTCTTTCGCCTGCTTTTGCAGCTTTTCGATCTGGACTTGAATTTCGATCAAATTATTCATGGCGGTACCTCGACAAAAGAGTGGATAACCTATTGAGCATTTTTTCAAATACTCCAAGCATCATTTTAATGGGTTACGTTGTCACGCCTCAGTACCTTTACTGCGGTCAGCAAAATGATTTTCACGTCAAACCATAACGATTGGCGCCCAAGATACTCGGCATCGAGTGCCACTTTATCGGGAATCGGCAATTCATCGCGGCCATTGACCTGAGCCCAACCAGTCAGACCGGGCAGCAAAACCTGTACCCCACAGCGCGTACGTTGTTCGATCAGGTCAGCCTGGTTATACAGCGCCGGGCGGGGACCGACAAAACTCATGTCACCGATCAAGATACTCCACAACTGCGGTAATTCGTCGAGGCTGCTTTTGCGCAGAAAACCCCCAATTGAAGTGAGATAACTCGCCGCATGGGGCAACAAATGGGTCGCGACCGCCGGTGTGCCGGTTCGCATGGTACGAAACTTCGGCATTTTGAACAGGGCGTTGTCACGTCCAACCCGCTTTGACCAATACAGGACGGGGCCGCTTGAGGTGCAAGCGACACACAAAGCGACCAGCACCATCGGCAGCAACAGGGCAACCATCAGAACAATCGAAAACGCAAGATCAAACGCTCTTTTCATCATCCTGCCCCAGCGCTACGGCACGGCGCAATCCCTGTTGCACCGACAAGGGCGGGCGCCAGCCCAAAAGCCTGCGCGCCTTGCCAATGTCTACCTGCAGATCGCCGCACAGTCGCTGCACTGCACCTGCCCGTCCGACCATGGTGCCGGTCACACGCAGCAGCCAGGGCGGCACTGAAATCAGCCGCCCCGGCAGGCCCGCAGCAGCAGCAAGACCACGCACCAGCTGCGTCGTCGACAGGTCATCACCGTCGCTGACCAGGAAAGTCTCATTGGCGGCCGCAGGATGGGAGCCGACTGTCACGAGAAAGTCCACCAGATTGTCCAATGCAACCAGGCTACGCCGGTTGTCGATGGAGCCCAGCGGCAGCGGCATGCCACGAAGAACGGCCTTCGCCAGCGTGGCGAAGTTGCCCTTCGCGCCTGGACCATAGACCAGCGGCGGACGCACAATGACCACCGCCATGCCAGTTCGCGCAGCCAGGTCGCGCAGCGCGCCCTCGGCCAGCGTCTTGCTGCGGCCATAGTCGTCCTGCGGCGTTGGTTTATCGGATTCAGCGAATGGCAGCCCGGCCGTCGTTTGCTCGCCGTTGACTTTGACCGAGCTGACAAACACAAATCTCTGCACTCCGGCGGCAGCGGCTTGGCGCGCCAGATTCAAGGTCGCATCGACGTTGAAGCGGTGAAAAGCGGCAGCGCCATGAGCCTCGGTCTCACGCATCACATGCACCCGGGCCGCCAGATGGAATACTCTCGAGACGCCAGCCAGCGCGGCGGCGAAGTCGGCGCTCTCCCAAGGCTCGGCGACGCATACTTCTGCCATGTCAGCTGCCCGCCCGACAGACGCCGAACGCCGCAACGCTTGGACGGTGACCCCGTCCGCCAGCAGTCGCCGACCAAGCCGGGCCCCGACAAACCCACTGGCACCGGTCAGCAAGGTTTTCAAAGCATTCCTGCCGCGCCCGCTACCTGCGCCAGACGGTTCGGTTGACGTAGCCGGTGTAGCTCAGCACCGTGCGGACAATCTTGGCGGCAACACGCGGGGCAGCATAGTCCGAGACCTGCCGCATCGGGCCCGCCAGGGTGTGTTGATCACACACCACCTGAACCGCCTCCAATACCTCCTGAGGCTTTAGACCACTCATGATCAGGATTCCCTCGTCCATGCCCTCCGGGCGTTCATGCGCGTAACGGATGGTCACGGCGGGCAGGCCAAGCAGCGACGCCTCTTCGGTGATCGTGCCGCTGTCAGAAATGACACAGCGCGATTGCCGTTGCAACTGGACAAAATCGAAGAAGCCGAACGGCTTGGCGAAATCCACCAGCGGATGGACGTCGACCAGGCCCAAATCGTCCAGGCGTTTGCGCGTGCGTGGGTGCGTGGACACCAGCACCGGCAGACCGTGCGTGCGCGCCAACGCGTTGAGGGTCTCCACCAGATCGCGCAAATTGTCTGGAGTGTCGACGTTCTCTTCGCGGTGTGCACTGACAACGAAAAACTTATGCGGGGTCAGCCCCAGCCGTGCCAGAACATCCGACTTCTCGATCATCGGCATGTAATGCTGCAAGACCTCATGCATATGCGAGCCGGTCTTGATAATCGTCTCCGGGCGGATGCCCTCGGCAATCAGATATCGCCGCGCGTGTTCTGTCAGCACCAGGTTGATATCACTGAGATGGTCGAGTACCTTGCGGTTGAGCTCTTCGGGAACACGCTGGTCAAAGCAGCGGTTTCCGGCCTCCATGTGAAACACCGGTATCTTGCGGCGCTTCGCCGATATCACTGCGAGACAGGAGTTGGTATCGCCATATAACAACACCGCGTCCGGTTGCTCCTGTTCCATGACCACATCGGATTTCATGATCACCTGCCCAATGGTCTGCGCCGCATTTTCGCCCGCCGCCCCCAGAAAATGGTTGGGCTTTTTAATCTGGAGATCATCAAAAAATACCTGATTCAGTTCATAGTCGTAGTTTTGCCCGGTATGCACAAGTACATGTTTTGTGTATTTGTCCAGCTCCGCAATCACCCGGCTCATCTTGATCAGTTCCGGCCGTGTCCCGACAATCGTCATGACCTTAAGCACGCAATTTCTCCTGAATGAATTCCAAGCGCTCCAGCAGGGTGCTGACCTGCCCGATATCCAGTCGCCGGGTATTGTGCGAGGTGTAATCGTCCAGCTCCGATATCCGTTCCTCACCAGCGCTGAAATACTTTGCGTAATTCAAGTCACGGTTGTCGGCCGGAATCCGGTAATAAGCGCCCATATCACCGACACGGGCCATTTCCTCACGCGAGACCAGCGTTTCGTAGAGTTTTTCGCCGTGCCGCGTGCCAATGATGCGAACCGGGTTATCGAGCCCGAAAACCAGTTTCAGGGCCTGTGCCAGATCGCCAACCGTCGATGCCGGCGCCTTCTGCACGAAGATGTCGCCTTGTTCGCCGTGCTCGAAGGCGTGTAGTACAAGATTTACCGAATCGTCCAGCGACATCAGGAACCGGGTCATGGTCGGGTCGGTGACTGTCAACGGGTCGCCGGCGCGCAATTGGGACACAAACAGCGGAATCACCGACCCGCGTGACGCCATCACATTGCCATACCGGGTTGCACAC
>JANLVB010000126.1:0-4996 GCA_031363785.1 Betaproteobacteria bacterium
ATGTCTGGTCGCCGCCTCGGAGCTGCGACCGGAGGCCTTGAGCAGCGACCCGGCCCAGTAAAACGGCACAGTCTCGCCGTCGTGCACGACATGACCCGCGTCATAGGCCTGCCCGACCTCGGCCGCGGATACCCGCTTCACCACCTCGACCAAGTTGGACGGCACACCAATGGCCAGCTCTCCCAGGCGCAACATCACTACCTGGGTTACCGCCGTAGTGAGTGGCACGACCAGCTTGAACGTCGTTCCATGGCCCGGTGTGGAACTCGTTTCTATGCGTCCGCCCAAAGCGTTCACCTCGGAACGCACCACATCGAGCCCGATACCGCGGCCAGCCAGTTCGCTCACCTTGTCGGCGGTGGAGAAGCCGGGCGCGAAAATCAGGTTTGCCACCTCCCCCGCATCGAGCACCGCATCGGCGCTGATCAGGCCATTGGCAACCGCCTTCTCGCGCACCCGCTCCAGCTGCAGGCCAGCGCCATCGTCGCTGAACTGCACCGATACGTCATTGCCTTGTTGTTGCAATTCGATGGTGATGCTGCCCACCGCCGGCTTGCCCGCCGCAATGCGCAGCTGCGGGTCTTCGATGCCGTGCGCAACCGCGTTGCGCAGCATGTGCTCGAATGCTGGCGCCATACGCTCCAGCACGCTGCGATCCAGATCCATCGAGCCGCCGATGATGTCCAGCTTGACCTGGCGACCGGCGTCCTTGGCGGCCTGACGCACCACGCCGTACAGCCGCTCGGAGATGCCTTCGAATTCGACCATCCGCGTGCGCAGCAGATCGCGCTGGAGTTCCCGCGCCTGACGCGCCTGTGCGATCAGGTCGTCCTCGGTGCCCTCCATGGTGCGCTGCAGGTTGCGCTGCACGGTGGCCACGTCAGCCACCGATTCGGCCATGATCCGGGTCAGCTCCTGGACCCGGGTAAACCGGTCAAACTCCAGCGGGTCGAAATCCTGCGCATGGTCTTTCGCCTGTGCCATGCGTGACTGCAGCTGCGACTCGGACTGCACTTCGATCTCGCGCAGCTGCTGACGCAGCCGGTCCAGATTGCCACCCAGCTCCTTGAGAGAGCCACGCAATTGGCCAAGACGGCCATCCAGGCGCGAGCGCGTGATGATCACCTCGCCGGCCTGATTCACCAGCCGGTCGAGCAACTGCGACGACACGCGCACGCTTTGTCCGCCAGCTAATCGCGACGCGGCGGCAGTGGCCGATGCGCGACCGCGACCGCGCCGATCCGGTATCGCCTGCACCAGGGGCACGGCAGGCGCAGCCTCGCGCTGCGCCGTATCTGCCTGCGCCGGCGCAAGTGTCACCCCGGATTGCCTCTGTGCCAGCGTGCGCAAACCATCCAGTGCCGACTGCAAGGCATCAAAACGCCCCAACAGGGGCTCAAGCTGGCTGGCATGGAACGACTCGCTGCCCAGGCTTTCGATGGACGATTCCAGGCGGTGCGCCATTTCACCCAGGCGCATTGCGCCAGCCAGCCGGGCACTGCCCTTGAGGGTGTGCAGGACACGCAAGGCCTCATTGCGCGCACCAAGGTTGTCGGGCCGGGCCGACCATTGGCGCAGGGCGCCACCAAGCTGCGGAAACAGGTCGACCGCTTCTTCCTCGAAGATCGGAAACAGGTCGGGGTCCAGCGAATCGGCCTGGTCAATCACTTCATCGGCGACCGTGATGATCTGCGCGGCGCCGGCATCGAACTGGGCACCCAGACGCGACGGAACTGGCGCAGGGCTGGCCAGCACCGGTGTTTCAGGTGCCGACACCGGGGTCATTTGCGACGGCAGGGCCGCTTCGGCCACCGGTTCGTCATGGGTCAGTGCGTCAGCCTCGGCAGCGGCAAACTCGGTCGACAAAATGGCGTTGAGTGCCGGCAAGATGGCCGGGTCAGGGTCTTTCAGGAAACCGGCGGCAAACTGGTGCAGCAGACGACGGATGTCCTCGCCGGCGAGGTTGAAAACCCGTGCATGCTCGGACCTTCCCTGGCCGTGCAGTTGCACATGCTGCAAGGCCTGCTCGAGTGTGCGTGCCACCTCGGCCAGAGCATGAAAACCAACCGTGCCGGAGCTACCGCCAAGCGAATGGGCCAACCCGATGGTGGAGTCGCGCACCGGTTGATCCAGCTCCAGCGCCCATTCGTTGAGCTCCGTCAGCAGGCGGCGTGACCATTCATCGGCCTCGTTCAGGTACACGGTGTACAGGGGAATACCGATACGCAGTTGCCCGATCACCTTGGTCTGGTCGTCGAAAGCCTCCGCTGCTGGCGCCTCCGCCAGCGCGCCGCCATCGGGCGCCAACGCGTCAACCGGCATGACGGTGTCTACCGATGCCGCATCGTCTTGCACCGCTGTCACCGGGCCGCCGCTCGCCGTTGGTGGCGAACCGACCGCAGCCAGATCGCCAAAATCGAAGTCACCCAAGTCGAGCGAAACCGGGCTCGCAGGCGTTGGCGGCGGCTTCAGCTCCATGGTCTGGGTGGCGGCAAAGTCCGCCCGTGCCGGCTCGGCCGGTGCCGACGCACCAAGTGTTCGCAGGTCAAATAGCTGCGTCGACTGGAACTCTGTCTTGGCCACTGGCGCTTCGAGCGGCAGGGTAAACATCTGGGTTGACTCGAATTCCACCACGGGCGTCGCCACCGGCTTCACCAAAGGCAATACCGGCTGCTCGACCACCGCCTCCTCGACTACCGCCTCGACGACCACCGGCTGCTCAACCACCGCCTCGTCGACCACAGTGGCAGGAGGTGGCACGACATCAGGGGCCAGCGCGGACTGCGCCAGACCCGGTGGCACCAGGGCCATGCGCCTGTTATCCAGGCGCAGCGCGTCTGCAGCAGTGCGGAAGGCCTGCGCCGACCATGGTGTGTCGGCTGCCTGCGCAATGTCTTCCACCCATTGGCTGAACTGCCGCATCGCCTCGCCACATACCGCCAGCAGGTCGTCATTGGCGGGTTTTTGCTCGGCCAGCCAGGTATTGACCAGTTGCTCCAGTGACCACGCAGCTTCACCGAATTCCTTCAGGCCCACCATGCGTGAGCTGCCTTTGAGGGTATGAAAGGCGCGCCGCAGCGTAGTCTGCTCGCCCAGATCGCCTGGATTGGTCAGCAGTGCCGTGATGGATTGCAAACCTGTCTGTACCACCTCGCGCGCCTCGTCGAGGAAGATCTCCCGCATCTCGGCATCGTCATCGTCCACTGGCGCCGCAGCCGCAGGCGCAACCTCAACTGCCGAAACGCCCACTGGCAACGTGGCTTGCACGGTTGCTGGTGCAGCCGACGCGAGCGCCTCGGCAGCAGGTGCCGGGGCATCCACCGCGAGCCTATCATCAGCTTCGTCGTCGGCCGACTTGTCACGCCCCATGACAGGCCGCAGTTCACCAATAGCCTCGTCGTAGACAAACAGTTTCTTCGCCAACGCCCTTTGGTAACTCAACATGTCGATCAGGAAGCCAAGCGCACCCAGGCTGTTGCCCAGCTTCTCGAATATCCCGGTACCGGCCGCGGAGCGCTCGTCGAGCTGGTCCACCAGGAATTTCTCGACGCTGTCACGCATGCGCAATGCCGCCAGGGACGCTTGGTCCAGGCCGAGCACGGAAAACACGCCGCGCATCTGCGACAACTGGCTCGGCACTTCATGCAGTGGTACACGGTCCTGCGGACTGCGGAAGAACTGATCCAGCGACTTTTCGACCTGCCCCAGGGTGTTGCGCAATTCATCCACCACGCTGCCCATGGTCTGGCGATCACTGACACGCCGGTACAGATCCTCCATCCACGCTTCCATCGGCTCCGGATGGGCGCCGGTGGTGACATATTCGAGCCGCTGCGCAAGACGCTGGCTGCGCTCGGCCATCTTGGACTCGGTCGGGTCCAGGTCTTCGTAGGCGGCCTCGAGGTACAACACCGATGTCGCCACCTCCATCGCGACCGCCGCCGTCGGTGGCTCACCCGAACGTGCCGTGGCCTCCACCGCACGCGTCAGTGCGCGCGCCAGATCCGCGCTCTCGGGATGCAGTTTGAGCATCGACTCGGCGACTGCACCGAACTGGTCGGAAGCGGTCTTCATGCGATTCGTGTCACCGCCGGCGAGAGCGGCCCAGGTCTCTGCTGCCGACGTGATGCGTTTACGCGCCTGCGCCAGCATGGCCGGGTCAAACCGGCCAAACTGCGGCGTCGAATAGTCGAACGGTCGGCCGTGCGAGAGTCCATAGGCCTGGCGCACCGCCACCAGGGTCGGCGTCTGGGCGCCAACCCGCGGCACCGCCAGTGCACAATAAAACAGCAGGTCCTGCGCCAGCCGATCAACCACGGCGGCATCACCGCGGGCCAGGCTGGTGTACTGGCCAATGATGCGCGACGCGGTACGTTTTACATACACGTCCGGCGGACACAGACCAAAACACAGGGCTTCAAAAAAAGCCGCGCTGAGTTTCCAGAACACCCGCGCCTCGAGTTGTTGCGAATGCGCCGCCAGCCCCAGGCTGATCTGCATCATGGAGCGGGCGGCCTCCTGGTCCAGCGTGCGCACCACCCGCAGCACGGCCTGGTCAACGCGGGCGCGCACCGCCGTGTCGTAGGCCAGGGGCGCCGCCGCACCATCGGCCGGCACATCGATCCAGCGCCATTCGTTGGGCCACAGGTCCGCCGGGTGTACACGGTCACCACCGACCAACTCAATCACGTCGCGGTATTGCACGAAAAGCGCCACCGGTGACGCCTTCTTGCCCTTGAGCACACCTTCCAGATACTCGGTCAGAGCAAAACTGGCGCGCTCGACCCTTGCGGCGGCATCATCGCTGCACAACTCGGGGCGCTGCACAAACTTCTGCGCCAACGCCTCCATGGCACGCAATACCTTGGCGGGCGCGCCCAGACCGACCATTTCCAGTGCACCCACGGCCTGGTGCAGCTGCTGGCGCGCGATACGCAGCTGACTCGAGTCGACCTCAGCCAGGTCCGAGCCGCGTGCCTGCTCGGCATCGCGCACA
>JANLVB010000235.1:0-3377 GCA_031363785.1 Betaproteobacteria bacterium
CGCATGCCACGATTGCGGCCTGCGCCGGTTTTGGCGCCATCTGCGGCTCCTCGATCGCCACCGCGGCAACCATGAGCAAGGTGGCCTACCCGTCAATGAAAAAGCTCGGCTACAGCGACTCCTTGTCCACCGGCGTCATCGCCGCCGGTGGCACTTTGGGCATCATGATTCCGCCATCCACCATCATGGTGATCTACGGCATCGTGACCGAGACCAACATCGGTCGGCTGTTCGCGGCGGGCGTGATACCCGGCCTGCTGACCGCCATCCTGCTGATGCTGGCGGTGGTGGTCGTCACCTCGATTGACCCGGAACACGCTCCGCCCGGGGAGCGCTCCAGCTGGCCACAACGCTGGTCCGCGCTGCGGGGCATCTGGGGTGTGCTGCTGCTGGTGATCGTCGTATTGGGCGGCATCTACGGTGGTGTATTCACGGCCACCGAAGGCGCCGGCATCGGTGCCTCAGGCGCGTTCCTGTTCGCACTCGCCCGCGGCGCCCTGGGCTGGCGCAGCCTGCTGGATGTGCTGGTGGAATCGGCCCGCACCACCGCCATGTTGTTCGCCCTGCTGATAGCGGCCACCATATTTGCGAATTTTGTCAATTTCACCTCGATGCCGGGCGAACTCAAGGAGATCATCACGCATCTGGGGCTGTCGCCCGTGATGGTGGTCGCGGCCATGATGGCGATCTATGTGCTGCTCGGCACGGTGATGGAGGAGTTGACCATGGTGCTGCTGACGATTCCGCTGTTTTTCCCGATCGTCATGGCGCTCGGCTTCGATCCGGTGTGGTTCGGCGTGCTGATCGTGATGGTGATACAGATCGGTCTGGTGTCACCACCGGTGGGCATGAACCTGTTTGTGCTCAATGCCTTGTTGCCGCGTGTCGGGCTGGGTACCATCTTCAAGGGTGTATGGCCGTTTGTGCTGGTGCAGATCGTCATGCTGGCGATCCTGGTCGCCTTCCCCGTCCTGAGCCTCTGGCTGCCCTCGTTCATGCGCTGAGAGGCTGAGAATCTTCCTGCTGTGCGGGCCTATCTGGGTGCCGCAACTTCCGAGGCGCGTTGCGGCGGAGGCATGCGTACCGCATGGCTGCGCAGCGCACGCAGTATCGCCAGGTTGACCTCGGAGCGCAGATTGAGCTGACCGTTCTCCGGATCGGTGATCCAGTAACCCAGCGTGAATTCCAGTCCGTCCGCGGCAAACGCCGACAAAGCAGCATGGGGTGCCGGGTCACGCTGCACCCGCGCCTGGGCCAGCGCGGCTTGTACGAGCAGCCGCGCGACCAGTTCGACATCACTGTCATAGGCCACCTGCAATACCGTCGACTGCCATACATGCCGGCTGCCCAACGACAGGTTCTCCACCCGGTTGATGATGAACATCTCGTTGGGCACGATGGACTCGCGCCCGTTCAGCGCCCGGACCACGCTGTAGCGTGCGTTGATGTCGGTTACCAGCCCCTCGAAGTTGTCCACCCGCACGTTGTCGCCGATACGCACACTGCGTTCCGCCAGCATGACAAAGCCGCTGACGTAGTTGGCGGCGAGTTTTTGCAGGCCCAGGCCAATGCCGACACCAATGGCTCCCCCCAGCACCGACAACGCAGTCAGGTCGATGCCAACCACCGACAGCGCCACCAGCAGGCCGACAAACATCAGGAAGGCACGTGCCGCGTTGCTGAAGGCCTTGCGCAGTGACAGGTCACCGCCAGTGGCGGAACGCAACATGCGCGACTCTATGGCGGCAGAAACCCACAGCGTCAGAATCAGCACCGCCGCCGCCGTCAGGGTGCCCTCGATCAAGGTACGGATCGAGATCGACGAGCCACCCAGCTTCCAGTGAATCTGGTCCAGCTCCTCGAGCGCGACCGGCAACAGGCCGCTGACCCACAACACCATGGCCCCCCAGGCCAGCCAGGAGATGCTGCGTTCCAGGGCGCGCAGCAGCGCTGTTTCAACAAAGGCCACCTGCATGACCTTGACGCCCACCCGTATCACCAGCAGCGCCACCAGCGCGGGAAACGCAATCCGGAACACGGCCATAGGTGTCCACGGCGCGAGCAACCAGCGCGCCGCAGCGGCCAGGCACAACAACAACAGCGGAAACAACACGCCGTCCACCAGCACACGCCCGAACCAGATCGAGGTCGGCTGCTGCGGCCCGAGGGAGCGGCGCAGCGCGGCGCACAGACCCCAGGCCAGCACTGCGCACAGCGCCAGCGCGGCCAATTCTGCCAGCGTCGAGAGCTGGCCGAGCTTGTGCAACCAGCCGGCGAAATCGTCAACACGGGGCTGGGCCATCGCGCCGGGCTTGCTCAGACGTCGGCCAGCACCCGCAGGTGCGCTTCCACACTACGCCCCAGGGCACTCAGGTTGTAGCCGCCCTCCAGACAGGACACGATGCGCTTGTTGGCATGGCGCCGTGCCACATCCTTGATGCGGTCCGTGATCCAGGCATAGTCCTGCTCGACCAGGCCCATCTGCCCCAACTCGTCTTCGCGGTGGGCATCAAACCCGGCGCTGATGAAGATCATCTGTGGCCGATGGGCTTCGAGCCGGGGAATCCAGGCACTCTCCACCAGCTCGCGGATGTGCGCACCCCGGGTGTAGGCCGGAACCGGCAGGTTGACCAGGTTGGCAGCCCCGGACAACGAGCCGCCATAGGGATAAAACGGGTGTTGATAAAAACTCACCATCAATATGCGCTCGTCCCCAGCCACGATGTCCTCGGTGCCGTTGCCGTGGTGCACGTCGAAGTCAACAATGGCCACGCGTTCCAGACCGTGCCGCTCCAGGGCATATTTGGCTGCCACCGCCACACTGTTGAAAAAGCAGAATCCCATGGCCTTGTCGCGGCAGGCATGGTGGCCCGGTGGGCGGATGGCACAGAAGGCGTTCTCCAGCTCGCCGGCAATCACTGCGTCGGTGGCCGCAAGCGCGGCGCCGGTGGCGCGCAGGGCCGCGTCCCAGGTGTCGACGTTCATCGAGGTGTCCGGGTCAACCTGGGCACGGGCCGGGCCGCCGGCCGCAAGGTCTTCCCGCAACCCGATACCCAACCCCCGCAGGGAGGCAATGAACATGCGCCCATGCGCCAGCTCGATGTCGCCCAGCGGCGCCAGCGGCGCATCGCGGCGCTCCAGCACGTCTCCGACGCCGGACACCAGCAAGCGGTCCTCGATCGCATCCAGACGCTGCGGGCATTCGGGATGGCCTTCACCCATCTCGTGTTTTCGACAGTCAGCGTGGCTGTAGTAACCAGTACGACTCACGGTCACTCCGGTGGTCTTGGAAATTCAGGTAACGTCATGTCATGAATTCACAGGAAAAACTCAAATCTCTACTGAACCAGCTTAACACGGTGATAGTTGGCAAGGCC
>JANLVB010000237.1:0-2275 GCA_031363785.1 Betaproteobacteria bacterium
TCCGGCCGCACCAGGTGGTGCGCAGCCGCAGGCTGAATGTGCCTGCCGGGAACAACGAGCCGCGCCAACCTGGCGCGGGCGTCTGAAACAAGCACCCGGGAGACAAGCCATGATCTGCGATACACCATCCTCCATCGCCACCGTCAACCAGGTTCCGCTGCACTCGGGCGAGCAATCGCCCGACGCCGCGAGCCTGCGTCAACGCGCTTGCACCGAATTGCTGCGCCAGGCGGCCCAGGCGGCAGGCCTGCTCGGCGTCACCGACACCCCAAACCTTGATGGCATCCCCAGCGAAGCCGCCAGTGCGGCAATCGAGGTCTTGCTGACGCGCGAATTGCAATTGCCCGAACCCTCCGAGGAGGCCTGTCGGCGTCATTTCGCAGCCCATTCCCACAACTACCACACCGGCGAGAGGGTACGTGCCCGCCACATCCTCTTTGCAGTAACGCAGGGCATGGATGTGGTGGCGTTGCGCAACCGGGCCGAGGCTTGCCTGCTGGATGTGCGCTGCCATGACGGCAGCAACAGGGAGGGTTTCGCGCGTGCGGCACGCGAACTGTCGAACTGCCCCAGCGGGATAGACGGCGGCGGCCTGGGGTGGCTGCAGACCGGCGACTGTGCCAGCGAATTCGCACGCGAGTTGTTTGGCCACGCCGAGGTCGGCGTGCTGCCGAGGCTGGTACACAGCCGCTTCGGGCTGCATGTCGTCGAAGTGCTGCAGCGCGAGCCGGGGCAGGCGCAGAGCTTCGAATCGGTGCGCGGCGCCGTCACCATGGCGCTGCGCCAACAAACCTACATTACCGCGCTGCGCCAGTATCTGCAGTTGCTTGCTGGCGCTGCAGCAGTGCACGGCGTGGAACTGGACGCCGCCGAGACGCCGCTGGTGCAGTAGATGCCAGCGACAAGATTGGGGTAAAACCACATGAACATCGCATGTTTTGACGACCTGTTGCTGGCGGCCAAAGCGCAGGAGCAACCGCAGCAGCTGCTGTTTGTTTTTGCCGGCGCCGAATTGCCGCCGGATGCCACCATGGAACAGGAGGCTCAGTTCCATGACGGCGAAGGGGGCGAGTTCGCGCCACGGATGTGTGTCGACAAGTTAGCCAGTGCTTTGCCAGACTTCGATGCATTGGCCGAGGAAGCGTCACATGCCGGCCCGCCCTGGGCGATCGTATTCGCTGCAGCGCTGTCGGGTCGCAATGGTGCTCCGCCGTCTGCCGGAGACACCGACCGGGCTCTGCAAAAAATGGTGGATGCGGTGAAATCAGGCCGACTCGACGGCATGTTGCCATTCAATCGCGCCGGCCTGCCGGTGCAATTGGCCTGAAGGCACCCCGCGAACCCCGCCCAAGCCCGCGCCATGCCAGATGAACTGCTACAGCGGCTGCGCCGCTTTCATGACCATACTTTTCCGGGCGTGCAGCAGCAGTTCCAGGATCTGGTGCGTGACGGCCAGCATCCGACCATCCTGTTCATCGGCTGCTCGGACTCGCGCCTGGTGCCCTACCTGCTGACGGGCACCGGCCCGGGCGAGTTGTTCATAGTGCGCAACGTGGGGGCGTTTGTGCGCGAGCAGGTGGATGCCGGCAAGCTGGCCCTGCATGGCTGGCACTATGTGATCGAAGAAGGCGAGGTTCATGTGTTTGACGTGCGCAGCGGCGGCTTTGTCGCTGCATCCCGGGCACAACACAGCGGCGACGGACCCTACCAGCCTTGGGACGACGGCGTCGACAGCGCGGTGTTCAACGAAATCGACAACAGCTATGGCGAACAACCCGCAGCGAACCGGTCAGGCACTGGGGAAAGCAGAGCTTGATGCGCGTCAACACCGTGCCTGCGGCGGCAACCAACAATCGTCGCGCGGCCGGTGGTGGGATACATCTGATCAGAGGTCTTGCAGGCCCAGCGCATCGCGCACGGTGCGCGCCTTGTCTTCATCGTAGGTGCCGACGACACGGGCCAACACCTCACCGTTGCGATTGAGGACCATGACCACCGCATGCTCGGTGGTCAGCACCCCGGTGGCCTGCATGAATGCCGACCGGTCGGTGAACACCGGCATCAACCTGGCAAGTTCCTGGTCGACCTGGTACCGGGCATGGATCCGTTGTTGTATGGCCATGCGCTGCGTCTCGTCGCCAGGGTCATTGATAACCGGCATGCGAACCCATGGAATTTCCTTGTTCTGGCGCAAGGCAAGGCCCGCGACCCAGCCGTCGACCTGTTCGCGATGGTGCTTCTGAAAACTCACCAAAGCCACTATCGGCCGATCAGA
>JANLVB010000248.1:0-2541 GCA_031363785.1 Betaproteobacteria bacterium
CCGGTCGCATGGACATCGAGGCGCACCCGTTCGACCTGCGCGAATGCGTCGAGTCCGCCATGGACCTGATCGGCGGCCGCGCGGCCGAGAAGCATCTGGACATCGCCTACCAGTTCGAAGGTGATGTGCCCACAGCCATCCAGGGCGATGTGACAAGGCTGCGCCAGGTGCTGCTGAATCTCTTGTCCAACTCGGTCAATTTCACCGAAAAGGGCGAAGTCGTGCTGACCGTGCGCGCCGAAGGCGACGAACAAACCGAAGAAGGCAGCCAGCTGCACTTTACCGTGCACGACACCGGCATCGGCCTGTCCGAAACGGGCCTCAGCCGCCTGTTCCAGAAGTTCAGCCAAGCCGACAGCGGCACCACCCGCAAATACGGCGGCACCGGGCTGGGGCTGGCCATCAGCAAGCTGCTGGCCGAACTCATGGGCGGCACGATGTGGGCCGAGAGCGGCGGGCCGGGGCAGGGCAGCAGCTTCCACTTCACGATTGGCAACAAACCCACCGACCTGTCGGTGGGCACCCGGCGCGACTTCATCGGAGAACAACCGGCACTGAGAGGCAAACGCATCCTGGTGGTGGACGACAACGCGACGAATCGGCGCATCCTGGCGCTGCAGACGGCCAAGTGGGGCATGGTGGTGCAGGACTCGGAGTTTCCGGCCCGGGCGCTGGAGATGCTGAAGAAGGAGCCCTACGACCTTGCTATCCTGGACATGCACATGCCCGGCATGGACGGTGCCATGCTGGCCAAGGCGATCCGCGAAGCGGGGCACCAGCTGCCGCTGGTGCTGTTCACCTCGCTGGGCCGCAAGGAAACCGGTGACGGCCCTTTCGCAGCCACCCTGGCCAAGCCGCTGCGCCAGAGCCAGCTGTTCGACACGCTGGTGGGTCTGCTGAGCAAAGACGCCGCACCCAAAACCGCCGCAGCCCCCGCCAAACCGCGCATGGACGCCGAGATGGCAATCCGCCACCCGTTGCGCATCCTGCTGGCAGAAGACAACGTGGTGAACCAGAAACTCGCCATGCGCCTGCTGCTGCAGATGGGTTACCGGGCTGATCTGGCATCCAACGGCATCGAGGCCATCGAGTGCGTGGAGCGCCAGACGTATGACGTTGTGCTGATGGACGTGCAGATGCCCGAGATGGACGGGCTGGAGGCCTCACGGCGCATCGTGACGCGCTGGCCGGACGCAGCCAGCCGCCCGCGCATCATTGCCATGACCGCCAACGCCATGCAAGGCGACCGCGAGGAGTGCCTGGCGGCAGGCATGGACGACTACGTGACCAAGCCGATCCGGGTGGATGCGCTGGTGCAGGCACTGATGCAGGCAAGGGCGCGATGAAGGCTGATCCATTATTCAGGAGCAGACGAACGTTCTGCCTGCAGTCAGCGTGCCGCCGCCGACACCCAGGGGTCGACCACTTCGACCCCTGTGCCCTTGAAGTCGCGTACGTTCCTGCTGGCCACGACAAACCCATGCGCCGCCGCGATGGCGGCGATCGCCCCATCTGCAAAACTGATCGGGTTGCCGGCTGCCTGGGCGCCGGCGTGCACCTGCGCATAGGCATGCGCCGCCGGTGCGTCGAAGGCCAGCACCCGGCCCTCGAAAAGGGGCAGCACCTGGTCGCTCAGCGCTTGGCGCAGCCTGTTGCGCCGCCGCCCCGTCGGCAGCGCCGCAACACCGGCCAGCAACTCGGCCAGCGTGATGCTCGTCGTGTACAGCGTCGCGGGCGCCTGCGCGTCCAGCCAGGCCAGCACCGCGGGTTCGGGCTCGGCCCGGAGGGGTTCGGAGACGACGTTCGTGTCGAGGATGATCACTTGAAGCGCGCGGGCACCACCGGCGTGCGGTCGCGTTCGATCTGCAACGCGACGCCGCCCACGCTGCGCCCGATGGCCGCCAGCGCGGAACCGAGCCCATTGCCCGGCCTTACTGCGGCTTCCAGGATGTGGCGGATTTCGGCTTCGGTGCTGCGGCCGTGTTGCTCGGCACGGTGCTTCAGAGCGCGGTGTGTGGCGTCGGGCAGGTTTCTGACAGTGACGGATGACATGGTCGATTGCTCCCGGAAATCTGGGGAAATGATATCACTTGTGTGTTTTGATATCAATTTGTCCGAAGCCGGGCCGGTGCGATGAAGCGAGCGAATTATTTAACTATTATGGCTACACTGTACAAATTAGTCACTATTTCGGAGCCTGCCCATGATTTCCGTTACCTCCGTTGAAGCGCAAAACCGCTTCGGCCAACTGCTCGACATGGCGCGGCGAGAGCCGGTCACGGTGACGCGCCATGGGCGGCCGGCGGCTTTCATCGTCTCGCCGCAAGACATGGAAGAACTGCTCGACGTGCGGGTGCGCCGCAGCAAGGCGGTGGAGGCGCTCGAAGCCTGGAGTGCACGCGCCACGGCGCTGGTCACACCGGTAGCTGCCGAGTTGTCGGACGACGACATCAACCGGCTGGTTCATGAACTGCGATGAGCTGGCCCAGGCGCGTCGTGTTCGATACCAGCACGCTGGTGGGTGCAGCGCTCAAGCCGGGC
>JANLVB010000252.1:0-34189 GCA_031363785.1 Betaproteobacteria bacterium
ACTGCCAGCACCTGGCCACGTTTGACCACATCTCCCACATTCACCAGCACTTGCGACAGGCGCAAGCCGTTCGCCTCGGTGCCGACGCTGGCCTCCTGCCAGGCGGCGATGTTGCCATTGGCGACTATCTTCAGCGGCAGACTGGCGCTTTGCGCCTGCACCACGGTTACCGTCAATGCCGCCTTGGGCGCTGGTGGTGATTTTTTGTCGTCGGTGGCGCGTGCGCCCAGTGCCAGCAGCGCGGCCGCCAACAGGCCAGCACTGGCGACGGCGATGAGGGTGTAACGACGGATGGTTTTCATGGGTCTGGTGGCCATTGCAAGATGTGTCAAGGTGAATTTGTCCAACCGCCGCCGAGAGCGCGGTACAGGCTGATCCAGGCCGCCACGCGTTCGCGTTGCAACTCGATCAGGGCGCCTTGCGCCTGCAGTGCCGAGCGCCGCGCATCCTCGAGCTCGAACAGGTTGGACAGGCCGCCACGGTAACGGGCCTGGGCGGCGATGTAGGACGCGGCAAAGCCGTCGCTGGCAATTTGCGCGTCTGCGTTGCGCGCCGCCGTGCTTTGCAATGTGATGAGGGCCTCTTCCACTTCCCGCACCGCCAGGCGCATGGTTGCGGCGTATACGGCCACCGACTCGTCGTAGCGGGCCCGCGCCGCCTCGATGTTGGCCCGTTGGTGGCCGCCGTCGAACAGGGGCACGGTCAGGCTTACCGGTCCCAGGTTCCAGGTGGCGCCACTGTTTGTCAGGTTGCCAGACGCAAAGGTGCCGGCACCGATGCTGCCACCCAGGCTGATGCGCGGTTGCAGCAATGCCTTGCTGCTGGCGATGTCGGCGCTGCTTGCAAGCACATTGCGCGCGGCGGCAGTGAGATCGGGTCGCTGGGCCATCGCCTGTGCCGGCACGCTGCAGACGTTGATAAAAGCCGGTGCTGGCAGCAGGCCCGCGTTGTCTGCCAGACGGCCGCGCAGGCCGGGCTCGTCCAGCCCGGTCATGGCGACGAGTGCCTTGACGATGGTTGTGCACTGTGCAGTCTGTTGCGTCAACAGGCTGCTACCCTGTGCCGCACTGGCCCGTGTCAGGGCTGCACTGGAGGGCGCCTGGAAGCCGGCGCGCGCGGTCAGATCGGTCAGGCGGGCGGTTTCCTGGCGCGATTGCGCGTCGAGCCGGGTTTGCACCAACTGCGCCTCACAGGCGCGCAGTGTCGTGTACTGCTGGGCCACCTCGGCGGCGACGGACACGCGGGCGTCATGCCAGGAGGCGGAGGCGCTGTCTAGTCTGGCAAGCGCCGCATCGCGGGCCGCGCCGTTGCGCCCAAAAATGTCAATTTCCCATTGCGCTTGCAGCGAAGCTGCTGCGCTGATGCCTGAGCGTGCGCTCACATCCGGCTGCCCGCGACTGAGGCTGCCAAGCGCGTCTAAAGTCGGCCCCAGTGCGGCTTGGGCGCCGGCCAGGGTGGCGCGTGACTGTTCGATGCGCGCGTGCGCCGCGGCGACGCTGACGCTGTTGTTCTGGGCCGACTCGATCAACAGACTCAGGGCCGGATCGCGGAACTGCTGCCACCAGTTGGCAAGCTCGGTTGGCTGGCCGTTGTGCGGTAGCGGTGCCTGCCAGGTGGCCGGCGCGGTGGCCAGTGCTGCCGCGCTCGGCAATTCCTGCAGTTGCAGGTTGGCACAAGCCGCCACGCTGGCCGACAGGGCAATTGCCAGCAGTCGATGGAACATGTTGCAGACCGTCCTTGTCATTTTCTGCCGTGCTCTGGTGCGCCGGCACGCCGGCGTTGCGCCTCACTGGCCACCATGGCCAGCGCATACATCACCAGGCGCTCGGCCCACAGGTCGAAGGCGTCGGTCTGCGCGTTGAGGGTTGGGGCAATCACGTCGGTCACGTCGCGCCCGACATGCATGTACACACCCAGGCCGGCGATGCATACTGCCAGTCGGCTGACGTCGTCGTCGGCTGTGGCCAGAGCGAAGTGGCGGCACAACACCGCCACCAGCGCGTCATGCATCGGCCGGATCCCGGTCGATATCTCTTCCGCCCAAAGTCCGGTCGGCTCGATCATTTCGCGTGCATGCAGTTTCATGCATTGGCGTGCCGTGTCACCTTGCTTGAGCGGCTCCAGGAAACTGGCGTACAGGCCGCGTAGTGCCTGCTCCAGACTCAGCTCCTTGCCGCAGTAACGGGTTATGCCTTCTTTGGGTGAACCCTGCGACTCGAAAAACACCGCCCGGTACAGGCCCGCCTTGTCGCCAAAGTAGTAACTGATGGCGGCGATGTTGGTGTGTGCGGCCTCGGCGATTTCACGCGTCGATGTTTTTGCGAAGCCCTGTTGTGCAAACAGCGCCAGCCCGACCCGCAACAGCCGCGCGCGTGACTGCTCGCCGTCCTGGCGTGACGGGCGATGGGCCGGGGGATGGATACTTGACACAGTAAAGATGGTATCAAAATAATCAAACGATTGATTATCTTAAGGCACTTCGGCCAATGAACGGCCCGTTCTGCGCGGCGGGCGTGCTCCGGCAGGGCGCTCCGGTCCGACGGGTGTCGGACCCGGTGCCGCGTTCCCTCAGAGACTTTTCAGCAAACTGGCGACCTCGGCCTGGCCAGCGAACTTGTCACCCAGTTTGGCCAGTGCCTCCAGCTCCGGGCGCGCCAGGTCCTTCTTGCCGCCCTTGATATGGATCTTGGCCAGGTTGAGCCGCAGCAGACCCAACTCGGGTTGCAAGGCTACGGCCTTCTTCTGCCACTCCAGCGCCCGGGCATAGTCGTTCTTGTCCGACAACAACATCGCCAGCGTGTCGATATAAGCCGGCTGGTTGGGCGCCAGCGCCACCGCCTTCTCTGCCAATACGATGCCGCCCTCCTTTTGTTGCCGGCCCAGAGTCCAGGCCAGATTGTTCAGCGCGGTCGGATTGTCCGGCTGCACTTGAACCGCGTTGGCATACAGCTTTTCTGCTGTCACATAGTCGCCGCGGGCACCCGCCTGGTCGCCCAGATAGAGCCGGAACAGGATGTCCTTCGGGTTGTCGCGCAGCCAGTTGTTGGAGAAAGTCGTGGCTTCGGCAGTCTTGCCCGCTGCGTTCTGCGCCGCGTGGGTTTTTGTCGCCAGCAGCGGCGACGCATTGAGTTTCAGCCCGGCACGGTATGCATCGGCGGCGGCATCCCATTTTTTTTCCGCTGCTGCGACATCGCCTTCGAACAAGAAGCCGGCAATTTCCTTGGGGCGTTGTTTTTGCACCGAGCGCGCAATACCGCGCGCCTCGTCGTAGCGTTTGCCTTCCACGGCCAGCATCAGCAGCCCGCGTTGCGCGTCCAGCAGGTCCGGCTTCATGGTCAGAGCCTTGCGCAGGCTGGTCAAGGCGGCTTCCTTGTTGCCTGCTGCCATCTGTGCGTTGGCAGTGCGCATCTGCGCCAGAGGTGACTCCGGTTGCATGCTGGCCAGTTTGGCAAAACTCGCCAGTGCCTGATTGGTGTCGCCAGAGGCCTGCTGCGCGCGACCCAGGGCATCGAGCAGCTCCGGGCTGTCGGGCAGGACACTCACCGCGCTCTGGGCGGTGGCCAGCGCCAACTTGTTGTCCTTGTTGCGCAGGTACAGGTCGACCAGCAGCAGGCGCGGTTGCTTTTCCGTCGGGTTGGCGTTGATCGCCTTGTTCATCAGCTCGGCGACCTCTTCTTTCGGGCCACCGGAAATCGAACGCAGTTGGGCCAATGCCAGCAATGCCTGCGGATTCTTCGGGTCACTCTTCAAAACGGATTCGAAACGGGTACGCGCCTCGTCAGGCTTTTTGTCCGCCATGTCCAGGGCGGCCAGACTGGCGACTGCCGGAAAATACATCGGGTCGATCACCACTGCGCGCTCAAAACTCTTGCGCGCGCCGGCTGCATCCTTCTTGGCCAGCAGGGTGCGACCGCGCAGCACGGCGGCCAGTGGTTTGTCGGCCTGCTTTTTTTCCAGGTTGTCAATCGCCTTGAGCGCCCTGTCGTACTCCTGGCGGCGCAGGTGGGCGCTGATCAGCGCCAGGTCGGCGGTGCTGCCCGTGTCGGTGCCGGCAATTTCCTGCAATTGGCCCAGCGCCGATTCGGCCCCACCGCCAGCCAGCTGGGTCACCGCGAGTGCGGTGCGCGCGCGCGCGTTCTTCGGATCCTGCTTGCTGGCTTTGGCAAAGTATTCCTCGGCCTTTTTCGGGTCGCCGTTCTGCAAATACACCTCGCCGGCCAGCAGGTTGCTGGCCGCATCCACCACCTCGCCTTTCAGCAGCGGCTGCAGGATGGCCAGCGCTTTCGCCGGTTGACCGCCACGCAGGTAGGCCTGCACCAGCGCGCGCCGCGGCCGCGTGGCTTGGGGAACCAGCCGCACGGCTTCGGACAAATGCGCCTGCGCCTGCACCAGGGAGTTGGCCGCCAGTTCGATTTCGCCGACCAGCTGCAGGCTGCGCACGTTCTCCGGCGCCTGTTGCAACAGCGGCGCGCCCAGACTCAGGGCCAGCTTCAGGTCCTTCTTCTGGTACGCCAGCAGGGTCTCGTAGTACTTGACCGACAGGCTGTTGGGGGCTGCCTTGCGCAGCTGTTCCAGCTGCTTGGCCACAACATCGAACTTGCCCTGCCCAACCAGTGCATCGAGCAGAGCTACATGGGCTTCGATAAAAACCGGCCTGAGCTCGATGGCCCGGGCGTAAGCGGCCAGCCCCGGGTCGTGTTGTTTCTTGCCGAAGAACAACAAGTCGCCCTTGAGCTTCCACGCCTCGTGCGATGTTGGCGTGGCTGTGATGATCGCCTCGGTGTCGGCCAGGGCGCCGTCGAAGTCACGTTGCGACGCCTTGTCGCGTACCTGGATCAGCCGCGCCGGCGTATAGGTCGGGTCGGCCTCCAGCGCCGTACGCAATGCGTCCCGCGATTGTTCGGGCAGGCGCTGCGCGGCAAATGCGGTGGCCAGCGTTGTCTGCAGGTTGGCCTGCGCCGCCGGCTCGGTCAGCGTCGTGCCGGAAAACTCGTCAGTCAGCTTGCGGTACTGGCGCTGCGCCAGCAGCGCCTGGGCCAGTGGCGGCAACACACTGTCTTCGGCAAATTTGTAACTCAGTGCCTTCCGCAACTCGGCCTCTGCACCGGCGGCGTCCCCCTGGCGCAACAGCGCCACGCCCAGAAGATACCGCGCCTCGGGCAGTGTCACGTCGGCCTGCAGCGCGTTCTTGAGCTGGATCACCGCCGCCTTGGTGTCGTCCTTGGCCAGGAACTGTTTTGCCGACGCCACCAGTTTGTCCGGCTTCTCGCCACCGCAGGCGCTCAGCAACAAAACCAGCAACAGCGCTGCCAGCGCGCCGAGCGTGCGCGAAGGTATTCGGGTGAGGGTGGTCATGGTGCAATCCGTTCAATTGAGGGCTTGGTGCCGCCGAAACGACCGATTCGCAAGAATATCACCAGCACAGCAACATGGGGCAAAGTCCATGCGAGCTGTTTCCACGGCAACCACCCACTTTTCGGCGTTGGGCTGTCAATGTGTTCGGCACGCCAGCGAACGCACAAAGTGCAAGGACATGAGCACCGAGCCAAACGCAATCACCGCGCCGCCACCAAACATGGCCAGTGTGGCGTGCTGCACTGCCTTCGCTGACAGGTTGAGATCCAGCCCCATGGCGTTGCCGGCCAGGCCCGCCAATGCCGCGCTGATGGCGCCGCCCAGCCCTTGCAGGGTGGGAATGCCCGCTGCCGTGGTGTCTTCCTGACCCGGTTGTGCCGCTGCCAGTATGCGCTGGATGATGAACATGTTGCAGACACCAAAACCCATGCCTACCAGTACCAGCGCAATTACCACCAGCACCAGCGGCTGAGCGGCGAGCGTCAGGGACAGGCCAGCCAGCCCGAGGGTAAGCAGCAGCGGCCCGATGACGATGGTGCGCAGATGCCAGCGCTGCGGCAGCAGTGGCGCCAGCATGGCCGTGGCCGACCACGCAATGGCATGGCTGGCGCCCAGGATGCCGGCCAGGGTCGGGCTCAGTTCGCGGTGCATCTGCAGCAGGTAGGGGACATACACGTAGACCGGTGCCTGCGCCAGCGGCATCAGAAAAGTGACCCACAGGCCGAGCGATACCGGGTGGCGCAAGCCGGTGAAAACGGTGGGAAACAGGTGCGGCGCGCGGCGCTGATCCAGCCGCAGCACGAGCGTTATCAGCAGCAGACCCGCCAGCACACTGACCACACCCAGCGCGGCTGGTGCAAGGCGGTCGGCAACGGTGATCGCCATCACGCCGCTGGCCAGCAGGAACAGGCGCAGCAGCGGTGTCGGTTGTGGCGCGGTGCGCGCTGCACCCGGTTGTCCGAGAGTGCGCCAGGCCAGGGCCAGCAGCGGCAGAGGCAGCACGGCGGCACCCCAAAACGCGGCGCGCCAGGACCACATTTCGGTCAACCAGCCGCCTAGCAGCGGCCCGAGGAAAATCGCGATGCCCCAGGTTGCCGCCTGGGTGCCAAACACCTTGGGTACCAGCGCGTTGTCGAACAACTCGCGTACCAGGGCGTAACTCAGCGCCACCAGCATGCCTTCACCCAGACCCTGCAGCGCGCGGCCCGCCAGCACCTGGTGGATCGTCGGCGCCATCGCCGCCACTGCACCGCCGAGTACCACCACCAGGCCAGCGACCAGCATCGCCAGTCGCGCGCCAAAATGCGCTTTGGCTTGCGCCATCAGCACCGCGCCCAGAATCATGGTGACAAGGTAGACCGTGGTCGCCCAGCCGATGAAGGAGGCCGCGTTCAGGTCGGCCACGGTACTGGGCATCACAGTACTGGCCATGTACCAGATCATGGCGTGCATGCCCACGCCCAGATTGACGAGCAGCAGCGGCGCAATATTGCCGCGGCGCAACAAGACTGTGCCTGCCGTCAACGCGACACTTCATCCAGCAGGGCCGTCGGCACCCGCACCGGCATGGACAGCAGAATCTGCGCCATGCCCTTGCCCAGCGGGTCGTTGCGCATGGACGCCATGCCGCCGCCGTCCAGCGCCTGTTCACAGACGAAGTTGAAAGCGTGGATGCCCGGCACTTCAAAACGGGTGACCCGGCCCCGGACCAGGTGCGCCAGCCACGCGGCAACCCGCTCTTCGCTCAGTTGCGCACGCAGGCAGGCCAGCAGTGCCGGTGTGCGCGCAATCAGGCCGATATTCGAGGTGTCGCCCTTGTCGCCACTGCGCGCCCAGGCCACGCGTACCAGGGTGACCTCAACGACGTCGGCCAATTCAGCCACTGCTGTCGGGGGCGAGGTCGGCTTGGTAACTGGCTCGTGTTGCGGTGGCGCAGCGGTATCGCCCGCAGGCTGCCGTACCCGCGTCTCGCGCCCATCGATGTGAAATGCGGGCACCAGCTGGTCTTTGCCCAACAGGAAGGAAAACTGCCGGATCAGGGGGGAAGGCGAGGCACGACCACCGCCGGCGCCGGTGGTGCCGGGTGACCAGGAGGTGCCGGCCGGCGCCACTTCGCGCGCCAGCAACTCGAGTGCGTCCTTGCGGCTATGGCGGGCGGTGACGCGCAGCAGCACTTCGCGGGCGTGCTGGCCGCGCCCATGTGGGCCATAACAGGACTCGGCGCCCAGCACCTCGATGTGGGTTGCGCCAAAGGGCGCCAGTGCGCGCTGCGCCAGCAGTTCGCCGGTGCGCTCCAGAATCGCCTCGCCAGTGCGGCGCGCCTTGGCCGCAGCATCGATGCCCACGATGGTGAGCTGCGCCGACATCCTGAACCCGGCCAGATAGGTGGCACATACCTTGTAGGTCGGCGTCGCTGGCCGGCCCCTGGCACCACGCACCAGAACCCGGTGTGCACCAGCCTGCTGCAGCGTCACCTGGGTGAAGTCGCACACCACGTCGGGCAGGATGTAGGCCGCCGGGTCACCAATCTCATACAGCATCTGCTCGGCGATGACGGCTGGCGTTACCTTGCCACCCGTGGCGGCGGGTTTGGTGCAGATAAAACTCCCGTCGCTGTGGCATTCGACGATCGGGTAGCCAATGTGCGCCCAATCGGGTACCGTGTCCCAGTCGGTGTGCAGGCCACCCGTGGCCTGGCAGCCGCACTCGATGATGTGGCCGGCCAGGCTGCCCGCTGCCAGCAAGTCGTGCGCATCGGTCGCCCAGCCGAATTCATGCATCAACACACCCAACGTCACTGCGGAATCAACGCAGCGCCCGGTGATCACCACCTGCGCACCGGCGTCCAGCGCCGCCTTGATCGGCAAGGCGCCGAGGTAGGCGTTGGCGCTCAGCACCTGTGGCGGCAAGTCGGCACCGCTGTGCATTTCGCGCACGCCGGCAGTACGCAGGCCGGGCAGCAAGGGCATCACGTCGTCGCCGCTGACCACCGCGATTTTCAGCGTGACGCCCTGCTCCCGGGCCAGCGCCGCGAGTGCTGCGGCACAAGCTTCGGGGTTGACACCGCCGGCATTGCTGACCACCCGTATGCCTTTGTCCACGATGTCGCGCAGCACTGCCTGCATGGCCACCGAGACGAAGTCGGTGGCATAACCGAGCTCGGGTTTCTTCAGCCGGGCCCCGGCCAGGATCGACATCGTGAGCTCGGCCAGGTAGTCGAACACCAGGTAGTCGATCTGGCCGCTGCGCACCAGTTGCGGCGCACCCACGCTGCTGTCGCCCCAAAATCCCGAGGCGCCACCGATTCGTACCACGTGTGGCCTGGCCAATGCGTGGTCCGCCATGGCGGCGCTCAATGGCCGGCCCAGACGGGTGGTCGCTTTTCGCGAAACGCCAGTTGCCCCTCGGCCGCGTCGTCGGTCAGGGCAAACAGGCCGATCTGGCTTTCGGTGAATGCCATCGACTCCTCAAATGCCATCGCCTCGATCTTTTTCATCGTGTACAGGCCGCGCCGGATGGCCGCCGGTGACTTGTCGAGCAGGCGGCCCAGCAGCCACTGCAGGCCGGCGTCCAGATCGTCGAACACGTGGTTCACCAGGCCATGTTCAAGCGCCTGTGCGGCATTCAGTGGTTCGCCGGTGATACACATCTCGGCCAGTACACGGCGCGGCAGCAGATGGCCGATGACACTCAGCACCTGTGCCGGAAACAGCCCGACCTTGACCTCGGGCAGGCCGAAGATCGCACTGCGGGTGGATACCGCCATGTCACACATGCCCATGATGCCCATGCCACCCGCCATGCAGGCACCATTGACACGGGCGATCAGCGGCACGGTGGATTGGCGCGCCAGCCGGAACAGGTTGGCAAAACCGACATGCGGCTCGGAGTAGTCGAATTTGAACGCCTTGCCGCTTTGCAGGTCGGCGCCGGCGCAGAACGCACGTGTGCCGCTGCCCGTGATGACGACGGCTCGCACAGCGCGGTCGTTGTTGGCGCGGGCCAGGGCGTCGCCCAGCCCGGCCAGCACCGCCGGGCTGATGGCATTGCGCCGCTCCTCGCGGTTGATGGTCAGCCACATCACGGCCTCGCGCATCTCGCACAGCAGCTCAGCAGGGGCGGGTTCATTCATGGGGGTCTCCTGTCATGGGGAATATGCATGCGCCGCCGTTGCACCATCACGCCATGGACTATTGTGGGCGGCATAAAAGTAGGGCATCGTGCGGGGCGCCCGGCCTCAAGTCTAGCGTTGCCCGAATCGGGGCCTTTGCGTCAGTGCCGGCAGCAACGATCGTTGTCGCCACAACGCGGGCATGCGCCGGCGCGTGCGCAACCGCGCCCGGAGGTGCAGGGTTGCTTGACGGCCAACATGCCGGGACGCCACGGCTGACCCGGCCGGACTGACGCGGCGCCCTGCGCCCCCAGCGGCAGCAGTGGCATTGGTGCCGCCGTTACGCGCCAGGCGGCTGCAGAGCTTTGACCAGGGTCATGCATCGCGTCTTTGTGACCAGGCCAGCACGGTGGCGGCGATCGTGCCAGCCAGTGCGCCGGTGAGGTGGGCGGCATACACCACGTTGAAGCCCCAGGCCGGGTCATAGGCGATGGGTTGTGACCAGCCATGTTCTGCCAGCAGCTTGAAGGCCAACGACCCGGACAACACGTAACACACCGGACGTAATGCCGCGTGTGTCGCAGCTTGAACGGCGAGGATTGCCACCATGGCGCACAGGGTGCCGGAAAGGCCTCCATAACCCGCCACGGCCGGCCACAGGCCAAGCGCCCAAGTGCCCACCGGCCAGGCGACGAGTAGTGCCGTGACGCAGCTGCGCGTGGCACCGAGATAGGCTCCCAGGGCGGCCAGCACGGTCAGTGCCGCCAGGTTGCCGATCAGATGCGCCATTGAAAGATGCACCAGGGAGGCGGTCCACAACGTCCAGGGTTGCGCCATCCAGTGATCACTTTGCCACGCCCATCGGGACTGGTCGGCAAAGGCCCACAGCAGCAGAGCCGCCAGGCCAAGCAAAGTGCAGGTGGCAACCCAGCCGAGCGCTCCCGGAGCCTGCGCGCGCTCACCAGGGGCAAGCGGCAGGCGAGGCTTGTCAATACCGATGTTTTGCCACCTGCAATGCGGTCATTTGATCAATGCCTGCACCGGTTTGAACTGTGGGTGCTCGGCCGAGCGCAACCATTCGAACGCCACCATCTCGGTTGTTACCAGTTCAGCTCCATTACCGACCAGCCGGTCAAATGCCGCGTCACGATTGCGCTCGCTGCGCGAACTGCAGGCATCGGTGACCACCCAGACGTCAAATTCCTGCTCCAGCAAGTCCAGCGCCGTCTGCAGCAGGCAGACATGGGCCTCGCAGCCGGCGATGACCACGCTGTTGCGCTGCGGCGCCGGTGCCGACACTGCCTTTTGCAGATGTTTTGGCAGGCTGCGGGCATTGCCGCCACCCTGCGCCAACCGTGGCGCGGGACGCAAGTGATCGACCAGACCGGCGCCAGCAGCGCTGAAAGCCATCTTGACCAGAATTCTGGCACCGGTCTCCTGCAGCACGGCATGTAATTGCGGCAGGCTGCTCCCGAGTTTTTCCGGATTCTGCTCGGTGGCGCACAACGGCACCTGCAGCAGCCTGGCCATCTGCGCCAGCCGCAGCGCATTGGCGGCTACCAGCGGCCCTTCGAAAATGGCCGGCATCAGGCGCTCCTGGTAGTCGATCAGTACGAGGTGGCAATCTTCGGCATCAAGCAGCATGGGTCAAATCCAATCGGGTACGCGGCAGCGGCACCAGTGTACGGCTGGCCCGACGGGCTCCCTCCTACGACGCCAGGCCACGCAGCGTCAGATGCGCATCCGGCGACTTTTTGCAGTCGGTTATGTATTGCTCGATGATGCTGGTGAAACTCGCGTCCGGCCGCAGCCCGAGCTGTGCCGCGCGATGGGCACTGGCACCCGCGGGCCAGTTGGCAACCATGCCGGCGATGCGCGCGTCGCGCTCGAAACGCACCAGCCGGCGCACCCGGTCACCCGCCACCTGCTGCAAGGCTGCCAGCATGTCGCCCACGCGCACATTGAGCGATGGCAGGTTCAGTGCCAGCCGCCCGCCGAGTTGTTCCCGGGTCGCCTCGAAGACCGCAATCAGGCCCTCCACCGCCCGCGCCGGTGACGATACCGGGTGCGACACGTTTTCGTCCACCGGGCAGATGGCTTCGACCCCCGCCAGCGGCTCACGGATGATGCCGGAGAAAAACGACGAGGCAGCGCCATTGGGCCGGCCCGGGCGCACGGTGACTGTCATCAGACGGGCGGCACGGCCGTCAATGAATCCCTTGCGTGTGTAGTCGGCCAGCAGGTGTTCACACACCAGTTTTTGTGTACCGTAGGAAGTTTGCGGCGCCGGCAAGGTGTCGTCCGCCACCACTGGCGGCAGGGGCATCGACGGGTCGGGCCCGAACACGGCGACCGAACTGGAGAACACCAGCCGGGTCACCCGTCCGCTGACCTGGCCGGATGCGCGCAATGCGTCCAGCAGGGCGCGTGTGCTGTCCAGGTTGGAGTGCATGCCAAGGTCAAAATCCAGTTCACATTCGCCCGACACGGCAGAGGCCAGGTGAAACACGCCATCCAATGGCTCGCTGGCCAAGGCCGCACACTGCGCCAGCAAAGGCCCGGTGCGCGCCTGTACGCGGCGGTCGGCCAGCAGGTCCGCCGGTGGCGGTACCTGGTCGGCCAGCAGCAGTGCCGTGATGGCCTGCCCATTGAGTTGGCCGCGTGCCAGCAGGGTTCGCGCCAGACGTGCGCCGACAAATCCGCCGCCGCCAGTGATCAGAAGTCTCATGGTGCTTGTCCGTTTCAAGGTTTACAACACAGGCTGCAGTATGCCGGGCATGGCGATAAAGCCTGGCACATGCCGCAACTGCCAGATCCAGCGCCGCAGCGCCGGGAACTCGATCAGGTCGATGCCGGCCTCAAAGGCCAGCGCTGCATAGGGGAAGCAGGCGATGTCTGCAATGGTCGGGTGGGCGGCGGCGAGCCATTCCTGCTGTGCAAACTGGTTTTCCGCCAGTTGGTCGTCCAGGTTGCGCAGCACCGCACGTCCGGCTGCCTGGCAGTGCGGCAAGTCTGTCTCGTAGCCAAACCCCAGATGCAGGCGCGCCGCAGATACGGTGCGCGTGATGTCGTCGGCCTGGCCCAGCCAGAGCGTGATGCGTGCGCGCGTTTGCGGGTCGTCGGGATACCAGCGGCCCTGCGGGTCGTAGCGGCTGGCCAGGTACACCAGGATGGCCTGGGCGTCGCGCAGGCGGAAATCGGCGTCGACCAGTACCGGCAGTTGGCCAAGCGGGTTGATGGTGTCGATGAAGTGGCGTGACTTGTGTTCGCGGCCAGGGTGAAAATTGATCGGGATGCGGGTGTACACCAGCCCAAGCCAGTGCAACAGCAGGCGCAGCTTGTAGCAGTTGCCGGAGAGTTCGTAGTCGTACAGAGTGATCATCTCAACGACCCTGCAGGCCCGCATCGTGTACACCAAAACGCATGCCCCGGGCGCGCAGCCAGCGCCGGTAGGTCACGGCCGTCAGGTCACAACGCATCTGGGCTTCTGCTGCAGCTTCGATTGGCAGGCGCCGCGGTTGCTGGCTCTCAAGGATGGGCTTGTCCTGGCCGAAGATCATGTGCTGGAAACTGACCAATTCGGCATCACTGAGCTGGTCCTCGAAGTACACCAGCAAACAATGCGCCACCGAGTTTTTGTCGTCCAGCGGCTGGATGAACAAGCCGATCACGTCCTGCGCAGCGGAGCGGTTGGGACAGGATTTGTAGAGTGCCGCACACAGCGGGTGCATCACGCGGTAGCGGTACTGCGCGTCGATTCCACCGCTCGCCGAGGCCGACGCCTGGGGCTGGAAGAAGTGGCAATCGGTAGCCCAGATCTCGTTGGATTCGGCATCCACATGCACCCGGTAGGGCGCCACGGTGGTATGCGGCAACTGGCCCAGCGTGCCGCTGTGCACAAAGGGAAAGTGGCCCATGTCCAGGAAGTTTTCCACCACCCGCAAGCCCGAGGTGGCCACGCCTATGCCGCCACAGTCAACGATGCGCCGCCCCGGCTGGTCGAATTCCGGCAGGGCAAACAGTGGTTTGTCGGGCACATCGCCGGTACATACCCAAAGATACCCATACTGCAGCATGACCAACACCGGTGTTCGCCCCTGGCGGCACTGTGGCTGGTCGGCTTCGTCCAGCCACAACGTCAGGCGTGCTCCGAGCAATTGGGTGTGCAGCGGTGTCTGGGCCGTACGGCCGCGCAGCCGGGAGGCCGAACCGACGGTGAGCCACTGCCCGCGCACGTTCGGGTCGTCGGTGCAGTACGGCATCATGGCTCCGATATCAGGCTGCCGCTGCTTCGGCTTCGCCGCGCAGGCGGCGCAGGGCGGCGAAGAGCAGGGTCGGCGGCGCGGCGGGCGCCGCATGCTCCAGCCAAACATGCAGCACGATCAAAACATCCCGTGCGCAGGTCACGAAGAGCCGCACCGGATGCCCGGCGAGCAAGCCCAGCCAGATATTCGCGCCGTCTGCTGCCATGCCGTAGCCTTGCAGGGTCGCGCAAAGCTGGGCGGCAGACGACTTGACGGTGATGGAGCGCAGGAAAGTCCCGGGCACAACGTCTGCCGGCAGGTTGACGCCCAGCGGTGCAGGCGCCGCATCGGCCGACGACTGCAACCGGGCCCAGACCATGCCCTGCGCCTCTTGTGCAGTAAACGTGGCAGCACAGACATTGCCGGGCGGCGAGGCGAGGTCGGCCAGTGCCGGAATCGCCATGCATTGCCCGCTGTGTGCGGCAAATTCCCAGCCATGGTAAGCGCAGGCCAGGCGGTCGCCCATGATGCGGCCCAGACTGAGCCGTACACCGCGGTGCGGGCAGCGGTCAAGCCACACCTGCACCAAGCCGCCCGCGCTGCGCCAGACGGCAAGCTCCTGCCCCAGAACCCGCGCGGCCACGATATTTACTCCCGCGTGTACAGTGTGCGAGGCGACGACGGGTTGCCAGTCTGTGTAAGAAGGCATGTCGACATTGTCCACAATCACCGCGCGACCGGGCGGCCCAGGCAGCAGGCAGTCTGCGGTATTGGCCGTCGGTGCTGCCAACATGGACATCAGCGGCGCCGCACAGGCTGCGACATTGCCCGGAGACTCCACGCCCGGGCAGATTCGCTGCGCTGCCGGCGGGGTGGCACGCAACGTCGCCGAAAACCTGGCGCGCCTGGGATGCGCCGTGCAGTTGCTCAGCCCGGTCGGGGATGACCTGCAAGGTCGCAGCGTGCTGGAAACGACGCGCGCGGCAGGTGTCGACGTGGGCCATTGCCGAGTGCTTGCTGGCCGAGCCACCTCCACCTATCTGTCGCTGCAGGGGCCCGACGGAGAAATGCAGGCGGCCGTGAACGACATGGAAATCCTGGAGTGCATGACGGCGCAGTGGCTGCAGCCGCATGCTGCCCTGGTGCGCCAGGCCGCTTTGCTGGTGCTGGACTGCAACCTGCCGGCGGCGGCGCTGCAATGGCTGTTTGAACACGCAATGGATGCGCCGGTTTTTGTCGACCCGGTGTCGGTCTTCAAGTGTGCCCGGTTGCGGCCCTGGTTGCACCGCGTACACATGCTGAAAGCGAATTGGCATGAGGCGCAAGCGCTGTGTGGTCACGCGCTGGGCGACGACACCGAGGTGCAACGTGCCGCAGCTTGGTTTCATGCCCAGGGAGTGCAGCAGCTGGTGCTGAGTTTCGGCGAGCGTGGCATGTACTGGAGTGATCAGGATGGCCTTTGCGGCTGGCAGGCCGCGCTGCCGGTCCAGGTGGTGGGTGCCACGGGTGCCGGGGACGCCCTGCTGGCCGGCCTGGTACAGCAGTATCTGCAGCACCAGCCGCTGCCACGGGCGGTACGATTCGCGGCGGGTTGCGCGGCGCTCACCCTGTCCGTGCCCCCGGCCAATTGCCCGCATCTGGCAGTCGCTGCGGTAGAGCAATTGCTGGCCGACCACGGCTTCTGAATAACAAGGATATCCATGCCCGCAATGACGAACCCGTACCTCGACATCCAGCCCGAGGTGGCGCAGGCACTGGCACAGGGTCGCCCGGTGGTGGCGCTCGAATCCACCATCATCTCGCATGGCATGCCATACCCGCAGAACGTGGCGACCGCGCTGCGGGTCGAAGCCGAGGTGCGCGCCCATGGCGCGGTGCCTGCCACGATCGCGATCGTCGATGGTCGGCTCAAGGCGGGCCTGACGGCGCAGCAAATCGAGCGGCTGGTGCAACTGGGGCCGCAAGTGGCGAAAGTCAGCCGGCGCGATATCGCCTTTGTGGTGGCCGCCGCCGGCAGTGGTGCTACCACCGTGGCCGCCACCATGCTGATCGCCGCCATGGCCGGCATCCGTGTTTTTGCCACCGGTGGCATCGGTGGCGTGCACCGCGGTGCGCAACAAAGCTTTGACGTGTCAGCCGACCTGCAGGAGTTGGCGCGCAGCCCGGTGGCGGTGGTCTGTGCCGGTGCCAAGTCGATTCTCGATCTGGGATTGACGCTGGAGTACCTGGAGACCCATGGTGTTGCCGTGGTCGGCTACCGCACAGCCACGCTGCCGGCGTTTTTTACCGTGGACAGCGCTTTTCCGGTCGACTACCGGCTCGACAGCGCAGCGGAGATCGCCCGGGCCATGTTTGTCAAGTGGTCGATGGGCCTGGCAGGTGGCCTGGTGGTGGCCAATCCGGTGCCGGCCGAACACGCCATGCCGCGGGAACGGGTGGATGCGGCCATCACGCAGGCGCTGCAGGAGGCTGCGGCACAACACGTTGGCGGGAAGGCGGCGACACCGTTTCTGCTGGAGCGCGTGAATTTGCTGACCGGCGGTGACAGTCTGGTGACAAATATTGCCCTGGTGCTGAACAACGCCCGCCTGGCCAGCGACATCGCTGTTCAATATACACAACTGGCTGGTTACCCTGCCGTTACGCCGGTGGACGGAGTGCTGTAGCCGAACTGTTGCCCTAGTGCGTTATGGGGAAACCCCGCATTGCGTGGGGAGCCCGAGAGACCCTAAGCTATCCTTTGTTTTGGCCCTGTAACCCTGAAAGACCCACACCATGCAATTCAAACCCCAACTGGGCATCCTGGCCCTTGCGCTTGCCACCACCCTGCCCGTCATGGCCGAACCGGCGATCATCTTCGACTTGGGGGGCAAGTTCGACAAGTCGTTCAACGAAGCCGCCTACAACGGCATGGAGCGCTGGAAGAAGGAAACCGGCAAGCAGTACCTGGAATTCGAGGTCGCCAACGAGTCGCAGCGCGAGCAGGCGATCCGGCGCATGGCGGAAAAGGGTGCCAATCCGATCATCGGCATCGGTTTTGGCCAGGCTTCGAGCATCGAGAAAGTGGCCAAGGAGTTTCCCAAGCTCAATTTCGCCATCATTGACATGGTGGTCAATCTACCCAATGTGCAGTCGGTGGTGTTCAAGGAGCAAGAAGGCAGTTTCCTGGTCGGCATGATGGCCGCCATGGCCAGCAAGACCGGCAAGGTTGGGTTCGTCGGCGGCATGGACATCCCGCTGATCCGCAAGTTCGCATGCGGCTACGAGCAGGGTGCCAAGGCCGCCAATGCGAAGGCCGAGGTGTTCCAGAACATGACCGGCACCACCGGCGCGGCCTGGAACGATCCGGCCCGCGGAGGTGAGCTGGCCAAGGCACAGTTCGCCAAGGGTGCCGACGTGGTGTTCGCGGCCGCCGGCGGCACCGGCAACGGGGTCTATCAGGCTGCCAAGGACAGTGGCAAACTCGCCATAGGCGTGGACAGCAACCAGAACCATCTTCAGCCTGGCACCATGTTGACCTCGATGCTCAAGCGTGTCGACGTGGCGGTCTACAACGTGTCCAAGGCGCACAAGTCGGGTGTGTCGGTGCTGGGCCTCAAGGAAGGCGGCGTGGACTACGCGATGGACAAGAACAACGAGAAGCTGGTAACGGCTGACATGAAGAAGAAGGTTGACGCCGCCAAGGCCGACATCATCAGCGGCAAGATCAAGGTGGCAGACTACATGGCAGACAACGCTTGTAAATACTGAGGTAGCGAATCTTTCTACTGCGCGGGCCAATCTGGCGCCTGCGGTGCTCACCGTACGCTTGTACGGTTCCGCTCCTCGGTGCCACCTTGACCCGCTCGCTACGAAAACGAAGTTTCAGCGAAAACTAACTTGTACCTCAAGTTACGTTGCAGCTAAATCTCCGCCACCTCAGATCACATAAACCTCATGTCTGCCGCCGCACCTCACCCGCTCGCGGTCGAGATGCTCGGCATCAACAAGCGGTTCGGCCCGGTGCAGGCCAATGCCGATGTGAACCTGCGGGTGAACCAGGCTACGGTGCATGGGATCGTGGGTGAAAACGGAGCGGGCAAGAGTACCCTGATGTCGGTGCTGTACGGCTTTTACAGCTGCGACAGCGGCACCATCAAGGTGGCCGGCCAGCCAGCGAAGATCCGCAATTCGCACGAGGCGATCGCCCTGGGCATCGGCATGGTGCACCAGCACTTCATGCTGGTGGATACCCTTACGGCATTGGAAAATGTCATGCTGGGGGCCGAGCCTCATGTGCTGCTGCACAAGGCCGAGGCGCTGGTGCGCGCCAAGCTGTCGGCGCTGATGGACTCGACCGGCCTGATGATCGACCTCGACGCGCTGGTGGCGGACCTGGCGGTGGGAGACCGCCAGCGCCTGGAGATCCTGAAGACGCTGTTCCGGGGTGCGCGCATTCTGATCCTGGACGAACCCACAGCAGTGTTGACGCCGCAGGAGACCGAGCAGCTGTTCGGCGTTCTGGCGCTGCTGCGCGAGCAGGGCACGACGATCGTGCTGATTACGCACAAGCTCAAGGAGGTCATGCGCCTGTGCGACCAGGTCACAGTGATGCGCGGCGGGCGCGTGGTGCAGGACATCGCCATTGCCGACACCTCGATCGAAAGTCTGGCTGAGGCCATGGTCGGGCGCAAGGTCCAGATGGGACGCCAGGGCGACACCGGGCAGCCGCCAGGCGTGGTTTTGATGCGCGCCCATGGCGTGGTGGTGCGTGACACGCTCAAAGTGGTGCGCTTGCACGGCGTCGACATCGAACTCAAGGCCGGCGAGATCGTCGGCGTGGCTGGTGTGTCCGGCAACGGGCAAAGCGAGATTCTCGAGGTGTTGTCCGGGCTGCTGGCGCCGGCTGAAGGCGCGCTGGAGGTCGGCGGGAGCAGTTTCCGGGCGGGCGCCTGGATGGACCCGCGCCAGGCGCGCAATCTGGGCGTGGCCCATGTGCCCGAGGACCGGCATGAACGCGCCATGGTGATGAGCTTCGAGGCCTGGGAGTCGGCCGTGCTGGGCTATGAGTGGCTGGCGCAATACTGCCGGCATGGCTGGATGGAGCACCCACAGATGCACCGCGCCACGGTCGACATGATGGAGCGTTTTGACGTGCGTCCGCGCAACGACCGGCTAGTCAGCGCGAGTTTTTCCGGCGGCAACCAGCAAAAACTGGTGCTGGCGCGCGAGCTCGGCCAGGCGCCCAAGGTGCTGCTGGTGGGCCAGCCGACGCGCGGCGTGGACATCGGCGCGATCGAGTTCATCTATGGCCAGTTGCGCGCCATGCGCGACGCTGGCTGCGCCGTGCTGGTGGTGTCGAGCGAGCTCGACGAGATTCTGGCCCTGTCGGACCGCGTGATCGTCATGAACCAGGGCCGGATCGCCGGCGAGCTGCCAATCGCCGAGTGCACCGAGACCCGCCTGGGCATGTTGATGATCGGCGGAGTGGCGCAATGAATTTACCTCGCTGGGCCGACCTGGTGCTGCTGCCGGTGATCAATCTGGCGGTGGCGCTGTTGGCGGCCGGTGTCATGGTGGCGCTGGTCGGGCAAGACCCGATGGAAGTGATCACCGTGTTGATCCGGGGTGCGTTCGGCACCCCGCGCGGCTTCAGCTACACGCTGTACTACACGACCACGTTCATCTTCACCGGGCTGGCGGTGTCGGTGGCTTTTCACGGCGGCCTGTTCAACATCGGCGGCGAAGGTCAGGCCATTCTCGGCGGCCTGGGCACCGGCCTGGTCGCGCTGTGGCTCTCGAGCAGCCTGCCAGCGTGGCTGATGGTGCCGCTGATGGTCGTCGCTGGCGCGCTGTTTGGCATGGTCTGGGCGGCGGTGCCGGCCTATCTGCAGGCCTACCGCGGCAGCCATATCGTGATCACCACCATCATGTTCAATTTCCTGGCCAGCGCCTTGCTGGTCTATCTGCTGGTCAACCATTTGAAAGTGCCCGGCAGCATGGCGGTCGAGAGCGCGGAGTTCGCGCACTCCGCCAAGCTGCCCAGCATGCACATCTTTCTGGCCTGGGTGGGGCTGGAATGGCCGGCTTCGCCGCTCAACACCAGCCTGTTCCTGGCCTTGCTGGCGGCCGTCGGTGTCTATCTGCTGCTTTGGCACACGCGACTAGGCTACGACCTGCGCGCCACCGGTTCCAGCGCCAGCGCCGCGGCGTATGCCGGCATCAACCCCAAACACCAGGTGATTCTGGCGATGGGTGTGTCGGGCGCCTTGGCCGGCATGGTGGGGATGAACGAGATCGCCGGTGTCACCGGGCGACTGTTACTCGATTTCGTCAGCGGTGCCGGATTTACCGGCATCGCCGTTGCGCTGATGGGCCGTAACCATCCGGTCGGCATCGTATTGGCCAGCGTCCTGTTTGGTGCGCTGTTCCAGGGCGGAGCGGAAGTGAGTTTTGACGTCAAGGGCTTCAGCCGCGACATGGTGGTGATGTTGCAGGGATTCATCGTCCTGTTCTCGGGTGCCATGGCCTATGTGCTGGCACCCTGGGTCGGCCGGGCGCTGCATGCCTTGCAGCCACCATCACGCAGGAGCGCCCATGGATGATGCGCTGATTGGTGCCTTGCTGGCCTCGACGCTGCGCGTGTCGACACCGCTCATCCTGTGTGCGCTGGCAGGTCTGATGTCCGAGCGCGCCGGGGTCATCGACATCGGGTTGGAGGGCAAGATGTTGTTTGCCGCCTTCGCGGCGGGTGCGGCCGGTGTGACCTTTGGCTCGACCGCCCTGGCCCTGCTGCTGGCGTTGCTGACCACAGTGGCTTTGTCCTGGTTGCACGGGCTGGCCTGCGTCAGCCACCGCGGGGACCAGGTGGTGTCGGGTGTGGCAGTGAATATCATCGCCGCCGGCATGACGGCGGTGTTGGGCATTGCCTGGTTTGCCCAGGGCGGGCAGACGCCGCCGGTGACCACCGAGGTGCGGCTGCAAGCCATATTGCCGCAGGCGACGCAGTGGTTTGCCGGTGTGCCCGTGCTGGGCCCGATCATTGGCGACGGCCTGCTCAGCCACAACATCATGGTGTATGGCACGCTGGCGTTGGTGCCGGCCGTCTGGTGGCTGTTGTACCGCACACGTTTTGGCCTGCGGCTGCGTGCCGTCGGTGAAAACGCCCATATGGTGGATGCTGCGGGTGTATCGGTCACCCGCATGCGTTATGCCGCACTCACGCTGAACGGGGTTTTGTGTGGCCTGGCCGGCAGTTACCTGGTGCTGGCACAAAACGCTTCCTTTGTTCCCAACATGACTGCCGGGCGCGGCTTCATGGCCCTGGCGGCGATGATTTTTGGCAAATGGCATCCGGTTGGCGCATTCTGGGCCTGCCTGTTGTTCGGCTTTCTAGACGCCGTCGCCATCCGCCTGCAGGGCGTGCGCCTGCCCGGCATTGGCGAGGTTCCGGTGCAGGCGGTGCAGGCGCTGCCCTATCTGTTGACCGTGATCCTGCTGGCCGGGTTTATCGGCCGCACAGTGGCGCCACAGGCGCTGGGCAGACCCTACGTCAAGGACCGTTGAGCAGCATGCGGCCTTCGCGTTTGTGCACTCCGCCATGACGGTGTCGCGGGCGCCGCAGGCTTTTTCGATCCCGTGTTATGCCCCTCACCACATTGGGGCCACTGCGGACAGGTCTATGATGTGCCGGTCGTCGTCTCCTTTATAGGAAAACACATGAAAAAGTTACTCTCTTTGTTGGCTGTGGTATTCACTTTGGGTCTGTCCACCGTGGCGCTGGATGCCGAGGCTGCGAAACGGCTGGGATCCGGTAAATCCATGGGCATGCAGCGCTCGAGCGCCGACAAGGCACCCGCTGCGGCACCGAACCAGGCAGCAGCCGCGCCCGCCGCTGGTGCTGCTGCCGCAGCACCCAAACGCTCCTGGATGGGCCCGCTGGCCGGTCTGGCCGCTGGTTTGGGTATTGCCGCCCTGGCCTCGCATCTCGGTTTTGGTGAGGAGCTGGCGTCCATGGTGATGTTTGGCCTGCTGGCCGCGGCGATCATGGTGGCTGTTGGGTTCTTTTTGCGCAAGCGTGCTGCAGCGCGCCAGCCAACGGCGGACCGGGCGGGTGGCATGCAGTACGCACCCATAGATGCTTCCCCGGCCGGGCAAAATGCGCCTGCCTACAAGACATCCTTGCCACCGACTGGCGGCTCGATGATTGGTTCCGGGATCGGATCGCAGGTGGCGTCCGACACCACCAGCCGGATTCCGGCTGACTTCGACGTGGCTGGTTTTTCGCGCAACGCCAAGGTCAACTTCATCCGCCTGCAAGCTGCCAGTGACATCGGCAACCTGGACGACATCCGCGAATTCACGACACCCGAGATGTTTGCTGAACTGAAAATGGAGCTGGCTGATCGCGGTGGCGCCAAACAACACACCGATGTGGTCAACATTGACGCAAACGTGATTGATGTCGAGGAAGGTTCTGACCGGTATGTGGTGAGTGTGCGCTTCACCGGCATGATCCGGGAAGAGGTCGGTGCCCCCGCCGAGCCGTTCAATGAGGTCTGGCACCTTGTCAAGCCGCGCCAAGGTTCTGGCGGCTGGTTGCTGGCGGGGATACAACAAGCGCAGTAACGCTGCACGCGGCGGGAACAACGGCCTCCGGAGCGCAAGCGCGCCGGGGGCCATTTTTGCGTCATGCCCATGCGCACTTGGCCACTTCTACCAGCAATATATGAATAGGGTACGTTTATAGATAGTTGAGGTAATGGAAGGCATCATTACCCCATTTACAGCGTTGGTGCCCGATTGGCCCTGGGTGCGAACCATGTTTTCTACAACCGTAATTCTGTAGGCCTGCACATACTGTGGGAAGGCAGGAACGATGTCGGGGAGGGCCTGAATGGCAAGCTTCAACTCAACCCCAGACCTGCTCCGCCACCCGCATCATGTTGCCGCCCATCACCAGTGCCGCCTCATCTGGAGACATACCGGTGCGTTGCAAAGCAGCGCCCAGCACCCGCCAGCTATTGATCGGTGGATAGGTCGAGCGCGTGATCGCGCTGCGGTCATATCCGGCCGACTTGGGCCACCAGTAAGTTGGGTCGTAATTGCCCGGTGGGTCGTCGTTCAGGTCGGCTTGCGGAAAACTGATGTCCAGGCCGATGCCGGCGTGTTGCACACCGACCAGGTTGGCCACATAGGCGGCATGGCGCGCCACATCGTCCGCATCGGGCTGGTCGGTGCCGAGAAACTTCGACACACCCGACACACAGACAACACCGCCAGTGGCGGCGATGCCGCGGATTTGCTCGTCCGTCACATTGCGGCCATGCTCCACCAGAGCCAGCGGATTGGAATGGCTGAATATCACCGGTTTGCCGGACGCCGCCATGATGTCCAGGCTGCATTTGCGGCCGGTGTGGGAGCAATCCATCAGCACACCGGCGGCATGGATGGCGACGACGATTTTGTGCCCCAGCGGGGTGAGGCCCTGCTCCTCGTCGTGGCAGCCGCCCGCGACCGAGTTGTTGCGGTTGTACGCCAGATGCATCTGGCGCACGCCCAGGCGGCGGTACAACGCCACCATCTCGGGCTGCTCCAGCAGCGGCATCGCGCCCTCCAGGTCAAAACCGATCGCCAGTTTGCCAGCGGCGGCGGCGGCGCGGATGTCCTGCGTGCTGTTCACCAGCACATAACGCTGCGGAGCTGCGGCGATGCGGGCGCGAAAACCGGCGATGGTGGCCATCACCTGTGCCAGCGGGTTCATGTCCATGCCGATATTGATCGATACATAGTTCACGCCCGCAGCGTGGAAGCGCTCTATCGGCCCGAAGTCGGCCTTCGGGTGCAGCGGCAGACAGGCATGGGCTTCCCACTTGATCATGGCAGCTCCTGGTTCAGGGTGAGGTTGCAGACACCGCGTCGCGGTTGAAGCCGCTGGAGGCGACCATCAGTTTGCGCGTGTAGGCATCCTGCACCTTGCTGGCCGCCAGATCGCCCGACGACAGCAACTCGACGGTGCGGCCGCGCTGCATCACCATCAGTTTTTCACACATGTGCGTCACCACCGCAAGATCATGGCTGACCATGATGAAGGTCAGCCCGCGTCGCTGCCGCAGGTGTTCCAGCAGGTTGAGCACTTCGGCCTGCACCGACGCATCCAGCGCAGAGGTGGGTTCGTCCAGCAGCAGGATTTGTGGCTCCAGTATCAGCGCACGGGCAATGGCAATACGTTGGCGCTGGCCGCCCGACAGTTGGTGCGGATAACGAAAGCGGTAACCGGTGCCCAGGCCCACTTCCTCCAGTGCGCGCTCAATGCGCGCCTCGGCGTCGGTAATGCCATGGATGGCCAGCGGTTCTGCCAGGATGCGGTCCACCGTCTGGCGCGGGTGCAGCGAGCCATAGGGATCCTGGAACACCATCTGCACCTGGCGACGAAACGCTTTCGAGCCCGGTGCCGGTAGAGGCGGGTTGCCATCTGCCACCAGCCGCACCGAGCCCCGGGCCATGGGTGCAAGGCCGCAGATGGCGCGCAACACGGTCGACTTGCCGGAGCCTGATTCACCGACAATGCCAAAGCTCTGCCCGGCATCGACCCGCAAGGAGGTGTCGGCGACGGCGATAAAACCGTCGTAGACAACCCGCAGTCCCTGTACGTCGATGCCAACCTGTTGCGGGCCGTTTACGCCCGCGCCGTCGCGCTGCGTCCTGCGCGGGCCGGCATCTTCGGGCGGCCGTGCGGCGCTCACAATGCCCACTCCGGCTGGCGGTCCAGCGTGGGCAGCGGATGCCGGTTGTCACCCAGGCGCGGCAGGCAGTTCAGCAGCCCCTGGGTGTACGGGTGCTGCGCCGCAGCCAGGTTGCCGGCCGACACTTCCTCCACTATCTTGCCGGCATACATCACCAGAATGCGGTCGCAAAAAGTCGACACCAGGCGCAGGTCGTGCGATATGAAGATCAGGCCCATGCCGCGTCGCACTACCAGCGCGTCGAGGATGGCCAGCACCTGCAACTGCACCGTGACGTCGAGTGCACTGGTGGGCTCGTCGGCGATCAGCAACTCCGGGTCGGCAATCAGCATCATGGCGATCATGGCGCGTTGCCCCATGCCGCCGGAGACTTCGTGCGGGTACAGGCCGTAGACCCGCTCCGGCTGGTCGATCTGCACCGCCACCAGAGCTGCAAGTGCCCGGGCGCGCGCGTCCTTGGCCGATATTCTGGTGTGTGCCCGTAGTGTCTCGACCACCTGGTCGCCGATGGTCATGACCGGATTGAGCGAGTACTTCGGGTCCTGCAGCACCATGGAAATGCGCCCACCGCGCATCTCGCGCCGCTGCTGCGGCGTGCAACGCAGCAGGTCGACGCCGTGGAATTCCAGCCGCTTTGCCGTCACCAGGCCCTCGGGCGCGGTCAGTCCCAGGATCGCGCGACCGGTTTGCGATTTGCCGGAACCGGATTCTCCGACGATGCCCAGGCGTTCACGGCCCAGCGTGAATGAGACACCGCGCACCGCTTCGGTGCGACCACCATCGCGATTGGGAAACGAAACCCGCAGGTCCTCCACTTCCAAGACTGCTTTTCCATTGCTGCTGGATGCCGTCATTTCGCCGCCTTCGGGTCGAGCGCATCACGCAGGCCGTCACCCAGCAGGTTGAAGGCCAGGCTCACCAGGAAAATTGCCGCGCCGGGTGCGGCTGCCACCCACCACTGGTCCAGCACATACAGGCGGCCGTTGGCGATCAGGGCACCCCACTCGGGCATCGGTGGTTGCGCCCCCAGACCGAGAAAGCCCAGCCCGGCGGCGGTCAGGATGATGCCCGCCATGTCGAGTGTGACCCGCACAATGACCGATGACAGACACAGCGGCATGATGTGGCGCAGCACGATGCGCCACGGTGAGGCGCCGATCAGCTGCACGGCGGCGATGTAGTCGGCCTGGCGGATGGTGAGTGTCTCGGCGCGCGCGATGCGGGCATAGGGCGGCCACGAGGTGATGGCGATCGCGATTACCGCGTTCTCGATGCCCGGGCCGAGGGCAGCGACAAAGGCCAGGGCCAGGATCAGCCGCGGGAACGCCAGGAAGTTATCGGTGATGCGCATCAGCACGGCGTCGAGCCAGCCGCCTGCGTAACCGGCCACCGTGCCCACAACCAGCCCGATGGGCGCCGCGAGGATTGCCACCAGCACCACCACATACAGGGTGATGCGCGAGCCGTGGATCACACGCGAGAGGATGTCGCGGCCCTGGTCGTCGGTGCCGAACCAGTGTGCGCTGGATGGCGGCAGCAAGCGGGTTGTTTCCAGGTCGCCGATGTAGGGCGAATAGGGTGCCAGCACGTTGGCGAAGATGGCCACCAGCACCAGCGCCAGCACAATGCCCAGGCCCAGCATGGCGAGGCGGTTGCGCGCAAAGATGCGCCACGCGCCGTAGGCCCGCCCCAGCGAAGCCTGGCGGCGCGATTGCGGACGGTCCGACATCAGCCAGTCGTGCAGGCTTTCTGGCTGCAATGTGCTCATCGCGATTTCGTCCGCGGGTCGAGCAGCCGGTACAGCAGGTCGGACAGCAGGTTCAGCCCGATGAAGATCGATCCCACCACGATCGTGCCGCCGAGCACCGCGTTCATGTCGGCGTTTTGCAGCGAATTGGTGATGTACAGGCCCAGCCCAGGCCAGGCGAACACCGTCTCGGTGAGCACCGAGCCCTCCAGCAGGCCGGCGTATGACAGGGCGATCACGGTTACCAGGGGCACCATGGCGTTGCGCAGGGCGTGGCGCCAGATGATGCGGGTCTCCGACAGGCCCTTGGCGCGCGCGGCGATCACGTATTCCTGCGCCAGCTCGTTGAGCATGAACGAGCGCGTCATGCGGCTGATGTAGGCGAGCGAGAAATAACCGAGCAGCGACGCCGGCAGGATCAGGTGCGACAGTACGTTCCAGAATGCATCCCACTGGCCCTGGCGGGCGGTATCGAGCAGCAAGAAGCCGGTATCCGGCGTGAAGCTGTACTCAAAACTCACGTCAATGCGCCCGGGGCCGGCTACCCAGTCGAGCTTGGCGTAGAACAGCACCAGGCCCATCAGACCGAGCCAGAAGATCGGCACGGAGTAACCGATCAGGCCCATGACACGCACCACCTGGTCTACCAGGCTGCCGCGCCGCACTGCCGCCCAGACACCCAGTGGAACGCCGAATCCGGCACCGATAAGGATGCCCAGCGTCGCCAGCTCGATGGTGGCCGGAAAGGTCTTGCGGATGTCCTGCAGCACCGGGTTCGAGGTCAGCACCGAGGTGCCGAAGTCACCCTGGACCACCTTGCCGAGGTAGATGCCGAACTGCTGGTACAGCGGCTTGTTCAGCCCCATCTCCTCGCGCACCCGGGCGTACACATGCTCGGGCGCCCGGTCGCCCACAATGGCCAACACCGGGTCGATCGGCATCACGCGACCGATGAAGAAGGTGACGGCGAGCAGCCCCAGGTAGGTCAGCAGAATGACCATCAGGAAACTGCCCAGCGACAGCAGGGTTCGCCGAACGCGCTCGCCGCTTCCGGGCCCGACCGGCGTCTGGCTGTCTGCGGTGTTCAAACTGCCAACGCCGCGCTGGCGGACCTACTTGGTGACCTTGTGCATATAGGTCGAGTCCGAAGTCGGACCGATTTTGAGCCCCTGGACATTGGCGCGTACGGCTGCCACTTCGGTCTGCTGGAACAGCATGACGAAGGGGCTGTCCTTGCGGAAGTCGGCCTGCATCTTCTCGTACATCGCCTTGCGCTTCTTGGCATCCCGCTCCAGCACGGCTGCATCGGCCTGTTTGGTCAGCTCCGGAATGTCCCAGGCGTTGCGCCAGGCCAGCGGCTTGGACTTGGGATTCTCGGAATTATCCGGGTTGCGGGCAAAGGTGTCGGCATTGGTGTGCGGGTCCCAGTAGTCGGCGCCCCACTGGCCGATGAACAGTTCATGCTGGCGCGCACGGTACTTGGTCAGCACCTGCCGGCCGTCGCCGGGCAGAATTTCGATTTCGATGCCGGCCCGCTTGGCGGTTTGCTGGAAGGCCTCGGTGATACCCTGCACCGGTTGCACCGTACGCATATCCATCTTGACCTTGAAGCCGTTTTCCAGACCGGCCTTCTTGAGTAGCGCTTTGGCCTTGTCGACGTCGAGCTTGTAGGGGTTCTCGGTGCTGGCGCCCAGCAGGCCCACGGGCAGGAAATTCTGGTGCACGATGCCGATGTTCTTGATCAGGGTGTTGCCGATGGCGTTGTAGTCCACCAACCACTTCAATGCTTCGCGTACTTCGGGCTTGGCCAGGTTGGGGTTCTTCTGGTTCATGCTGATGTAGTAGACCGTGCCCTTGGGGGTGGCGGTGGTCTTGATGTCCTTGTTGCTGGCCATCGCTGCCAGGTCGCCGGGCGTCAGGTTGCGCGCAATGTCCACGTCGCCCTTTTCCAGCAGCAGGCGCTGGCTGGCCGCTTCCTTGACATGGCGGTAGATCACGCGTGCCATCTTGGACTTGGGCCCCCAGTAGTTGTCGTTGCGCTCCAGCGTGACGATCTCGTTGGCACGCCATTCGCGCAGCTTCAACGCGCCGGAGCCGGCATAGTTGGTCTTGAGCCAGCCATAACCCCAGTCGCCAGCTTTTTCATTCGCCTGCACCAGTTTCTTGTCGACGATGGAGGCAATATTGGCCGTCAGGCAGTTCAGCACAAAGGTGGGCGCAAACGGCTTGTCGATCAGCAGCACCACAGTGAGCGGATCCACCACGCGGATCTTGCTCACGACGTTTTCCTTGGTGAAGCCAAACTGGGTCAGGATGAAGGCTGGCGTCTTGTCCAGGATGACGGCGCGCTGCAGCGAGTAGGCCACGTCCTCGGCGGTGAGCGGGTTGCCGGAGGCGAATTTCAGGCCGGGCTTGAGCGTGAAGGTGTAGGTTTTGTCGTCCGGCGAAACCGTCCAGGACTTGGCGATATCCGGCACCAGCTTGGATGGGTCGTTCACGTCGTAGCGCAGCAGCCGGTCGTAGGAGTTACCCAGCACTTCGCCAGCGGAAATTTCGAACGCCTCGGCCGGGTCCATCGAGAGAATGTCGTCGATGGCCCAGGTCACCACCAGCGTGTCCTTCGGGGTGGCGGCCAGCAAATTGACGGGCAGAGCGAAAGCAGCAGTAACTGCCAGTGCAGCTGCGGTACGGATAAACTTGGTTTTCACGGAAATCTCCTAATACGTTGAACTCAACCGGATTTGGCAGCTTTTATGGTACTCCAGCCGCGATGGACGGGGCCACAGCATCCGCGCCGCCGATTCACCCACCAAGGGGGCCAGCAGGTGGTAGCTGGAGGAAATTCTGCGCTCGCGCAGTGTTTGGCACTATCGGTGTTTACCAGATGCAGATTGCTCAGGTCTCCAGCGCAGCAAACAGGCCGGGCACATGACAGCCGCAGCGCAAGGCGCTGGTACTCAGCCCGGCTTTGCCGAGCATGGTGCTGGTCTGCGCCACGTGTTTGTCCTCACCGTTGTGGCTGGCACACAACATGGCAATCTGCTCTGGCGTGAAGCCGAAATGCGCTGGCCCGCTGGCTTGCATGAAGGGCAGTGCCTGCAAGGCTTTGAGTGTCGAGCGCGAGAAAGTGCGCCATGATGGGTCACCGGCTTGGGCCAGCAGTTTGCCGTGCCGGTTGACCACGGCAACGGCGCCAAAGTGCAGGCACTCGGGTGTGCCACCACGGCTGAGTTCAATCAGGGGTACGAGGTTCATGGCGACATTGTCGCCCGCCGCAGTCTCCATGTCTCGCGTTTGACGGGGAGTGACTGCCGCAGTGCCGCAGAATCGCGCAATGGAAAAAACGATCTCTCCGTTACAGGCCCAGGTGGTGCAATGGCATGTTCAAGCGGGCGACCACGTGAACGCCGGTGACCTGCTGGTGGTGCTCGAAACCATGAAGATGGAGCACGAGGTGCGTGCGCGGTCTGCCGGTGTGGTGCGTGAATTGCTGTTTCGGGCCGGCGAGACAGTGGCCGAGGGCGACACCTTGTTGCTGCAGGACCTTGGAAAGTTGTCATCGGAGCTGCCAACGGCGCCTGACCATGCTCCGGGACGAGGCCCTGTTGCGGCTGCTGCAGTGGGAGCGCTGAACATCGCCCGCCCCGATTTGCAGCGGGTGCTGGAGCGCCAGGCGCTCACACTCGACAGCGCGCGCCCGGCTGCGGTCGCCCGGCGCCACGCTTTGGGTCTGCGCATGGCGCGCGAGAACATCGCCGACCTGTGCGACGACGGCAGCTTCATGGAATATGGCGCGCTTGCGGTGGCAGCCCAGAGCACGCGCCGCAGTGCCGACGATCTGGTGCGCAATACGCCGGCCGACGGCATGGTGACCGGCATCGGCAGCATCAACGGCATGTTGTTCGGCGCCGGGAAGTCGCGCGCCGTGGTGATGTCCTACGACGCCACCGTGCTGGCCGGAACACAAGGCAAGCGCAACCACCAGAAGACCGACCGCATGCTCGGCATCGCCCTGGCCAACAAGCTGCCGGTGGTGCTGTTCGCCGAAGGTGGCGGCGGCCGTCCCGGCGACGTTGACGTGCCGACCGTGGCCGGTCTGTTCGTGCCGACCTTCGCCAGTTTTGCCCGGCTCAATGGGCAGGTTCCGCTGGTGGGTGTCGTGGCCGGCCGGTGTTTTGCCGGCAACGCGGCGCTGCTGGGTTGCTGTGATGTGGTCATCGCCACGCGCAGCAGCAATATCGGCATGGGCGGCCCGGCGATGGTCGAAGGCGGCGGGCTGGGGGTTTATACGCCCGAGCAAATTGGCCCCAGCGGCGTGCAGTTCGCCAACGGCGTGATCGATCTGCTGGTGGACGACGAGACACAGGCGGTGCGCACGGCGCGCCACTACCTGTCGTTTTTCCAGGGGCGGACGCGCGACTGGCTGGCGCCCGATGCCGCCGCATTACGTCACGTGGTACCGGAAAACCGCCTGCGCGCCTATGACACACGCCAGGTTATGGACGGCCTGACAGACCAGGGCAGCCTGCTGGAGTTGCGCGCCGGATTCGGCGCCGGAATCCACACCGCGCTGGCGCGCATCGAAGGCCGTGCCATCGGTCTGCTGGTCAACAACCCGCTGCACCTGGGCGGCGCCATAGACGCCGATGCCGCCGACAAGGCTGCGCGTTTCATGCAGCTGTGCAATGCGCACGGCCTGCCGCTGGTGAGCCTGATCGACACCCCCGGTTTCATGGTGGGGCCGGAGGTCGAGGAGCAGGCCCAGGTTCGGCACGTGAGCCGCATGTTCATCGCCGCGGCACACCTGCGCGTGCCGTTTGCCGCCATCGTGCTGCGCAAGGGGTATGGCCTGGGGGCGATGGCCATGGCGGCCGGCGGATTCCACGAACCGGCGCTGATGGCCTCATGGCCGACCGGCGAATTCGGCGGCATGGGTCTGGAGGGGTATGTGCGCCTGGGCTTTCGCAAGGAACTCGAAGCCGTGCCCGAAGGGCCGCAGCGCGACGCACTGTTCGCGCAACTGGTGCAGGCGCGTTACGACATGGGCAGCGCGATCAACATGGCCAGCACGCTGGAGATCGACGCCGTCATCGACCCGGCACAGAGCCGCGAGTGGCTGGTGGGGGCGCTGGAGTCGGCGGCGCAACGCAGTGCCGCCGCCCACGTGCCGACGATTGACGCCTGGTGAGTCACACACCTGGCACCGGAGGCGATCCGGGCCCCTGGACTGCCCGCATGACGAGGGTTCGTGGAGCGGATCAAAACTGACGGTGCGCTAGGCTGGTCGTCCTGCGCCCTGTCAGCTGCCTCGGCTCAGCAACGATGGCCCCCGGCCCTGACTGGCAAACGGAATCATATTCGCGGAGTTCGCGCCGGGCGGCGCACGCTGTGGCCGCTTGTCTGCCAGAATGGCAGACCGTCCAACCGGAGAAAACCATGCCTGGATTACTGCCCAACGTCGACCCCACGGGGTTGCTCGAGTTCTCGGTCGTCTACACCGACCGTGCCCTGAACCACATGTCCCAGAACTTCCAGGGAGTCATGCGTGACATCTCCGCCATCCTCAAGGAGGTCTACCACGCACGCAGCGCCGTGCTGGTGCCGGGCAGTGGCACCTTCGGCATGGAAGCCGTGGCGCGCCAGTTCGCCAACGACAAGAAGGTGCTGGTGATCCGCAACGGCTGGTTCAGTTACCGCTGGACGCAGATTTTCGACATGGGCAAGATTCCGGCCGAGTCCATCGTGCTCAAGGCGCGCCGGGTCGGCGACGGCCCGCAAGCGCCGTTTGCGCCCGCGCCGATCGACGAGGTGGTGGCCAGCATCCATTACAACCGCCCCGACGTGGTGTTCGCCCCGCATGTGGAAACCTCCTCCGGCATCATCCTGCCCGACGCATACATGCGCGCCGTGGCCGACGCCGTGCACGCAGTGGGCGGCCTGTTCGTGCTCGACTGCATCGCCTCGGGTGCGATGTGGGTGGATATGGTGGATTGCGGCATCGACGTGTTGGTGAGCGCGCCGCAAAAAGGCTGGAGCGGCTCGCCCTGCTGCGCGATGGTGATGCTCAGCGAACTGGCGCGCGAGCGCATCGACAGCACCAGCAGCAGCAGCTTTGCCTGTGATCTGCGCAAGTGGATGCAGATCATGGAAGCCTACGAGGCCGGTGGCCATGCCTACCACGCCACCATGCCCACCGACGCACTGACCCGCCTGCGCGAGGTCATGCAGGAAACGCGGCGCTACGGATTTGCCAAGGTGCGCGCCGAGCAGCAGTTGCTGGGCGACAGGGTTCGTGCCCTGTTCGAGAGCCGCGGCATCCAGAGTGTCGCCGCCGCCGGATTCAAGGCGCCTGGCGTGGTGGTCAGTTATACCGACGACGCGGAGATCCAGTCGAGCAAGAAGTTTCTCGGGCAGGGGCTGCAGACGGCTGCCGGCGTTCCCCTGCAATGCGACGAGGGCGCGGACTTCAAGACGTTCCGGGTTGGCCTGTTCGGGCTGGAAAAATTGCACAACATTGATCGCACGGTGAGCCACCTCGCGCAGGCGCTGGACAAGATCGCGCCGGTGGTTGCGGCAGGTGCCAAAGAGGCAGCACTGCAGTCCTGAGCCCCGACTCCGCCGCGCAGGGTGCCGGCGGCACTTATCGCAAACCATGAGGCACCCGCCATGAGTGGCCCGTTGACGCTCAGTTCCTTGCCGTTGTTCCCCCTGGGTACCGTCCTCTATCCCGGCGGATTGTTGCCGCTGCGCATCTTCGAGGTGCGGTACCTCGACATGATCGGCAAGTGCAACAAGCACAGCGCGCCGTTTGGTGTGGTGTCGCTCAATCAGGGCTCCGAGGTGCAACGCCCGGCTGCCAACGGCCCGACCGGGGACGCTTTCGCCAACGAGTCGTTCGATGCGGTGGGCACGCTGGCCACCATCACCGAGTTCAGCGCCCCGCAGGCCGGGTTGATGGTGGTGCGTTGCCATGGGGCGCAACGCTTTCGCGTCACGCGCAGTGAAAAACTCAAGCATGGTTTGTGGGTCGCAGATGTCGAACGCATCACCGACGATCAGGCCATCCCGATCCCGCCGGACCTGCGGCCGGTCTCAACTGCATTGGGCAAGTTGATCCGGGCGTTGCAGGAGCGTGGCGTGCCGCCCGACCAGATGCCGATGGAGTTGCCCTACCAGTTCGATGACTGCGGCTGGGTCGCCAACCGCTGGTGCGAGATGCTGTCGGCGCCATTGGCGGTGAAGCAGCGCATGATGATGTTGGACAACCCGCTGTTGCGGCTCGAGCTGGTGGGCGACATGCTTGAGCGTAACGGTATTGGCGCTTGAGCGCAGCGCCGGATCGTCCCCCAACACACGCGCATGACAGCCCGCAGGGAGAAGAAATACCCATGAGCGCGCGCTGGGCCGCCCCGAGCAAGCTCGCACCGCAGCTCGTCAGAGCGAAGGTACTCTGATGAGCCAGCCGCAGTCGCAGTCGGAGCCGCAGGCGCTGGTGGTCGCCCTGGTGGGCGCCGAATCCAGCGGCAAGTCGACGTTGGCAAACGCGTTACAAGTGGCCTTGAGGCAGGCCGGGCACGATGCGGTGGTGGTGCCGGAGTACCTGCGCGAGTTTTGTGCGCTCACGGGCCGTACTCCGACACCAGTAGAACAACAGGCGATTGCATTGCAGCAGACGGAGCGCATCGACCTGGCCATGCGCCGGCATGCGATGGTTATCGCCGATACGACGGCGCTGGTGACCGCCGCCTACAGCAACTGCATCTTTCACGACTCCACTCTGGACACCAAGGCACTGGCGGCACAGCACCACTATGGATTGACGCTTTTGTGCGGGCTCGATCTGCCATGGCAGGCGGATGGCCACCAGCGCAGTGGTGCACAGACGCGTGCACCCATCGATGCCTGGCTGCGCGCGGCCATGGAGCGCGCCGGGGTGGCGTATTCGGTGCTTTATGGGTCGCCGGAACACCGATTGCAGGTGGCACTCGCGCAGGTAAACCGCGCTGGC
>JANLVB010000179.1:0-7615 GCA_031363785.1 Betaproteobacteria bacterium
TGCACTGCTGCCCTGGGGTCTGGGATTGTTGTTGTTGGGCCCCTGGTTGGGACATGCCAGCTGGCACGCCTACCGTGGCGCGGTCGTCTGGCCGGTTGATGAGACGGCGCGGCCGTGATACGGTTCCATGCGGGGCGCGGCGAGGCGAGGCGAGGCGTTATGCTGTGGGGCGTGGCGCCTGAACTGTTACAGTCATGCCATTCACTGAAAGTACAAATTGGCAACTCCCAACTACGGATACGAAAAGCGCCAAAAAGAGCTGGCCAAAAAGCGCAAAAAAGAGGACAAGCTCAAGCAAAAGGCTGAGCGCAAAGGCTCAGGCCCGGGTGATGAGGCAAATCCCCAGGGCGAAAACTTCCTCGGTGCCTCGGCCCCGGCGCCAGACTCGCCACAGCAAGGCTGACGCGCCGCAGATATCAACCGCCAGCCGCCGCCTGCCCGTTTACCAGCAGGCCTGCCAGCCCTGCCATGGCTGCTTCCGTCCGGTCCGGCGCCTGCAGCACTTGCGCAGCACTGTAGTGACGAAAATTGCGCTGCATCGACTGCAGATAGACCGGGTCGTAGTGCACTGTCAATAACTCCAGCACAACTTCGCGGATCCGGCCTTGTTGCACAGCGGCTAGCCAGCCCTCGACCACCGATTTCCCCCGAATGTCCGTCAATACCGCCAACCGTGCGCAGAAGGCCGCCTGGTCATGGACGAAGTAGTCATAGTCCTCCATCAGCAACCCGGCGCGCTCTTCGTCATCCAGCAGCAGGTTGATGCACTGGCTGGCGCGCATCACTTCCATCAGACTGGCGGGCACCACAACGTTGCCGACCTTGCGGCTTTCACTTTCGACAAAAACCGGGCGCGACTGCTGCAGTCTGCGCAAGACGTTCCAGACCTGGGTGTCGAAACCTTTTTGTGACGGCTGCGCTTGCCCGGGTATCGCGCCCAGGACCGAACTGCGATGGCAGGCCAGTGCTTCGAGGTCCAGGGTTTGCGCGCCCTGTCTGGCCAGAGCGTGTAATAGACGTGTCTTGCCGGAACCGGTGGTGCCGCATACCACCCGAAACTCCAACTCCCCGGCGAGCCGTGCGATATCGGCCACCATGGCAGCCCGGAATGCCTTGTACCCGCCCTCCAGTACCGCAACGCGAAAGCCGATCTGGTCCAACACCAGCGCCAGCGAGCCACTGCGTTTGCCGCCGCGCCAGCAATAGACCAGCGGTTTCCAGGCGTGCGGGCGATTCAGTACATGGGTCTCGATATGCCGCGCAATGTTGGCGGCGGCCAGCGCGGCTCCGCGTTTCTTGGCCTCAAATGCGTCGACCTGTTTGTAAATGGTGCCGATGTCGTGGCGCTGCTGGTTGTCCAGCGTCGGCCAATTGACGGCGCCAGGCAGGTGGTCCAGCGCGAATTCGGCTTCGCTGCGGGCGTCGATGATGGTGTCGAAACCGTCCAGCTGCTGCAACACATCTGCTGCAGCGACCATGCTCAAACCCATGGGTCAACCCAGGCGTATCCCAACGGCGCTTTCATTTGAGTTGCTTTCGTAATTCTGGCCAGACGTTGTCGAGCATGATCGGATGCGCCTGCGCCATCGGGTGAATCCGGTCGCTCTGGAACAGGCGCGTCGGGTCGGCGCCGTCGGCCACTCCCTTGAGCAGGAATGGCACCAGTCCGCTCTGGCTGCTGCGGGCCACCCGCGCGAACAGCTCGGCAAAACGCGTTCCGTACTCGACGCCGTAGTTGGGCGGCATCTGCATGCCAAGCACCAACACCCGGGCGCCTGCTTTGCGCGACGCCATTGCCATCTGTTGCAGGTTGTCTTCCGTCATCTGCAGGGGCAGCCCACGCAGGGCGTCGTTGCCACCGAGTTCCAACACCACATGCGTCGGTTTGTGCTGGCCCAGCAGGGCCGCAATCCGCGACCGTCCGCCCGACGTGGTGTCGCCGCTGATGCTGGCGTTGATGACGTCGGCGGAGATGCCCTCGGCCGCCAGGCGCTTCTGTAACAGCGCCACCCAGCCACTGCCACGGGGTAGCCCGTATTCGGCGCTCAGCGAGTCGCCGACCACGAGTATGGAGTACGTCGGTTTCCTGCCTGGCGCAGCCGCGGCTTTGCCGGTCGACTGGGAGATTGCATTTGACTGCCATGGCCCCACAAGAGCAAGCACCAGCAGTGTCGGGATAAAGTGTCGTCGTAACAAAACAAAAAGCCTTTCATGCCCCCATCCAACGCCCCGGCCATCATATCGGTGGACCACATCTACAAATCCGTTACCGATTCGACCGGAACACTCGACATTCTGCGCGATATCGATTTCTCCCTGCAAGCACGGGAGACCGCAGCCATTGTGGGCGCCTCCGGATCCGGCAAAAGCACCTTGTTGTCCATCATTGCCGGCCTGGACGTGCCAACCAGTGGCACGGTGCGGCTGGCCAGCCAGGACCTGTTTGCGATCGACGAGGACGAGCGGGCGGCATTACGCGCCCGTCAGCTTGGGTTCGTGTTCCAGAGTTTCCAGTTGATGGGCAATTTGACCGCGCTGGAAAACGTGATGCTGCCTCTGGAGCTGGCCGACCGGCGTGATTCGCGCAAGGTGGCGACCGAGATGCTGGCCCGGGTGGGGCTGTCGACGCGCCTGGCGCACTACCCGAAAGTGCTGAGCGGGGGAGAGCAGCAGCGGGTGGCGCTGGCGCGCGCATTTGTTGTGCAGCCGGCGGTTCTGCTGGCCGACGAGCCAACCGGCAGCCTGGACTATGCCACTGGCGAAACGATCATGCAGCTGATGTTCGACCTCAACACCGAGTTGGGCACGACACTGGTGCTGGTGACCCACGATCAGTGCATTGCGCAACGCTGCACACGGCGCATCACGATCGAGGCCGGGCGGGTAGTGGCGGGCGCGAGCTGAGCCGGTCGCCGTGTCCGGCGCGGCGTCGATAATTGCGCCATGTCCTCTGTGAAAGTCCTGTTCGGATTCCATGCCGTCGGTGTGCGCATGCGCACCGCGCTGCACAGCGTGCTGGAAGTCCATTTCGACGCGTCCCGGCGCGATGCGCGGATGCGCCAGTTTCTCGATCGGGCGCAGGAAAGTGGTGTCCGTCTGATCGAATCCGACGGGCTGCGCTTATCGCGGCTGTGTGGCAACCATGGCCACCAGGGAGTTGTTGCCCGGGTGCAGGCACTGGCACCGGTGCACTCGCTGGATGAGCTGCTGGAAACGCTGGAGGCTGAACAGTCGGCCAAGCCGGTGACACAGCGCGTTTCGCCCCTGCTGCTGGTGCTCGACGGCGTCACCGACCCGCACAACCTTGGCGCCTGCCTGCGGGTGGCGGACGGTGCTGGTGCCCATGCGGTGATCGCCCCGAAAGACCACGCGGCCGGTATCAACGCCACCGTCGCCAAGGTCGCCAGTGGTGCGGCAGAGACGGTTCCCTATTTCATGGTCACCAACCTCACGCGCACATTGAATGAACTCAAGGAGCGCGCCATCATGATCGTGGGTACCAGCGACAGTGCAGCGGCCAGCCTGTACCAGGCAGACCTCACAGGCCCGGTGGCACTGGTGCTGGGCGCCGAAGGTGCAGGTATGCGCCAGCTCACCACCAAGACCTGCGACCAACTGGTCCAGATACCGATGCGCGGTGCCGTGGAGAGCCTCAATGTCTCGGTCGCCAGTGGCATTTGCCTGTACGAGGCCCTGCGTCAGCGCACCCAAGGCTCGCGCTGACCGTCAGATGCGCATTGCGGGTGCGCTTCAGACCCAGCCCAGACCACCCAGTACGGCGCCGGCGCCGAGCAGCCACAACAGATGCACCCGGGTGCTCAGCACCACGAACCACGCGACGCCTGCGAGCACCCACAGTTTCCAGTCGCGCCCGGCGTCGTGGTTGCTTGCGCTGAGCAACCAGCCAGTGGCGACCATCAAGGCCACCACCAACGGCGCCATGCCCTGCTTGAAGGCACGTACGCCGCGCAGTTCCTGGTTGCGCCGACTCCAGCGTACCGACAGCAGCATGAGTGCCGAACTCGGCACCAGGATGCCCAGCATGGTGATGCCCATGCCGAGCACGGCAGTCGGGTAGCCGCCGGCGTTCAGACCGACGTTCCAGCCCAGCAGCGCGACAAACAGCACATTGGGCCCTGGCGCCGCCTGTGCCAGCGCCACGCTGGCGGTGAACTGCGCATCGGTCAGCCAACCGTGCTGCCCGACCAGGAAGCGGTGCATGTCCGGCGCCATCGGGATCGCACCGCCCACTGCCAACAACGACAAGGTGGAAAAATGCGTCAGCAAGGCCAACCAGTCGGCCGTCGTCAAGTCGATGTTCATGGTCGTGGCCGGTCTGTCGCGCCAGCAGGGCGGCGGCCCAGTTGCCACCATGCCCAGGCACAGGTTACGCCACCCAGCGTCAACAAGACCCAGATCAGGGGCAGGCGCAGCAGGGCAATCGCCACAAAGGTAAGCACCGCCACCACGGCACACACCGGCCGGCCCATTACATTGCTGCGAAGTGCACCCGCCAGCCGCATGCCGCTGGCCATGACCAGGCCGGAGGCGGCTGCGCCCATGCCACGCATCGCGCCCTGTGCCAGAGTGTTGTCGGAGACGCTGTTGAACAACAGGGCCAGAGCCAGCACGGCAAACAACGGAAAGGTGAACAACCCGGCGGTGGCCACCAACGCGCCCCGCAGTCCGAAGTAGCGCTCGCCAAGCATCAAGCCCAGGTTGACCACGTTGGGCCCGGGCATGACCTGCGCAACAGCCCAGTTTTCGACGAATTCTTCGCGGCTCAGCCAGCGCCTCTTGTCGACCAGTTCGCGCTGCACCACAGTCAATACGCCGCCAAAACCCTGCAGCGCCAACAGGGTAAAGGCCCAGAACAGCTCCGTCAGGGAATGGGGCCGTGGCCGCGCCAAGGCCGGGGTGCTTGCGGGCGGCGCGGTCATGGGGAAATTATGCCCGTCCCGGTCACACGCACTGGCGGACCTGTCGGCTGCGTGCTGCGCCGCCTGCGGCAGTGGACGCCCGGTGCCAATCGGGCGTGTAGAGGCGTCCTCTATCATGTGGGCGATGTCTGTCGTTTCCAATACTGCGCCAGCCGCAGCAAGCCCCCCGGCAGTGTCGAACCAGCGCGCTCTGCGCTCGGCGCTGGGCCAGTTCGCCACCGGCGTCACGGTGGTTACGACACGCGCTGCCGACGGCCGCTTTGTCGGGCTCACCGCCAATTCGTTCAGCGCCTTGTCGCTCGACCCGCCCCTCATCGTCTGGTCGTTGCGCCTGACCTCGTCCAACCTGCCGGTATTTCAGTCCAGCGAGCGGTTTGTCGTCAACGTGTTGACTGAAGCCCAGGTCGAGACCTCGCGCCTGTTCGCGTCGTCGGCAAGCGACAAGTTCAGCCAGGTGGCGCATGCCGAGAACCAGCACGGACTGCCGTTCCTGCATGGCGCCGCGGCATGGTTCGAGTGCCGACTGCTGTCGCTGCAAACCGGTGGTGATCACTGCCTGTTCGTAGCCGAGGTGGAGCAGTTTTCCAAATCGGACAGCGCGCCGTTGTTGTTCCATGCGGGAGCCTACTTTGCGTTGGGCTCGCGCCTGTGAACGGTCAAGGGAAATGAAGGCCATGCTGCAACATCGGATGGAAGCCAAATGGATCAGCTGCTTCGAGGCGGCGTTTGTGTTGTGCGGCGTCAAGGCCGGTGACAGCGCGGCCATCCTGTCCGAGACACAGTCCCGTCCGGTCAACGTGCAGCTGGCCGAGCTGGCCTTGCTGCGCCTGGGTGCACGTGCCTTTCATGTTGTATTGCCCGCGCGGCCCTTGACGGCACCGGTACCGGTGCGATCCACCGGGGCTTCGGACGCAATTGCGGGGCTGCAGCCGGTGGTGCAGGCATTGGCGACGGTCGATTTTGTGGCCGACCTGACGGTGGAAGGACTACTGCATGCCGCCGAGCTGCCGCAGATTCTTGCTGGCGGTGCCCGCGTATTGATGGTATCGAATGAGCATCCCGAAGTGCTGGAACGCTGTCTTCCGGATACGGCATTGGAGACCCGGGTCAAGCTGGGAATGAAGTTGCTGAAGGCGGCGCACCAAATGCGGGTCTCCTCGGCCACCGGGACCGACCTGCGTATCACGCTGACCGGTGCGCGCGTTGGCGGTGGCTGGGGTTACACGGTGCGCCCGGGCAGCATCACACACTGGCCCGGCGGCCTGTGCCTCGCATTTCCCGCACGCGCCAGCGTCAACGGCACCCTGGTGCTGAACGAAGGCGATGTGAATCTGACCTTCAAACGGTATCTGGAACGCCCTGTGGTGTTGACCATCGTCGACGACTTTGTGCGTGAGGTGTCGGGGCAGGGCCTGGACGCCGATTTGATGCGCAGTTACCTTGCGGCATGGGGTGACCCCGAGGCTTATGCCGTATCCCATGTCGGTTGGGGCATGAATCCGAAGGCTCGCTGGGATGCCATGGCTTTTTATGACAAAAATGACTTCAACGGCACCGAATTGCGCGCCTTTGCGGGCAACTTCCTGTACTCGACCGGTGCCAACGAGGTGGCCGGCCGCCACACGCTGGGCCATTTCGACCTGCCGCTGCGCGGCTGTTCGGTGGCGCTGGATGGCCAGAAGATCATCGATGCCGGCCAACTGCGGGCCGACCTGGCCTGAAAGCGGTTCCACCATGGCGTTTGATCCCATACCAGCCAGCACCCGTTGCGGTTCGGGATCGTTGGCGGTGTTCCTCTTGCACGGTGTGGGCGGTGGAAAGGAAGTCTGGCGCGACAACCTCGGCGTGATCACACAGGCAGGCGCACAGGTGGTCGCCTGGGACATGCCGGGCTACGGTGCCTCGGTGCCTGTGTCGCCCTGCAACATCGGCACGCTGGCCGCGGCACTGGAACGCCTGATCGACGACGTCGGTACGCAGCGCAATATCCTGCTCGGTCACAGCATGGGCGGCATGTTGGCACAGGAAGCCGTGGCGCTGTTCCCGCATAAAGTTCATGGCGTGATCCTGTCCGCCACGTCGGCGGCGTTCGGGCCGCCCGATGGCGCCTGGCAGCAGCAGTTTTTGCAGAGCCGTTTCGCACCGCTGGACCAGGGCCTGGGCATGGCGGGCCTGGCGCGTACCCTGGTGCCGGGTATGGTGGGCCCGACAGCGCCGGCGCACGCCGTCCTGCAGGCGCAACGCGTGATGGCCGGGGTCGCGCCGGAAAGTTACCGCGCCGCACTGTCGGCCATTGTGTCGTTCAACCGGCTGGACAATCTGGCGCGCATCGCAGTGCCGACGCTGTGCCTGGCCGGCGAATTCGACCGCAATGCCAGCCCGGCGGTGATGCTGAAGATGAGCGGCAAAATTCCCCATGCGCACTACCATTGCCTGCCCGGTGCTGGGCACCTGGCCAACATGGAGCAAGCGCCGGCCTTCAACGCCTGCGTGCGCGTTTTCCTGCAACAGCACTTTGTACCCCGGAGGGCCAGCGCATGACGATTGCCACTTCTGCCGACGGCCAGTCGATGCGGTACACGCCACCATCGATTGCTGGCGACTATGTCGAACTGACTGCCGCGCAACGGGAGCTGCTGGCGATCGCCGCCGAGCTCGGGCGCGACAAGTTCGCC
>JANLVB010000262.1:0-5180 GCA_031363785.1 Betaproteobacteria bacterium
TTGCCGGTTTGTATTATTTGCCGCGCATCTTTGTCAACCTCGCCATGGTCCAAGCCGGCTCCACCGCAGAACGCCAGCGCCTGTTGCTGATGGCTGCGAAGTTGTACCGGTTTTCGGGTGTTCTGGCGGTGCCGGCGTTGGGGTTTGGTGTGTGGTTGTTGATCGCCTACTGGCAGCTTCCCGGGTTCGGCCAGGGTCCTGGCAATGGCTGGATGTACGCGAAACTGGGTGTGGTGCTGCTGACTGTGGCTTACCACCATGCTTGCGGTGTCCTGCTGCGCAAGTTTCAGGCTGGCACGGTGGCCAGGGGCCATGTGTGGTTCCGCTGGTTCAATGAGCTGCCGGTCGTGTTGTTGTTGTTGGCGGTGGTGCTGGTGGTCGTGAAACCTTTTTGACACGGGCTGCAGCATGCAACGGACCTCCGCCTGGCCGCTGGCTCTGAGCAGCATCGGGCTGATCGTTTATGCCAGTCTCTATCCGTTTGGTGAATGGCGTGATCAGGGAATAGCGCCCTGGTCATTCTTGTGGGCGCCCCTGCCGCGCTACTGGACCGGCTTCGACCTCGCCTCCAACGTACTTGGTTACGTGCCGCTGGGCTGCCTGCTGGCGTTGACCGCCTTGCGCACCGGGCGCACCCGCCACGTCGTGTCGCGCGCGTCCCTGGTTTGTGTGTTGTTGTCGTTCCTGATGGAGACCCTGCAAAGTTATTTGCCGGCCCGCGTTCCGTCCAACCTGGACTTTGTGCTCAATGCGCTTGGTGGATGGCTCGGCGCGATGGGCGCACACCGGCTTGAGACCATGGGTGCCGTCGCCCGTTGGAGCCGCGTGCGCGGGCGCTGGTTTGTGCGCGATGCCAGCGGCGGGCTGGTTCTGCTGGCTTTGTGGCCTGTGGCCCTGCTGTTTCCGGCAGCCGTCCCGTTTGGTCTTGGACAGGTCGCGGAACGGATCGAGAGTACCCTGGTGGAGTTATTGGAAGACACGCCATTTTTGGAATGGTTGCCGTTGCGTGAAGTGGAGCTCCAGCCTCTGCTTGCCGGTGCCGAGTTTGTGTGTGTCGCGCTGGGGCTGCTTATTCCATGCTTGCTGGGGTTTTGCATTTTGCGCACGATGGCGCAACGCGTAGTGTTTGCCGTCGTGGCGATCAGCGCCGGGGCTGCTGCTACTGGTTTGTCGGCAGCATTGAGTTACGCGCCACACCACGCCTGGGGCTGGATGCAGGTGCCAGTGGCTGCTGGCATGACGACGGCGCTGGTTCTTGCACTCGCCCTGGCGGCTGCCGGTCAGCGCCTGTGTGCGGCCCTCGGTTTGCTGGGTCTGGGGGTCTATCTGAGTGTGCTCAACCAGGCCCCGGCCGACCCCTATTTCAGTCAGACACTGCAGACTTGGGAGCAGGGACGGTTTATCCGGTTCAATGGCCTGGCCCAGTGGATCGGCTGGTTCTGGCCCTATGGTGCTGTGTTGTACTTGCTGGCCCGGCTGCGGGAGCCGGGTCTGAAAAACTAGAATTGACGCATGAGCAACCTACCAACCGCCAACGGCGACGCCCGCTTTTCCTACTACGAGCGGCATATTTTTTTCTGTCTCAACGAGCGCAAAAATGGCGAAGCCTGTTGTGCCCAACATGCGGCGCAAGCCGGCTTTGACCGTTGCAAGTTGCAAGTAAAAGCGGCCGGCCTGTCCGGCCCGGGCAAGGTACGCGTCAACAAGGCCGGATGCCTGGACCGGTGTGCCGCTGGCCCGGTGGCGGTGGTTTATCCGGAGGCGGTCTGGTACAGCTATGTGGACGCCCAGGACATCGATGAAATCGTCGAGTCACATCTGAAGAACGGCCGGGTGGTCGAGCGCCTGATGACGCTGCCACACGCCGGCCGCTGAGAGAACGGTTATGGCATGAATCCGGCTGCCAGCAGACTCTCCGTGGCGGGCCCAGCCGGGGCGCTGGAGGTGCTGCGCGACTTTGCACCCGAGCCGGCCAGGGGCACGGTCGTGGTGGCGCACCCGCATCCGCTGTTTGGCGGCACCATGGACAACAAGGTGGTGGTGACCATTGCGCGGGCCTTCGTGCAATGTGGTTGGCATGCGGTGCGGTTCAACTTCCGGGGTGTCGGGCGAAGTGCCGGCAGCTACGACGAAGGCCGTGGCGAGCTGGAAGACCTGCATGCCGTTGTGCGGGTCTGTGCCGCACAGGGCGAACTGGCGTTGGCTGGGTTTTCCTTCGGCTCCTATGTGGTGAGCATGGCGCTGCAGCAGTTGCGCACCGAACGCCAGCTGCGCCAGGTGGTCCTGGTTGGCACCGCCGTCAGCCGATTTCCGGTGGCCGCCATCGGGGAGGGTTTCAATCCCCTGGTGGTGCATGGCGAACTGGACGACACGGTCGCGTTGGCAGACGTGTTTGACTGGGCGCGCCCGCAGAATCTCCCCGTGGTGGTGGTGCCGGGGGCCGCGCATTTTTTTCACGGACAACTGGGTGTGCTCAAGGCACTCGTCGTCCGCCACCTAACTACCGCCGACTGAGATTCGCCGAAGGCGTCCTCAGTGCCGCACGCAGTTCGCACGCTGCTGTTTTGCACCTTTCCCACTCCCATGCAGCCTATGAAACCCGTACTGTTTGCCCTGGCCCTTTTATGGACGTGTTGCGTCGCCGCCCAGACGCCCCAGGCGCCGGAGATTGCTGCGCGCGCCTACCTGTTGCTCGATGTGACCGCCAACCAGGTGTTGGCGCAAAAGGAGGTTGACCTGCCGGTCGAGCCGGCGTCGTTGACCAAGCTGATGACTGCCTACCTGGTGTTTGACGCGCTGCGGGCGAAAAAGATCGATCTGCAGCAAACGCTGCCGGTAAGCGAGCGCGCCTGGAGGATGGGTGGCTCGCGCATGTTCATCGACCCCAAGATGCAGGTGCCGGTCGAAGACCTGATCAAGGGCATGATCGTTCAATCGGGCAATGACGCGACCGTCGCCCTGGCCGAGGGCGTGGGTGGCAGCGTCGAGCGATTCGTGCAGCTGATGAACGACCAGGCCGCTGCACTTGGCCTGAAAGCCACCAGTTATCGCAATCCGGAAGGATTGACCCAGGCCGGACATGTCACCAGCGCGCGTGACCTGGGAACCCTGACGTCGCGTCTGATGGCCGAATTTCCGCAGTATGTCGGTTATTACGCGATCAAGAAATACCGCTATGCCGGGACTCCCGCCACCAACGACAGCAATCGCAACCTGCTGCTGTTTCGTGACCCGTCGGTCGACGGCCTCAAAACCGGCTTCACGGATACGGCGGGTTATTGCATGATCGCCACGGCGCGGCGCGAGTTTGCCAATCTCAAGGCAGCTACAGGCGCCGACGCGGGCAGTGGTGGCCGCCGATTGTTGTCCATCGTGTTGGGTGCCACAAGCGAGAACGCGCGCGCCAATGAGTCGCAGAAGCTGCTGAACTGGGGTTTCTCGGCTTTCGATGCGGTGAAGCTGTTTGACGCCGGTCAGGTTGTTGCCACACCCACTGTCTGGAAGGGTGCACAGCCGGTAGTGAAACTGGGTCGTACGCAGGCGGTGGTGGTAGCCGTGCCAGCGGGCACGGCGGCAAAAATCACGACTGTGGTGGCCCGCGTGGAACCACTGGTGGCACCATTCACCAAAGGGCAGGTGCTGGCGCGCCTGAAGGTGTCGATGGGTGACCAGTTGCTGGCGGACCTGCCGCTGGTGGCGCTGGAGACTGTGCCGCAGGCGGGCGTGCTCGGGCGCGCATGGGACGCGATCCGGCTCTGGATCAGGTAGCGCCACCGGGCGGCTGCACGATGCAGGGTCGGGGTGCAACAGCAGCGTGGTATCGAAAATCAGGAGTGTCGTTCTCATCGCATGTCTGCGGAGCCTGGTGCGGCGGTGTCGGCGCGCTTGCGTGCTAGGCAGGGCGCTGATATACTCGAAGGCTTTTCGGAATTTGCGGACGGGCAAGCGTTTTCTTGTGTTGTTTTCGAGCGTCACGGGACGTTTTATTTCAAACGCCATGGGCGTGAGATCCATCAGGAGGCTTCAGTGCCAACCATTAACCAGCTAGTGCGTCAAGGGCGCGAAGTCGAGACGATCAAGTCCAAGAGTCCGGCGATGCAAAATTCTCCGCAGCGTCGCGGTGTATGCACGCGTGTCTACACGACGACACCCAAGAAGCCGAATTCGGCGCTTCGCAAGGTTGCCAAGGTTCGTCTCACCAACGGCTTTGAAGTGATTTCCTACATTGGTGGCGAAGGCCACAACCTGCAGGAGCATTCGGTGGTTCTGGTGCGTGGCGGGCGGGTCAAGGATTTGCCCGGTGTTCGTTACCACATCGTGCGCGGTTCGCTGGACCTCCAAGGTGTGAAGGACCGCAAGCAGTCGCGCTCCAAATACGGCGCCAAGCGCCCCAAAAAGGCCTGACAGTTGCAACGCAGCAGCGGTGCCGTTGCGCAGCACGGTATCGCTGGCCGTGATTTCAGTCCGCATGCGCCCTGGCAGGCGCGGCCGGGCTGGGTGATCCGAAATCCGGAATTGTCCGGATGGGTCAAGTAAGTGAGGGCCTTGTAGCCCTCGCGGTGGCATCCAAATGCTACCAACTGAAGCAAAAAGAGGTGAAAAATGCCACGTCGTCGCGAAGTCCCAAAACGTGAAATCCTGCCGGATCCGAAGTTCGGCAATGTCGAGCTGTCCAAGTTCATGAACGTGATCATGGAAGGCGGCAAGAAAGCCGTGGCCGAGCGCATCATTTATGGTGCACTCGAGCAAATCGAACGGAAGAACCCGGGCAAGGATCCGGTAGAAGCCTTCACGATGGCGATCAACAACGTCAAGCCCATGGTTGAGGTCAAGTCCCGCCGTGTTGGTGGGGCGAACTACCAGGTGCCAGTCGAGGTGCGTCCTGTGCGCCGCCTGGCGCTGTCGATGCGCTGGATCAAAGAGGCGGCGCGCAAACGAGGCGAAAAGTCCATGGCGTTGCGACTGGCCAACGAGCTGATGGAGGCCACCGAGGGCCGTGGCGGTGCCATGAAGAAGCGGGATGAAGTGCACCGCATGGCAGAGGCGAACAAGGCGTTCAGCCACTTCCGCTTCTAGGACGGCGGCTGCGCGGCCTTCATGCGTCGTTGCAACCCCTTGCTGTGCCCTGCCTACCCAATTGGGCACTGTCTGCGGGGTTGCGCCTAGCCTGAAGACGCTCG
>JANLVB010000396.1:0-32489 GCA_031363785.1 Betaproteobacteria bacterium
CACCAGGGTCTTGCGATAGGCCTCGGGCATCCAGTCTTTCGGCTCGACCTTGATGCCGGCATTGAGCTTTTCCTGGAAGGCGCGCTCCTGCGGCTCCATCTCGTCGAGCGATTTGACGGCGCTTTTGCCCGTCTCGACCAATTGTGCGTACATGGGATGCTCCCGGTTGCCGGCGCTTGACCGGAATCCATTTTCCAAAACCCTGCAGTCTGGTTATACAGACTGAATCAAACAATCCACTTCTATGTATCACTTTTACCATGCCCGTCACCTGCCGCTGGCCAGCACATGGGCCGCCATCTGCGCCAGGTCGGCGAACATCCGGTCCGGGCCGCAATCGGCTACCGGCATGCCACCGTTGTAGCCATAGGGCACGGCCCAGGCAGCCACACCGGCATGACGCGCGGCCAGCACATCGGTCGAGGAGTCTCCGACATGGGCTGTATATTGAAGTGGCACACCCAGCGCAGCGGCCACATGGCGCAACACACTGGCATGGGGTTTTTTCTCGCGCAATGAATCACCACCCAGCACAAGGTCGAAGAACTGCGCCAGCCCGGTGGCTTGCAACACCAGCGTGGCATGGCGCAACTCTTTGTTGGTGACACAGGCCAGACGTACACCGGCATCGCGCAGTTGCTGCAGCGCCGCCCGGCAGGCCGGGTATGGGTGGCACAGGGTGCCAGCCAGCGCGGCATAACTGGCCTCGAAACTCGCCAGCACCGCTTCGCTCGACACCTGCGATGACGGTGCTGCATCGTGCAGCAGCCGACGCAACAAGGCGTGGCCGCCAGCACCAATCAACAGCGTGATGTCGGCCTGAGTCCGCTCTTCAAGACCATGCGATGCCAGAGCCTGATTTGCCGCGCAGGCAATTTCCGGTGCCGTGTCCACCAGGGTGCCATCCAGGTCCAGGCAGATCAACTGGTAATGCGTGGCGGGCGATGGTGGCACAGGCCCTGTTATTTTGGCGCTCACACCCTATTGTCCCATTGACAGAACAATTGAAGTGTTTCACCATCAACCCCCCGGCTCCCGCCGCCACCTGCCGGGGCTTGCCTGCGAACCTGCCGCCTGACCCTGTGACCCCCTCCTCTGCCCCCTCTGCCGAACGCATCCGCTACAGCGCCGCACCGGGCCGCGAGCCACTGCGCTGGCCGGGCGGTGCCCGGGTGGCGCTGTGGGTGGCCCCCAACATCGAACACTACGAGTACCTGCCGCAGCAGGTGCGGGTACGCAACCCCTGGCCACGCGTGCCGCACCCCGACATCCTGGGGTATGGCCTGCGCGACTATGGCAACCGGGTCGGTGTCTGGCGGCTGATGGAGGTGTTTGACCGTTTCAACCTGCCCTGCACCGTGTCGCTGTCAATGTCGGTTCTGCAGATGTACCCCGAGATCACCGGGGCCATGCTGAGCCGCTCCTGGGAGCTGATGTCGCACGGCATGTTCAACACGCGTTACCACTGGGGTATGACCGAGGACGAGGAACGCGCCGCCATCGACGCCTGCCAGTCAATACACCGGCAGTTCACCGGCAAGGAGTTGCAGGGCTGGTTTTCCCCTGCTGCCTCCAACACCCTGCAGACGCCGGATCTGGTGGCCGAGGCCGGCATCCGTTACCTGTGTGACCTGTACCACGACGACCAGCCGACACCCATCCAGGTGCGCTGCGGCGAATTGTTTTCCCTGCCCTATAGCATGGAGATCAACGACAGCATCGCCTGGCGCCGCGGCCAGGAGGGTGCGGCCTTCGCGCAGAAGATCTGCGACGAGTTCGACACCCTGTATGCCGAGGGCGCGCAACACGGCAAGGTGATGAACATCGCGGTACACCCTTTCATCATGGGGCAACCCCACCGCATCGAGCACCTGGCCAATGCACTGGAGTATGTGCTGTCGCACAGTGGCGTATGGTGTGCCACCGGTTCTGAGATCATCAACTGGTATTGCCAGCAACAAACAGCCCCTTCCAGTGACGAACCAGCATCGGACAACACCACATGACTGAGCCTGCCGACTACATCCGCGCCTATATGCCCGAGCGACCGGTGCGAGCATCCCGGGCCGCGCTGGTGCTGATCGACATGCAGTACGCCACCGGCGCACGCCAGGGTGCGCTGGCACGCAAACTCGCAGCCGATGGCTCGACGGTCGGTGACTACCGTTTTAACCGCATCGAACAGTCGGTGCTGCCCAATTCCTTGCGATTGCGGCAGTCCTTCACCCGGCAGCGCCGGCCGGTGCTGCATGTGACCATAGGTGCCGCGCATGCCGATGCAGCGGATGCTCCAGTGCACATGCGCAAGCTGTTCGTCGAGTTCCGCAATTTTGTCGGCAGCCGTGAACACGAAATCCTCGACGAACTCAAACCGCTGGCGGGGGAACATGTGTTGCGCAAGACCACCATCGGAGCATTTGCATCGACCAACATCGACAGCCTGCTGCGGGCCCTGCAATGTGAACAACTGTACCTGTGCGGTGTATCGACCAATATGTGTGTCGAAACCACGGCACGCGAAGCGGCGGACCGTGGGTATCTGGTGACGCTGGTCGAAGACGCCTGCGGCACCACGCATGAAGACCTGCACCTGGTGACGATGCGCAACTTCCAGCGGCTGTTCGGGCGTGTGCGTTCGACCGCCGAGGCGCTGGACGAGCTGTATGGCGCGGTGGCAAGCTGAGAGCCTGAGAGTCTTTCAGCCATGCAAAACGTGCTGGTGATCGTCCCCTTCGCCATGTCGGAGCAGCACCTGCAGTTGCGCCAGCAGCAACTGCAGGGGCTGCAGTTCGGCCCGCAGCTGCATTTCGAATACCGCGCGGTCAAGGCCGGCCCGGTGAACTATTCCAGCCAGCACGACTTTGTGCTCGCCGATGCGTCGATATTCGAGGCCGGCTGCCGTGCGCAGGAGCAGGGTTTTGCCGCCGTGTGTATCGACACCATGAGTGACTCGGGTGTAGCCGCATTACGCTCGGCCCTCGACATCCCGGTATTTGGCCCGGGCCGCCTGTCCATGCTCACGGCCCTGATGCTGGGTGACCGCTTTTCCATCCTCACCATGGCCAGCCGCTGGAAGCCGCTGTACAAAAAGGCGCTGGACGAGCTCGGCCTGCACCACAAATGCGCTTCGGTGCGCGCCATCGAGGTACCACCCGACAACCAGGGCCTGCTTTCGGGCAAGGAGGACGAGGTGTTTCCGTTGCTCGAGACTGCAGCCCTGCGGGCGATTGAAGAAGACGGCGCCGAGGTGCTGATCCTGGGCTCCACCACGATGCACCAGGCGCATGCGTACCTGCAGCAGCGCCTGCCAGTGCCGGTGATCAACCCCGGACCGCTGAGCTACAAGATCGCCGAGGCCATGCTGGCCATGGGCCAGAGCCACAGCCGTGTCGCCTATCCCAAACCCATGCACCCGCGGCTGGAAATGCTCGAAGCCATGCTGGCTGCAGCACAGTTGTTTGAAAGGGGCAGGCCATGACCGAACCCAGCGCAACCATGCTCCAGGCCTTGGCCGAACGCTACTTCGCGGCCGTCGACCGCATGGATCTGCAGGCCACGCTGGTGTGTTTTGCACCCGATGCGCGCTTCACCATTGCCACCTTCAATACGGTGTATGCAGGTCGCGACGGGGAGATCCGTGGCATGTTCGAGCGCCTCAGCAGCCGTTATGCCAAGGTGTGGCACGGCAACTTCGACCATGTGGTGCAATCCCCCGTCCGCATCGCCAGCCGCTTTCGGGTCGAGAACACGACCCATGCCGGCCAACTGCTGGTGAAGAACAACTGCAACTTCTTCCGCCTGCGCGGTGATGTGTTCGACGAGGTGTTTGTCTACATGAGCGGCGACAATTCGTTGGGCTGACCCGCCAAGCGCTTGGCGACCAAATCATCCCGCTTTTGACTCGAACGCGCATGGCGGGGACTTATTCAGTGCCTCCTGGCTATCGCATTGCACAAGCAACACGGACAGTGCATCCAGGCTGCAGCACGACCTGCTAGCATGCCGCCATGAATGGTGGGCTGATCGGCAACTGGGCGGGCCTGCCGTGGATCGCGTCGCACCCGTTTGCCTATCCGGCACTCGAAGTGCTGCACATCATCGGTATCGCATTGCTGCTGGGCAGCCTGGTGCTGCTGGAGCTGCGGGTGTGGGGCCTCGGGCCGGAGCTGCCAGTGCGGCCACTTGCCAAATTGGCACTGTCGGTCACGGTTTCCGGTTTCGCTTTGGTGTTATGCAGCGGCTTGCTGATGTTCTCCGCCAATCCGGCCGAGATGTTGGCGAACCGCGCTTTTGTCATCAAGCTGGGCTTGGTGCAGCTGGCTGGCATCAATGCCGTCTGGTTCCATGGCCGCGGCAGTCTGGAGCGTTGTGACCGGGTCGCCAGAGCACAAACCCTGCTGTCAACGGGGCTTTGGCTGGGTGCCATCGCCTGTGGTCGCTGGATCGCTTACCTTTGAAGCACTATGTTGAACAGACGCGCCTTCGCCTCCACGCCCCTGTTTGTCGCCCTGCCCGCGTGGGCGCACCATGGCTGGAGCAGTTTCGACCAGACCCGCCCCTTGTACCTGGAAGGCAAAGCAACGCAGGTCACCTGGCGCAACCCGCACGCCGAGCTGCGACTCGAGACACCTGCCGACGGCCTGAAGCTGCCGACCGACCTGGCCTCGCGCAGCCTGCCCGCGCAAACCGCGCCGGTGGATGGAGCGGCGCTGCTCAAGGCCGCGCAACTGCCAACGCGCAAGGACCGCCGCTGGGAGGTCGAGCTGGCGCCCCTGTCGCGCATGCAGGACTGGGCCGTGCCCGAGATCAAGGTGGGGGATGCACTGGCCCTGCTGGGCTTTACCTTCACGGCAGAAAAAGGCGGTGCGGTGATGCGCGTGGAATATCTGTTTCTGGGTGGCAAGACCTACGCCTTGCGTTCGTCACCCGCCTGATCGGGCACAGGCAGCCCCCTGCCCCGTCGTGATCATTGGACGGCGCTGCAGCGTTATTGAAGCACCTCATCAGCGCGCAGCAGCAAAGACTGCGGGATCGTCACGCCGAGCGCTTTGGCGGTCTTCTGGTTGAGGACTATCTCGAAGGTGGTCGGCTGCTCCACCGGCAGATCGGCCGGCTTGTCGCCTTTGAAGATGCGGTCCACAAAATAACTGGCGCGGCGCATCAGATCAAGCTGGTTCGGGCCATGGGACATGAGGCCACCGGCATCGACGAATTCGCGCGCCGCAAACACGGCCGGCAACCGGTGCTGGGCGGCCAGCTCCACGATCTGTCGGCGATGCTCGAAAGTGAATGGGCTGACCTGCACCATCAGTGCCTGGGCGCGCTCCTGTTGCATGGCTGCAAAAGCCCCTGCCAGCGCCTCGGGCTGGTTCTCTTGCTGCACCGTGAGTGTGACGCCGGTCACTTGCGCGGCCGAGCGCAACAGCTCAAGGTACAGCGGTGTGGCAGGAGCACCCTTCCAGACAAGCACGCCGATCCGAGTCGTCTTGGGGAACCATTCGCGCAGCAGTTGCAGGCTCTTGCCGGCAAGATCCGTCGACATGTTGGTCGTGCCGGTCACGTTGCCGCCGGGTCGGCCGAGGCTGGCAACCAGGCCCATGGCAACCGGATCGGGGGCGGTCACCATGACGACAGGGATCGAACTGGTCGCGCGTTTGGCCGCAATGGTGGTGGGGCCGGTTGCCGCCAGGATGACGTCGACCTTGAGCAGCACCAGCTCCATTGCAAGCTCGGGCAGGCGCTCCACCTTGCCAGCCGCCCCACGAAACTCGATGGAAAGGTTGCGACCTTCAACGTATCCCAGAGCCCGCAGCCCCTCAACAAATGCACGGAGGTTCTGGTCGGGACCCGACGCTGCCGACAACACACCAATGCGCCAGACCTTGCCCGGCGTCTGCGCGACAACCAAGCCTGGGGCCGCGAGCAGCGTGATGCCGCGCGTTATCAATCGTCTGCGCCGGAGTTGCATGGTGGGTCCTTTGTGCGCGTTGTGATGAATGCCCAGCAGTGGATTCACGGCGTGTGGTTCTCGGCAACACCAGAGCTCGACGTGCGCACCGCTTCGGGTATGTGGGTGGCCGCCTCACCAATGAGCTCAATGTTGCGCACCGTGGCATCAAAGCACATTGCGTTGCTCTCAAAGTCCTCCTGGTTGAATCCCTTTGTAAAGGACTGAACCTTCTCGCAAAACTCAATCATGTCGTCAAGATAGAAGCGCCATGCGCGCGGCGGTGTCGCCTCAGACATGAACGGCATCCAGCTCAACGTATGGACGCAGCTCCGGGCGCAGCGCCTTGTCGGTCACCAGGTCCACCGGGCAACCCAGTAAATCCTCCAGATAGAACTGGACGCCGAAATACCGCGCAGAGGTCGCTGGGCCATCAAACGAAACCAGCACATCCACATCACTCTGTTCAGTCGCGCGATCACGCGCAGTGGAGCCAAACAACGCCAAACTCGACACTCCGAACTGGCTTACCAAACGCGCCTTGTGTTGCGACAGAAGCTGGACAGCGGTTTGGCGGTTCATTGCGACAGTTTAGCGTCGGTGATCACGACGATGAGATCCAATTTCATCTGAGCCAAATCCGCCGCGAGCTGTGGCAGGCGTTCATTCCTGCCATCCGACGAGCGCCATGTGATTTCCAGGTTCTTGCCTTCGACATACCCAAGCTCTTGCAGATCCCGAAAAATGCCATGTAAAGAGGATCGGGACTGGGTGATGGGGGTACGGCCCGAACAGCCAGAAACCCGATGCGCCAGACCTTGTTGGCCGGCTGAGCCTTCACAAGCGGCGCGCCTGTCACGCCAAGTGCAAAGAGACCAAAAACCGTATCGCGCCGCCTCATCGAATCACCTCGTCGGCGCGCAGCAGCAACGACTGGGGAATAGTCAATCCCAGCGCCCTGGCGGCCTTGAGGTTGATGACCAGCTCGAAGGTTGTCGGCTGCTCCACAGGCAAGTCACCAGGCTTCGCGCCTTTGAGAATCTTGTCTACATAGGACGCGACGCGGCGTTGCAGTTCCACGATGTTGGTGCCATAGGACATCAGCCCACCCACATCCACAAAGCCGCGATTGTCGGACATCATCGGTAGTTTGTGTTGCAGGGCGAGTTCGACAATCCGCTTGCGATGATCGTTGCTGAACGGCGTCGACTGCACCATCAAGGCTTGTGCCCGTTCGAGCCGCCAGGCCGCGAAGGCTCCAGCGAGCGCCTCACCCTCGTTAACATACTGGACGGCGAGCGTGATGCCGGTTTGCAGTGCTGCAGCCTGGAGCTGCTCGACGAGTGGCGGCGTGCCGGGGCCGCCCTTCAAGACAAGCACCGCGAACCGACTGGTCTTGGGAAGCAGTTCACGCAACAACTGGACGCGTTTGCCGGCAAGGTCAGTTGCCATAACGCCGACGCCTGTGATATTGCCCCCTGGGTGCGCCAGGTTGGCGACCAGGCCAGTGCCAACCGGATCGCCCACAACCGCCATGACGATGGGGACGGTGCTGGTCGCGCGCTTGGCTGCCGCCGCAGCCTGTTGGCCGCGAACGACGATAACATCGACCTTGATCCGCACGAGTTCCGCGGCAAGCTCTGCCAGCCGCGCCTCGCGCCCCGCTCCCCAGCAATACTCGATCAAGACGTTGCGTCCTTCTTGGTACCCGAGGCCGGTTATCTGCGCGCGTAGGGCTTCGGTCGCTTCGTCCGGGCCAGATGCGTTCGACAGGTAGCCAATGCGCCAGATCTTGGCCGGTGTCTGGGCGAAGACGGTGCCAGGTGCCGCCATCAGCAACATGGCACTGACAATCAATGGTCTGCGCTGCACGGTCACTGAATCACCTCGTCGGCGCGCAGCAGCAGGGACTGCGGAATGGTGATGCCGAGGGCCTTGGCCGTCTTGAGGTTGATATGGAGGTAGACCCGGTCCATCTGCTCCACCGGAAGTTCTCCTGGTTTCGCCCCTTTGAATATCTTGTCGACGTAGACCGCCACGAGACGAAAGACTTCATCGGAATTTGGCCCGTATGACATCAGACCGCCCTCCTGCACCAGGGACTCGCGCTCATAGATCGCCGGAATGCGGTGTGTCGCGTTGAACTCGATCACACGCTTGCTGTTCAAGGTGGTGAAGGGATCCGACGTCATGACAAGCATGTCAGGGCGCTCCCGGGTCATCGTGGAAAGGGCCGCATCCAAGTCTTCGGAGTTGCGCACACCCAACGGCTGGATACTCAGGCGCAGCATGCGGGCGGCATCCTCCAACCGCTGATAGCGCCGGGTCATCGCGGCATTGTCCAGATTCCAGAGCACGGCAACGCGCGCGGCCTTCGGTACAGCCTCTCTGAGCAGCTCCAGCCGCTTGGCACTCAGCTCGGTGGCTTGCGCGCTCGTTCCGGTAATGTTTCCGCCCGGCCGCGCAAGGCTCACGATCATCCCGGTGCCAACCGGATCGCTGGCGCCGGCGAGGATGATAGGGATGGCCACGGTCGCACGCATGGCCGCGACGGAAGCCTGATCGCCCGATCTTGCGGCACCTTCAGACCCAAGACCCTGGCGGTCTTGAGATTCACAACCAGCTCCAGCTTGGTGACCTGTTCGATCGGCAGGTCGGCGGGCTTGGCAGCGCGCAGGATGCGCGACACAAACGAAGCGGCGGTAGCAAAACTGGCGTTGAAATCGGGCCCGTAACTGGCAAGGAATCCGGCGGCGACGAATTCGCTGGATTGGCCCACCGCCGCCAGCTTTCGCTGCAGGCAGAAATCGAAGTGCCAGACCCGTCATAAATCCGGTGCAATCGCGCCTGCGAAATCGGCGCTTTGCGGCGTGTAGTCATTCGATTCTCCGATCACCTGTGGACCTGTGGAATGGCAAGCGCCCTCGGGCCAAGAGCCAGCATGGCAAGCTCTCTCTCGTGTAATAATGTAATACACGATTTTTGAGATGCCCTGCACCATGACGCTCACCGTCCGGCTCAGCGCCCACCTGCAAGACCAGCTCGAGGAGTACTGCAAGGCCCGCCATGTGACCAAGACGCATGTCATCACGCAATTGCTCAGCGAGCATTTTTCACCCGCGCCGCGTGATGCCAAGACGGCGCTAGAACTGGCGCGCCAGTTCAATGTGGTGGGCAGCTTTTCCAGCGGCCAGGGCGATCTGGCGCAAAACCGCAAGCGGTACCTGATGGAAAAGCTCCGTGCCAAGCATTCTGGTTGACGCCGGGCCGCTGATTGCGCTTGCCGACCGCTCTGACAAGCACCACCGCCGCGTCGCTGCTTACCTCAAACGCTTCAACGGCCATTTGCTCACCACCTGGCCAGTGCTGACCGAGGCCTGCCACTTCATGCCCGAGCACACGCAGATCGCGTTCCTGCGCTGGGCCGATGCGGGCGGGCTGGGTGTCATGGAGCTGAACGCCACCGCTCTGGCCACGCTGGCCGACTGGAAGGAAAAGTACGCCGACTTGCCGATGGACCTGGCCGATGCGTCGCTGCTGTGGCTGGCACAACAGACCGGTGTGTTTGACATCCTGACCATCGACCTGAAGGACTTTTCGGTCTATCGCCTGGCCAACGGCAAGGCTTTGACGCCGGTGCTGTAAGCGCTTCATCGAATCACTTCGTCGGCGTACAGCCAGACTGCGGTCATGCCGACGGGCCGCGTTGGTGCAGCTCGATCACGTTGCGGTCCGGGTCGCGCACGAAGATGCCCTGCGCGAGCGGCCCGAAGCGCATCGGCCCACCGCTGAGGGCGATGCCGGCCGCGGCCAATTGCTCCCGGGCGGCGTGGATATCCGGGCACAGCAGCGCGAAGTGCGTGATGCCGGGATGTTTGTCGGGCACGTCCATCAGTATGTTAGGCGCGTCACTGGCGGGCGCGTTCAGTACCAGATTGACTTCCAGCCCGCTCGGGTGTTCCAGAATGGCCACCGGCTCCGGGCCGATCGGGCCGGCCGTCTTGACAAAACCCAGCAACTCGTAGAAACGCACCGAGCGCTCCAGGTTGTGGACACGAATGCCGATGTGGGCCAGGCCCTGGATCGTTATGACCTTGGTCAGCGCCATGGTGATGTGCTTTCGGTCGATGTTTGACGGCTTGCTGGCCGACCGGGTCTGGTCAGGCCATGGCGCTGCCGGTCGTCGCCTGTGCGCAGCATACGCCAATACCGGATCTTCAAGCCCAGAGTAACTGCCCCGCTGCACGTTGCTGGCACGGCCAACACCTGCTGTTCCGGGTCAGCGGCGATCGCAGTTTGCGCGGATGCCAGCGCGGCGGCACTACCCCTGCAGCTGGCCGGGCCACGGCGCGGGCCTGACTGTCGCTGCAACACTTCATGCCATCGGTGCGCGGCGCAGCAGTGCAGTCCAGGCCGGGAACGTTGCCCTGCCAGCGGCCATGGCCAGCGTTGTGTCGAGCACCTGCTGCGCATGGGCGGTCGGCCAGACTCGCTGGGTCAGGTCCATGAACTTGCCAGCCAGCTCGTCGCGCGTGTAAGGTGAGGCATCGTCGCCGCGATTCACGCCAGCCTCACCGAACCGGATGCTGCCATCCTGCAGCGTGATCAGCACACTGGCCGGCCGCTCCATCGGCAGACGGCGCGTCATGGCAGGGTCTTCGCGCACCTGCACCTTCTGCGCGAGCGCCAGCACCACCGGGTTGCGCACCGCGTCCCAGTTGAAACTGGCCATGGCGCTGCTGCCATGCACCAGCCGGGTTGCCACCGCAAAGGGTAGCGAAAACTTGGCCGCCAGGGTGTTGCGCGGTGTCTGGTCCAGCAATTCGGCTGCCAGGTTGTAGCTGCGCACCTCGATGTGCCCGATCAGGTCGATGGCAGGCAGGTCGGCGTGTGCGGCCATGGCATCGATCGCGTCGAGCGCGCCATGGTTGTAGCGGCAGCAGGAATGCAGTTTGAAGTAGTTCTGCAGTACATGCCACTCGTCGCCCAGGCCACGCACGACCGCAGCGCTGTCGAAGTGTTCGGAGATGATCTTGCCCAACAGCGAAGCTGGCCCGTCGTGTTCACCGCCAAAGCCACACTCGAAAAGTTCCAGAGCCAGCAGCCCGTTGCGGTTGCTCATGCCGGCATACACGTTGCGTACCAGTCCGCCTTGCAGCATGGTCTGCTTGGAGGTGGCGGTGGTCAGCGAGGCCGCGATGTTGATCGTTTCGCGCATGCCCGCACCATCCAGGCCCGCCACCCGCGCGCAGGCCGCCGCAGCGCCTATCGTGCCCCAGGTCCCGTGCGGGTGCATGGCAGCGCGCAGCTGGCTCGCCGCGCCGAGCCGGGAACCGACTTCGTAACCGCACAACACAGCGGACAGGAACTCCGGCGCACTGGCACCGCGCTGCTCACACAAGGCCAGGGCGGCAGGCAACACATGCACGGCCGGGTGCCCGCGCGAGAACCGGTTGCCCTCGTCCATTTCCAGGAACGTGCCGGCGCTGCCATTGACCAGCGCCGCAGCCTCGGCGCCAGTGCTGCGCCCGAGCCCCACCAGGGTAGCCTCACCGCCGTCGGCCCGAATGCCCGCCAGCGCACGCAGCTCGGGCTCGGCGGAACCAGCCACCATGGCAGCCACGGTATCGGCCACTATCCATCCCAGTTGCTCACGCACCGCGGGCGGCACCTCCATGCCCTGCAAGTTGGCGGCAAAGGCGCTCAGGGTGTCGAGGTAGTCCATGTCAAGTGTCCGATTTAGCTGCTGCGGCCAACTGGCAAGGGTCAGCCCACCACACATCACCATGGCCACGCAATTGCGCCAACAGGCTGCGCAAGGCCGCGATACGGCTGGGCATGCCACACAGCCAGGGGTGCAGTCCCAGGCCAAACACGGCCGAACGCTGGTGCGCGGCGCACTCCGCGTGCATTCGGGCAAACGCCGCGCTGGCCAACGCGGTGTGGGCTCGCGGTTCGATATTTCGCAGCCACTGGCATTGCACATCGTCCCATTCGGCCGACAGGGGGATGGACAACACGCCAGGCCGTGTCTGCAGCCAGTAGGGCTGGTCGTCGTTGCACCAGTCCAGCGTATAAGCCATGCCCTTGCCAGCCAGCAGCTCGTAGGTATGTGGCGTGCTGCCCCAGTCCTGGCTCGCCCAGCCCACCGGTCGCCGCCCGGTGCAGCGTTCAATGGCTTCGAGCGCGTCTGCTACCAGCTCCCGCTCCTGTGCCAGCGACATGCCCGAATGCACCATCCGCGTTGCCGCCATGCCGTGCGCGATCCACTCGCAACCCCAGTCGTTGAACAGTCGCACCAGTTCCGGCAGCCGCTGCACCGCCATCGCGTTGGCAGCAACGGCTGGCCGCAGCCCGGCCTCGCGCAGGGCCTCGATTACCCGGAAGATGCCGACCCGCAAGCCGTATTCGCGTTGTGACCAGCTACGGTAGTCCGGCGTGAAGCTGCCAAACTCGCCCACCATGCGCGGATCGCGCAGCGCACCGTCCGGGGCGACAAGATCCCAATGCTCCAGAAACAGCACGACAAAGGCCACCAATCCGACACCCGGCGCCCATGGGTCGGCGGCCCGGCCTGGCAGCGCTGAGTAGGCATAGTGGGCATGATCCATGGGACAGACCCTGTGGCACAAACGTCGGGTCTGCCCGGGTTGACGCACGGGCAGCTTGTGTGCATAGTCTAGACCCATTGTTCTACAAATGGAACAATATCGCTTTTACCACCACGAGGGCCCTCCCATGACATCCACCACACATTTTTCGCGCCGCCTGGTTTTGCAGGCCGGTGCTGCCAGTGCCGTGCTCGGCGCACCTGGTTTGTTGATGGCGCAGGCCCGGCCGGTCAAGGTCGGTCTGCTGCATCCGGTGAGCGGCGCGCTGGCCTACAGCGGTGGCCAGTCGCGCATGGGCGCCATGCTGGCGATCGACGAAATCAACGCCGCGGGAGGCATCAAGTCCATGGGCGGCAGCAAGCTCGAGGCCTTGCTGGGCGACTCCCAGTCGCGGCCGGAGGTCGGCGTGGGCGAAGTCGAGCGCATGCAGCAGGAGGGCGTATCGGCCTATGTCGGCTGCTTTGCCAGTGCCATCGCGCTGCCGGCCACCCAGGCTGCGGCCAAGTACAACACACCGTTCCTGATCGACGTCGGTGTGTCCGACGCCATCGTCAGCCGCGGCTTGAAGAATGTGTTTCGCCTGGCCCCAGGCAATGGCAAATGTGTGGATGACGCATTTGCCGGCCTGTCCGAAGTCAACAAGGCAGCCGGTGGCGTGGCCAAGACCGCCGTGCTGGTGCACGAGGACTCGGAATTCGGCACCAGTACCGCCAAGCTGCTGCAGGCGAAGATCTCCGGCATCGGGCTGGAGGTGAAGGAAGTGCTGCCGCACGCATCACCCACGCGCGACTTCACCAACCTGGTGCTGCGCATCAAGGCCATCAAGCCCGACATCGTGATCATGAGCAACTACCAGAACGAGTATGTGCTGATGGCGCGCACCATCTACCAGCAGAAGGTCGACCTGGCCGGCATGTTCAGCGTGCTCGGTGGCGGCTTCAACTACAAGCTGGTGAAGGAGCAACCCGACGTGGCCCAGTACATGATGGACTTCAACCATTGGTACAACCCGCGCAACCCGAAGGCGCTGGAGATGCGCAAACGGGTCGAGGCCAAGGACGCCCTGTTCACCTTCGAGGTCTACTGCTCCTACAACGCGGTCAAGCTGTACGCCAGCGCTCTGGAGACCGCCAAGTCGGCCGACAAAGCAGCCGTGATTGCGGCACTCGAGGCCAGCACCTGGGCCGACCACTTCATGCCCTATGGCCCGACCAGGTTCGTCAATGGCCAGAACCAGGGCGGACGCGCTGCACTGTTGCAGGCCTCCAAGACCGACATCGACGTGGTCTGGCCAGGTGATTTTTCGGCTATCAAGCCGGTGTTCCCGCGGCCCAAGTTCAGCTGATCTCCACACTTCGCCAGACAGATCAAGCCGCCGGGCGAGCCTGGCGGTTTGACCGCAACGGGAGATCGTCTTGGACCTGAGCATCCTCGCCGCAGCCACCATCAACGGTTTGCTGCTTGGCGGCATCTATACGCTGGTTGCCAGCGGCCTGACGCTGATCTACGGCGTCTTGCACATCATCAACTTCGCCCACGGCAGCATGCTGATGCTGGCCATGTTCGGGGTCTATTACCTGCTGACCAAACTCGGGCTGGACCCCTACCTCAGCATGCTGGTGATGGTGCCAGCCATGTATGTGCTGGGTTACGCGTTGTACAAGGGCATCATCGGCCGCCTGTCTAACGGGCGCGACGAGAACATCCTGCTGATCACCCTGGGGCTGTCGATCCTGATCGAGAACCTGGCACTGATGTTTTTCAAGGGTGATTCACGCACCATCTCGGTGGCCTACTCCGACCGGATGATCGAGCTGGGGCCGACTCTGGTGCCATTGCCCAAGTTGATTTCGTTCGGCTTCGCAATGCTGTTGTGCATCGCCCTGGGCCTGTTCATGCAACGCACCGACATCGGGCGCGCCATCCGAGCCGTGGCCAAGGAACGCATCGGTGCGCGCCTGGTGGGCATCGACGTGGAGCGCATATTCGCCATCTCTTACGGCATCGGCCTGGCCACGCTGGGTGCTGCGGCGTGTCTGCTGATGCCTATCTTTTACGTCTCACCGTCCATCGGCCATGTGTTTGTGCTGGTGGCCTTCACGGTCGTGGTGCTGGGCGGCATGGGGAGTTTTCTGGGTGCCGTGGTGGGCGGACTGGTGGTCGGGCTGACCGAGTCCTTTGGTGGCCTGTTCCTGGGCGAAAGTCTGGGGCAGATCGGAATTTCCGTCATCTTCATCCTGATTCTGCTGTTTCGCCCCTCCGGCCTGTTCGGGGCGCGGCAATGAAGTCGCAGCTGCATGGCGTGCCATGGCGGCTGCACGCTCTGGTGCTGCTGGTCGCGCTGCTGTTTCCGTTCGTCTTCCCGTCCAGCTTCATGCTCAACTTTGGCGTGCTGGCGCTGTTTTATGCCTTTATCGGCCAGTCGTGGAACATCGCGGGCGGATTTGCCGGGCAGTTGTCGTTCGGCCATGTGGCGTTTTTCGGCGTCGGCGCCTACGCCTCGACAATCATGCAGATGCGTTTTGGCGTGTCGCCCTGGCTCGGCTTGCCGGCGTCAGCCCTGGCCGGTGCACTGGTCGGCGGCATCATCGCCGTGTTGTCGTTTCGGGCCGGGCTCAAGGGCTCCTATTTCGCGCTGATTACGCTGGCTTTTGCCGAGATGCTGCGCATCATCAGCAATTCGATCAGCATCACCGGCGGTGGACTGGGCATGCTGATTCCGATGAAGGCCGGTGCGGCGAATTTCCAGTTCGCCGAACGCGGCGGCTTCTACTTTCTGATCCTTGCGCTGACCGTGATCTCGGTGGCTATTGCCGAGTGGCTGCGGCGCTCGCGTTTTGGCGCCCACCTGGCAGCCATACGTGAAAACGAAGATGCGGCGCGCGCGCTCGGTATCGACGTTTTCACCGAAAAAGTCAAGGTCATGCTGCTGTCGGGGGCCATCGGTGGTGTCGGCGGCTGCTTCTTCGCGCAGTATTTTCTCTACATCGACCCGACCATCGTCTTTGGCACCGACAAGTCGGTCGAAATGCTGCTGGTCAGCATGATCGGCGGCGCCGGTACGGTGTACGGACCGCTGATCGGCTCGGTGCTGCTGGCCGTCGTGAGCGAGGGTTCCCGGGAATTGACCAAGACGCCGGGCCTGTCGCTGGTGCTGTACGGCACCTTGCTGGTGGTGATCATTGCATACCTGCCGAACGGCCTGATCGACCTGTTCAAGCGCAAGCCGCCGCCCGGAGGGCCGCGCTGATGCTGCAGGTGACCGGACTGACCAAGGTGTTCGGTGGCCTGCGCGCCGTTGATGACGCCACGCTGCGGGTTGACGCGGGGCGCATCGTCGCGCTGATCGGGCCCAACGGTGCCGGCAAGACCACCTTGTTCGCCAGCATCGCCGGTTTCCTGCCGCTCAATGCCGGACGGGTCGAACTGCTGGGCGAGGACATCACCGGCCTGCCGGTGCATGCCATCGCGCGCCGCGGCATGGTGCGCACGTTCCAGATCACGCAACCGTTTGCCAAACTCACGGTGCACGAGAACATTGCTGTCGGCGCCTACCAGCAACACGCCGCCCGCACGCAGGCCTGGGAACACGCCCGTGTGATTGCCACCCAGCTCGGCATGCAGGGCATGCTGGAGCAGCCTGCAGCCGACCTCACGGTGGCCGGGCGCAAACGGCTCGAGCTGGCGCGTGCGCTGGCGACCTCGCCCAAGCTGCTGCTGCTCGATGAGGTCATGGCCGGGCTCAATCCGTCCGAGATCGAGGACATCATCACCATCATCCGGAAGATCCGCGCCGGCGGCGTCACGGTGCTGCTGATCGAGCATGTCATGCACGCCGTCATGAGCCTGTCGGACCACATCTACGTCCTGTCCTACGGCAAGATCATCGCCCAGGGCAGCCCGCAGGAAGTGGTGAACAACCAGGCGGTGATCGAAGCCTATCTGGGCCGCGGAGCGACCCATGCTTGAGGTGCGCCAGCTGCGCGCCGGTTACGGCAGCGTCGAGATACTGCGCGGCATCGACCTGGACGTGGCGCCGCACGAGATCATCGCCGTGCTGGGCTCCAACGGGGCCGGAAAATCCACACTCAACAACACCATCTCGGCCCTGATCCGGCCCACGGCGGGTTCGATCCGCTTCGAGGGCTCCGAGCTGGTGGGCATGAGCTCGGTCGAGATCGTCCGGCGCGGCGTGATCCATGTGCCAGAAGGGCGTCGGGTGTTCCCGAACCTGAACGTGCGCGAAAACCTGGAGCTCGGCAGCCTGCTGCGTGGCAAGGCGCGACGGGCACAGAACCTGGACAAGGTGGTGGCCATCTTTCCGCGTCTGCAGGAGCGTTTTTCCCAATCCGCCGGCACCCTGTCGGGTGGCGAACAGCAGATGCTGGCGATCGGTCGTGGCCTGATGTCCGAGCCCCAGCTGCTGATCATGGACGAGCCCTCGCTGGGCCTGTCGCCGCTGCTGGTGGAGGAGATGTTCGCGCTGATCCGGCGCATCAACCGTGAAGGCCAGGCCATCCTGCTGATGGAGCAGAACGCGGTGCAGACGCTGGCCATCGCGCACCGTGCGTACATTATCGAAAACGGCGTCGTGGCGATGCAGGGCAAGGCGTCCGAGCTGGCGAACGACCCGGACCTGCGCAAGAACTACCTCGGCCTGTAAATGGCACAATTATCCGAGCCCCGCGAACTCGCCGGCCAGGTGGTGTGTGCCGACGGCGGCTTCACGGCACGTTGAGAGTCCACACCATGCCCGACACCAGCAGCGACACCCTGGCCAGGCTGGCCCATGTCGTGCGCAGCAAAAACGCCGGGCCAGCCCAGCTCACCATCGACGTGTTTTTCCGCGACGCACAAGCCTATGCCCGCGCGGCACACAGCCCGGCCATGTCGGCGCACGCCATCGCCTCCCTGTATTCGCTGCAGCCGGGCCAGGTGGTGCAGTATCTGTTGCCCGGCATTGCGGCCATGAAATACACCATGCCGCGCCGGCTCTGCGCCGGCAACCCGGGCGACGGTGATGTCTATGGCGCACAACAACACGCGCCCATGCTGGGAATTGTGTTGTGAGCGCGAGCCAGCGCCTGCTCGACGGGCACCGCAGCACGGACGGTCCGCTGCGCGTGCTGGCGGCGTCTGGCCAGCTGGGCTACGGTATCCCGCGCGAGGCACTGCAGCGTGGCGTAACACACCGGCCCCATTTCATCGGTTGTGACATGGGCTCCATCGATCCAGGCCCTTATTATCTTGGCTCGGGCACCATGGCCGCACCCGCAGCCATGGTGCAGCGGGACCTGGAACTGGTGCTTCTGGCTGCCTTGCAACTGGGCGTGCCGTTGATCATCGGCAGCGCCGGGACGGCCGGTGCAGGGCCACAGCTTGACGCCACCGTGGCCGTGGTACGGCGCATCGCGCAACAACACGCGCTGCGTTTCAGGCTGACCACCATCCGCAGCGATGTCACGGCAGAGCAGGTGCTGCATGCCATGGAGCGCGGCAAACTGCAGCCACTGGGCGGCATGGCCGAGCCGACACGGGACGATGTGCTGGCCTGCACCCACATCGTCGGGCAATGCGGCACCGAGACGCTGGAGCGGGCGCTGCGCCTGCCCACCGATGTGTTGATCACCGGGCGCGCCTGTGACACCGCGATCTTTGCCACCTTGCCGCAGATGCTGGGTTACCCGGTGGCCCTGTGCCTGCACATGGCCAAGATCATCGAATGCACCTCCCTGTGTTGTCAACCCGCTGCCCGTGATGCGATGTTGGCCGAACTCGACATGCAGGGCTTTACCCTGCACAGCATGAACCCGCAGGCCCATGCCACACCGGCATCCGTCGCCGCCCATGCGCTGTATGAACAGGGGGACCCGCAGGTGGTGGAGGAACCGGGTGGTGCACTGCTGCTGCACGAGGCTTGTTATGAAGCGCTGGACGAGCACCGTACCCGGGTCAGTGGCGCGCGTTTTCGGGCGCGTGTCCAAGCCAGCCTCAAAGTCGAGGGGGCGGCGCTGGTGGGATGGCGCGTGGTGCTGCTCGCCGGTGTGGCCGACCCCGGCCTGCTGGCCCAGTTGCCACAGGTGCTGCACGCGGTCGAAGCGCGCGTCCGCGGCCTGGTGGCGGGTGACTGGACCATGCACCCGCATGTGTACGGTCAGGGCGCGGTGCACCCCTTGCCCAGCGAGCGGCAATCGGCCGACGAAGCCGGGCTGGTAATCGAATTCATCGCCGACTCGGCAGAGTTGGCGCGTACCGCTGCCGGGGTGTTCAAACAAAACCTGCTGCACTGTGCCTACCCGGGGCGCATGTCCACCGCCGGCAACCTGGCCTTCGCATTCACGCCGAGTGAACTCGACGCTGGCGCAGCCTACCGCTTTGTGCTGTACCACGTGCTGCACGACGCCCCGATGCACGATATCTTCCGCATCGACGGCGTCGAGCTCGGCCAGTTGCATTGAAGGCCCGACATGCACAGCACCATGCCACTGCCAAAATACCACCAGGTCTATCTGGTGCTGCGCGAACAGCTGCAGGAGGGCCAGTTTTCCGCCGGTTTGCCGACCGAGATTGCGCTGAGCAAGCAGTTTGGCACCGGTCGGGTCACGGTACGCCGCGCGCTGGAACAACTCGCCCACGAAGGCATGATCATTCGCCTGCCGGGGCGCGGCACCTGGCCTGTCACCGCGGCGGACGGCCTGGTGGCGGGCACAGCAGCCCAGGCAGAGCCGGGCAGACCAACCCGGCTCACCGGCCTGCTGGCGAAGATCGTCGATGTCAGCCTGGGTACATCGGTCAGGGTATTGGAGTGGCGCGTCATCGACGCCTCGCAGGCCGTAGCCGCCGCCTTGCAGGTGGCGCCAGGGTCTGCTGTGCGCAAGGGTGTGCGACAGCGCAGTCTGCCGCAAGGGCCGCTGTCACACATCACCACCTTTGTGCCGGAACACCTGGTGCGTGGATTCGGCCGGCGCGAGTTGTCGCGCACCCCATTGCTGCGCCTGCTCGAACAATCGGGCATCGAGCTCGGGCGTGCGCGGCAGACAGTATCGGCACGCCAGGCCGACGCCGCGGTGGCGGCGCAGCTTAAAGTGGCCGTCGGCACGGCCCTGCTGGCGGTGCGACGCATCGTCTACGACAGCAACGAGCGACCGGTGCAGTGGCTGCACGGCCTGTACCGGCCGGACCGCTACGAATACCAGATGGAGGTGTCGCAGGTCGGAAGCAACGCTGCGACCATCTCGGTCAAGGAAAACCTGTCGGGCTGAAGCCCGCGCACCCCATGCCAGGCCAGTCCCTTGCCAGCAAGCTCATAGCCCGCGCGGCCGGCCGCGACCAGGTGCATGCGGGCGAGATCGTGACCTGCAAGGTGGATCTGGCAATGTTCCACGATTCCTCCGGGCCGCGCCGGCTCAAGCCGATGCTGGAAGAACTCGGAGCCGGCATCTGGGACAAGTCCCGCGTCGTGCTGGTGATGGACCACTATGTGCCCGAGCGCGACGAGGATGCACGCAAGATTGTGCGCATCGCCCGCGACTGGGCGCGTGAACAGGACTTGCCCCATGTCTATGACAGCGTGGGCATCTGCCATGTGGTGCTGCCACAGCAGGGACATCTGCGCCCGGGCATGTTGTGTGTCGGCGGGGACTCGCACTCACCCACTGGTGGTGCCTTTGGCGCCTATATGTTTGGCATCGGCAGCACCGAGATGCTGGGCGTGTTGGTGACGGGCGAGATCTGGCTGCGGGTGCCACAAACCATTGCCATGCACTGGCGTGGCCGCCTCGCCGCAGGCGTATGTGCCAAGGACATGATGCTGTACATGATTACACGCCTGGGCATGAACGGCGCCAACTACCAGGCAGTCGAATTCTGCGGCGATGCGGTGCGCGCCCTGCCCATGCAGGAGCGCATGACACTGTGCAACATGAGTGCCGAGTTGGGCGCACAGACAGGTCTGGTGACGCCGGACCAGACGACGCTGGACTGGCTGGCACTGGCCGGCGCCGCACCCACCACGCCCGAAGATGCTGCGCACTGGCAGTCCGATGCGCGCAGCGCCGACCTGCAGCACGACTTCGACGCCAACACACTGGCGCCGCAACTGGCTGCTCCGCACAGCCCGGCCCATGGTGTACCGATCGCCGACCATGCCGCGACCCGCATCGACGTCGCCTATATCGGCGCCTGCACCGGTGCCAAGCTGGAAGACCTGCGGTTCGCCGCGCAGGTGCTGCAAGGCCGGCAGATTGCCGCCGGCGTGCAGCTGATGGTGGCCCCAGCCAGCCTGCAGGACCGCCTGCAGGCGGAGCGCGAAGGCACGATGCAGATTCTTACCGCCGCTGGTGCCCGCGTATTGCCCAGCTCCTGCGGTGCCTGCGCCGGTTACGGCGACGGCTTCGCGGCGCGGCAGACCGTCATCTCGAGCACCGCACGCAACTTCCAGGGCCGCATGGGTCCGCCCAGCACGCAGGTATTCCTGGCCTCCGCCTACACCGTTGCGGCCTCGGCATTGCGTGGCTGCATCACCGACCCGCGCGAGGTGCTGGCGTGAACGTCGTGCCGGGCCGTCCCCAAGCAGGCGCACGCCACAGTGCGCAGCACGAAGGTATTCCAGTGGGCAGACCCGCGATGCACCGCATCTGGCAGGTTGGCGACGATGTGAACACCGATGCCCTGGCGCCAGGCCACAGCATGCAGCACGGTGTGGAGGTGATCGCCCGCCATTGCCTGGAGCACCACCTGCCCGATTTCGCCACCCAGGTGCGCGCCGGTGATGTGCTGGTGGCCGGACGCAACTTCGGCATCGGGTCCTCGCGTGAACAAGCGGCGGCGGTGCTGGTCCACCTTGGGCTGGCGGCTGTGGTGGCTACCAGTTATGGCGGTCTGTTTTTTCGCAATGCATTCAACCTCGGGTTGGTGCTGCTGACCTGTCCGCAGGCCGTGCAGCTGCAGGGCGTGCAGGAGCTGGCCATCGACTGGCCGGAGCACCGGCTGGTGCTGGGTGATGGCCGGCTGCTGCCCTGCGAACCGGTACCCGACTTCCTGCTGCAGATGGCACGCGCCGGCGGACTGCTTGCGAGCCTGAAGCAGCGGCTGCAGCAGGCGCGCAGCGGCAACCCGAATCTCCAGGCGCGTGACCCCAGCGCACTTGCGGACAAGTTCTAAACCAGGAGCACCCATGGCCCAACCGGAATTCGACCTGCTCATCAAGAACGTGCGCGTGGTTCGCCCGCACGGCAACGTCGTGCACGACAGCGACATCGCCATTGCCGACGGCAAGTTCGCACTGGTCGCACCTGGCATCGACATAACCCGCGCCAAGGCAGTATTTGAGGGGCGTGGGCAACTGGCCTTTCCTGGCGTGGTCGACGCCCACATGCACAGCGGCATCTATTCGCCACTGGCAGAGGACGCGGTGACCGAGAGCAAGGCAGCCGCCATGGGCGGTGTCACCAGCAGCCTGAACTACTTTCGCACCGGCCAGTACTACCTGAACAAGGGTGGCCCGTACAGTAAGTTTTTCCCCGAGGTGCTCAAGACCTCACGTGGCCGATTTCATGTCGACTACGGGTACCACCTGGCGCCAATGGACAGCACCCACATCAAGGAGATACCCGAGCTGATAGAAAAACACGGCGTGTCGAGCTTCAAGATATTCATGTTTTACGGGTCGCACGGGCTGCACGGTGCCTCGAACAGCCAGCGCGAGTTCCTGATGATCGGCGAGGACGACCGCTACGACTACGCGCATTTCGAGTTCATCATGCGTGCCGTGCAGGCGGCACGCGAAAGCATGCCGGAGCGGGCGCGCCAGATATCCCTGTCGCTGCACTGCGAAACCGCCGAGGTGATGACGGCCTATACCAAGCTGGTGGAGAAGGACAAATCGCTCCAGGGCCTGGCCGCCTACAGCGCCTCGCGTCCGCAGCATTCGGAGGGCCTGGCTGTTTTCATCGCCAGTTACCTCGCCAACGAGACCGCACTCACCAACATCAACCTGCTGCACCTGTCCTCGCGCAAGGCGGTGCAGGCGGCCATGATGATGGCCAACGTGTTCCCGCACATCGACTTCAAGCGTGAGGTCACGATCGGCCACCTGATGCACGACATCACCAGCAAGGCCGCAGAGCTGGCCAAGGTGAACCCGCCGATCCGCCCGCGCGAAGACGTGGAGTTCCTGTGGGAGGCGCTGCTGGCCGGTGAGCTGGACTGGGTGGCCTCGGACCACGCCTGCTGCCGCCAGGAAACCAAGATACCCAAGCACTACTTCGGCAACATCTGGATGGCCAAGAGCGGGTTTGGCGGCACCGAATACCTGCTGCCGGCGCTGGTGAGCGAAGGCACGCGGCGCGGCATGGGCTACAACCACATGGCACGCGTCACCAGCTGGAACCCGGCACAACGGTATGGCCTCAACCGCAAGGGCGACATCGCTGCCGGCTACGACGCGGATATTGCCCTGGTCGACCCGGCGCGCAACTGGACCATACGCGCCGCAGAGTCGCCCTCGACCCAGGGTTACACGCCATTTGAAGGCCTTGAGTTGTCGGCCAGTGTGCGTGCGACTTTCCTGCGCGGCCACCTGATATACGAAGACGGCCAGGTGCTGGGCAAGCCACGCGGGCAGTACCTGTTCCGGCCCACTGCATGACGCCTAGCGGGTGCTGTCAGTGAGCCTGTCACCAACTGTGCGCCAGGGGCTGCCGCCTGGTGGGGCGCCGTGGGTCGACGCCGCCATCGTGGGCGCTGGCGCCTGCGGCCTGGTCGCGGCCCTCGCATTGCGCGATGCCGGCCTGGACTGCGTGCTGCTGGAACGCGACGCACAACCCAGCGGGTCAACCGCCCTGTCGTCAGGTTTTATCCCGGCAGCCGGCACCCGCATGCAGCAGGCTGCCGGTGTGGCCGATAACTTGGCCGGATTCATGCAGGACATCCAGGCCAAGGCGCACGGCACGGCCGCACCACACCTGGTGTCGGCCTATGCCCATGCCGTGGCCCCGGCGCTGGACATGCTGGCCGGGCGCCACGGCCTGCAGTTCGACGTGCTGGACGGCTTTCTCTACCCGGGCCACAGCGTGCGGCGCATGCACGCAGTGCCTGAGAAAACCGGTGCGGCACTGGTTTCGCAACTGGCGCGCGCCGCACAGGCCGCCGGCGCCGACATGCTGACTAGCGCCACCGTGCATCAACTCTGGACCGATGACGCCGGGAAGGTGACCGGCGTGGGTTACCAGCGCCCGAACGGCGACATCGAATATCTGCAGTGCAAAGCGCTTCTTCTCGCCTGTAACGGTTTTGGTGGCAACGCCGCGCTGGTGCACGAGTTGTTGCCGCAAATGCGTGACGCGCCGTTTGCCGGCCACACCGGCAACGACGGCAGCGCCATCGCCTGGGGTCGGCAACTGGGGGCACGGCTGGCGGATCTGGGGGCCTACCAGGGCCATGGTTCGTGGGCCGTGCCACATGGCACGCTGATCAGCTGGGCCCTGATGATGGAAGGTGGCATCCAGCTCAATACACAAGGGCGGCGTTTTCACGACGAAACCCAGGGCTACTCCGAAGCGGCGGTGCATGTGCTGGCGCAACCGGGTGGCGTCGCCTGGAACGTGTTCGACGGCCCCATCCTGGCACTGGCCCGGGGCTTCCCCGACTTCTGCGCCGCGCAGGCGGCTGGCGCGGTAAAAAGTTGTGCCGACCTGCAGTCACTGGCAGCGCTGATCGGCTGCGATGCTGGTCCGGTTGCCGATGCCTGCGCCCAGATCACGCGCCGCGTCACCACCAATCTGCCGGGCCACCAACCGCCGGCACCGGTCGCCAAGCGGGCGCTGCTGGCACCCTACTATGCCGTCAAGGTCACCGGCGCCCTGTTCCACACCCAGGGTGGGCTGGACATCGATGCCGGTTGCCGCGTCCTGCGCACGGACGGCACGGCGTTTGGCAATCTGCTTGCCGCCGGTGGTGCGGCGCGTGGCGTATCGGGCAATGCGGTGTGGGGCTACCTGTCCGGCAATGGGTTGCTGAGCGCAGTGGCCGGTGGCGCCATAGCGGCTGGCACCATCACAAGCATGTTGCGGCCATGAAAAAAACACTGAAACAACGGCTGGCGGAGCCGGCGGTGCTGCTGGCGCCGGGTGTGTACGACGCAATGAGTGCCCTGGTGGCGCAACAGGCCGGGTTCGAGGCGTTGTACCTGTCGGGCGCATCCATTGCCTACACCCGGCTCGGGCGCCCGGACGTCGGGCTGACCACCTACACCGAGGTGCAGGACTGCCTCGCGCGCATCACCGAACGCGTCAGCACCCCGGTAATCGTGGACGCCGACACCGGCTTTGGCAACGCCATCAATGTGCAGCGCACGGTGCGCGGCCTGGAGCGCGCCGGCGCCGCCATGGTGCAACTGGAAGACCAGGGCTTTCCCAAGCGTTGCGGCCACCTCGACGGCAAGAGCGTGATCCCCAGCGTCGAGATGTGCGGCAAGCTGCGCGCCGCGCTCGATGCCCGGCACAGCAACGACACGTTGATACTGGCGCGCACCGACGCGCTGGCCATTGAAGGCATGGATGCCGCCATGGAACGCGCCGAGGCTTACCTGGCGTGCGGTGTGGACGCCCTGTTCATCGAGGCCCTGCGCAGCGACGAACAGATGGATGCCGCCTGCCAGCGTTTTGCGCCACGTGTGCCACTGCTGGCCAATATGGTGGAAGGCGGCAAGACACCGGTGCACAGCGCGAGCCAACTCGGTCAACGCGGCTTTCGCATCGTCATTTTCCCCGGCGGCACGGCGCGCGCCGTGGCGCACCTGCTGCAGCGCTACTACGGCTCGCTGCATGACCACCAGACCAGCACCCCGATGCGCGACGAGATGCTGGACTTCGAGCAACTCAACACACTTATCGGCACCCCCGAGTTGCTGGCACTGGGGCAGGCTTATAGTGCAGCGCTACCGTCTGGGGAGGGGTCATGACAAGACGACGTACTACGCTACACCGGCTGACGCACAGCAGCATCTGGACCAGGCGCAGGCCGGTGACACCATCGTGCTGCGTCCGGGCACCTGCCAGAACCGGCTCAGGATGAAGGCACGCATCGGGTCGCCCGCGCGACCGATCATCCTGCGCGCCGAGCCGCGCGCCGTACTGGACGCCGGCATCGAAGCCGACCACTTTCGGGCCGAGGCCAACCGCAAATCCGAATCCGTCTTCCTCGGCTTGGTGTCGGGTTACCGGGCCGGATCACACCCTGGGCTGTATCCCTGGATGAAGGAGGGCCAGCTGGTATTGGAAGACGTGCCGCCACGTGCGCCTGCTGGGCCTGGTGATGCGCCGCAGTTGGCCGACGCTGATCAGTCTGATCAATTCGAGCGATATCGAGATTGCCGACGCGCGACTGACCGATGGCACTTTCGCCATCAGCGCCAGCGGCAAGGACACAGCGCGGCTTTTCATCCATGACTGCACCTGGGTGCAGGATCTGCAGCCGCAACGATTGTGGCGCGACATTGATTGGCGCCATGTCCACGGCAGCCCGAAGGATCAGGACAACCCCTGGCCGATCGACCTGGTAAATGACTGGCGGCAGTTCGATGGTGACTTCTTTCGTGGCTGGAGCATCCGTGGCGGCGTACACATCCTGCGCTGCCATGTCAGTGCTGCGTTCAATGGCATCCATGTTTTCAACAAGGACTGCAACCCGCGTCTGAGTCGCGACATCGAGGTGGCGCATTGCAGCTTTCGCGAAATCCGCGACAACGTGTTCGAGCCGGAAAACATGGCGCACAACTGGTGGTTCCATCACAACCAAATCATCAACGCCCACAAGTGATTTTCCATGGAGCACAACAGCAGCGGGCATTTCTATTTCTTCGGCAACCGCGCCTGGTACGACAGCTTCCAGGGGCCAGCCTACGATAACCATGCCAAAGGCGGCGTCTTCAAGACACCCAAGGAAGTTCCAGCGGTAGCGGGAAAACATTACGTTTTTCACAACAGCTTTTGCACCCACGGAGACTACATGCGCAATTGGGTGTTGACCCGATTTCTGCACAGCAACAACGCCATCCGCTTTGCGCATGCCGGCGACCCGGGCGTAACCGACCCGACCAAGCTGGGTGCCATGTTCGGTGATCTGGGCGAGCCGCCCGCGAATCTCTGCAAACGCTTTACCACTGACTGGCGTGTGCTGTGCATCACCATGGACACCGACGTGGTGGCGCATGCCGAATGGCCGGCCACGGTGCTCGCCAAAGGGTATCCGATCAGACCGGCCGCAGGTGCCGATCCGGTGTTCATCAGTCCCTTTACTGGCGACCTGGCATTGGCCCCCCCGCGAGCCCGTGCCGCGGCGCTGCCCAGCCATTGGCGATCGAGATGGTCGATGGCAGCGTCTGGCACGGCTCCGCCGGTGGCGACATTGGTGCATGGCAGCAAGGCCACCTCTACGGCGGGCCAGGCTTCGTCGCTACGCCGTAGGCTGGCTGGCATGATCACCGGGGTGAACAAGGTCTCGGCCGTTCTGATTTTGCAGCTACTCCGAACTGCTGGTGGTGTCGCGCCGCAAGCGCAAGCGTGTCAAATCTTTGGCCAGGCAGACCACGACGCTCTTGGTCACCGGACGCTCAACCCCAGGCGCTCTTGCAACGCTGCGATTCGAGCCGGTAGATCGACTGCTGCTGCTCGTCGAATGCCTGGCCGTGTTGTGCCAGCGATTGCTGCAACCGGTCCGCCGCAACCTGCACCGCCTCCGGAGAAATGCCTTCGATCAGCAGGATCCAGCGCGGAATCTGCGTCGCCTGTTCGCGCATCTTCTTCTCGGCTGTCTCGATGCGGCTGCCGCCGTCGTCGGCCCGGCACAGATGCAGGCCAACAATGCCCGGCACGTCGGCCAGTGGCGGCAGGACCTGTTGGCGCAGCAAGGTCGACATGGGTTCGGCCCCGGTGTCCGGCACCTCGAAACGCAGTGTCAGCAGGCTGCCGCCCTGACCGACACCGGCGCTGTACACGACTTCGCAGATCGCACGGGTGACATTGCGAAATGACACCACCACCTCGCACGTCCACGGCGTGGGAGCATTGAGCCGGTTCAGGTAGTCCTGGCCCGACAACACCTGAGGAGTGTCGGCCTCGTACAGATTGAAGTATTCCGGCCCGGCACCGACGGCAATGTATCGCCGCCCGCGCCGGAATCCCGCAATGCTGAGCCGCTCGGGCATGTGCTCGTGGTTGTGCCAGGCATAGAACGCGTCCTTTGCCTGTGGCAGCAGGTCGTGCCAGATCGTCACCACACCACGTCCGTACAGACTCATGTCGACCTCCCTGGCGCGCACCACGTTGCGCCGGCGTATCGTCCGTCTTGCCTGGACCGGAGTTGATGCATCAGACTGACCCGGGCAACGGCAGCTTGTCATGCGGCCAGACCAGGGCCAGCGTACCCGCCGCCTGCTGCAGCAGTGCATGGAATTCGGCATCGCGCCCGGGGCCCATGCGCACCAGCGGGCCGGCAATACTCATGGTGCCCAGCACCCGTTGGTCGTGTACCGCCCGCACCACAACCGCGATCGCCTTGACACCGGGTTCTGCTTCTTCGATGGCCAGACCGTAGCCGCGCACGCGGCATGCCGCCAGGTCGCGCAGCAATTCATCGGTGCTTCGCACCGCGCGCGGTCCCACGAGTTGCCCGGCGCCGACGGGAAGGCCCAGCCCGCCTTCGGTGGCGATGCGTACCGCGCTGGGGTCGTCCAGCGTCGACAACCAGATCTTGCCGTTGGCCGTGCTGTGCAGCGTCAACCGCCCGTTCAGCGCGGGCTGGTACATCAGCCCGGTCGGTGCGCCTTGCGACGCGACCAGCCAGCACAAGCCGTTGTCCTGCAGCACGGTGAGCCGCACCAGTTCACGGCAGCGTTTCGCCACTTCGTCCAGGATCGGCTGCGCCACGCCGGGCAGGCCGGTCGCACGCAGGTATTGTTGTCCGAGCAGCGCCAGTTTGAGCGTGAGGCGGTAACGCTCGGTGTCGTGGTCCTGCTCGGCCCAGCCCAGGGATTGCAATTCGGCCAGCAGGCGATGCACCGCCCCCTTGGGTTGCTCCAGCGCTGCGGCAATGTCGGACAGTCGGCGCCATTGCGAGTCGACCGACAGCAGTTCGAGTACCTCCAGGCACCGGTTCAGCAAGCCCTTGACGAGTCTCATAGTCGCCCGGGCAGCGTGATGCGGTAGTGAACTGAGGGGGCGCTGCAGGGGCTTGGCATTTGCCGACTAGTGTAATGGAACATTGTTCCATTAATGTGCTACCATGAAATCGAGAACAACGACATGCCGAACGACTTGATGCCCAATTTCCCGGGCCCACTGCGTCTGGACGAGGCACGCTCGTCGTTCGGCCTGGTAGTACTGACCGACTCCGCCTTTTCCCGGGACGGGCCGCGAGCCGATATCGAATACCGCGACCTGGGGCTGGCCGCCAGCACCCAGGGCCGTATTGGCGCCCGCCATATCCGGGCCATTGCGCCGTTCGACAGGGAAACCGGTTGGCACTGGCACGACATGAGCGGGCACTTCAACTACGTATTGCGCGGCTGGATCCGCTTCCGCTATGCCGGCATCGATGGCGACGTCACCGTGTTTGTCGGCGGATGCCTGTCGCAGCCCGGCGGCGTGCCGCACAACGTGGTGGGGCGCTCAGACGATCTCGAATTGATAGAGATCAACTTGCCGGCAGCGTTCGGCACCCAGGCCCTCGGCCCCGAAGCCGTGCCAGGCGCATGAGCACGACACCCCCTGGCGCGACGCGCCCCGCGACGGCGGCCCCGAGGAACGTGTTCATGCGCTGGTTGCGCCAGCGCATGGGCGCGTTTCTGCTGGCGTTTGGCCTGCTGCTGTTCTGGGAAGTGGCAGTTCGGGTGTTTGGCGTCAAGGAATATCTGCTTCCGCCGCCGACAAAAATCTGGCTGGAATTCAGCAAACGCATGCCCACCGTGATGGACGGCGCCTGGGTCACGACGCAGGAGATCCTGGGTGGTTACTTGTTGGCCGTTGTGGTGAGTATTCCGTTCGCGCTGGCGGTCACGTATTCGCGTTTCATGGAAAACGCGGTGTACCCGGTGGTGGTGTTCCTGCAGATCGTGCCCAAGATCGCGATCGCGCCGCTCTTCATCATCTGGTTCGGCTTCGGCTACACGCCCAAGCTGTTGATCGTTTTTCTGCTGTCGTTTTTTCCCATCGTTGTCTCCAGCATCGCCGGCTTCAAGGCGGTGGACCCGGAGATCACTGACTTTGCGCGCACCACCGGCGCCAGCGGCTGGAAGTTGTTCGTCAAGATTCGGCTGCCACAGGCGCTGCCGGACATCTTCACCGGCATGAAAGTGGGGGCTGCGCTATCGGCTACTGCCGCCATCGTGGCCGAATTCGTCGCTTCTGACCGCGGCCTGGGTTACCTGCTGCTGCAATACAACGGAAACCTCGATACGCCGATGGTGTTCGCCGTGATCTTCCTGCTCAGTTTCATCGGTCTGGCGGTGTATTACACCGTCGAGTTCATCGAACGCATCACGATTCCCTGGCACACATCGCAGAACCCGGTCCACACCACCACGATGTGAATTTTTCTTTCTGGCAACGTGAACTAACGAGGAGACACCCATGCGCATCATCCATCTATTTTTCGCCGCCTGTCTGGCCGTATCCGCAGGACTGGCTTCGGCCCAGGAGGCCGTCTCGCTGCGGCTGAACTGGTATCTGGGTGGGCTGCACGTGCCGTTCTACTACGGCAAGGAAATGGGTTTTTTCAAGCAGGAAGGTATCGACCTGACGATCAACGAAGGCCGCGGTTCCGGCAATACCGTGCAAGTCGTAGCAGCGGGTTCCGACACCTTTGGCATGGCCGATTCGTCGAGCCTGATCACCACGGCGTCCAAGGGAGCCGACGTCAAGTCGGTGATGTCGCTGCTCAACTCCACCGGGTTTGCGGTCGTGTCGCTGGCCTCGACCGGCATCAAGACGCCGAAAGATTTGGAAGGCAAGTCGTTCGCGGTTTCGCCCGGCGACCCGCTGGGTCAGCTGTTTCGTGCGCTGGCTGCGCACAACAAACTCGACATGAGCAAAATCCGCTTCGTGCAGGTCGATCCGGCGGCCAAGGTCGTGGCGGTGCTGGAGAAAAAGGTGGACGCCTTGCTCGGCGGTGCCGACGACCAGTTTTTCCTGATCAAGTACAAGGGCCAGGAACCGGCGGCCCTGCGTTATGCCGACCATGGCGCCAATATTGTCGGCATGACCATTATGACAACTGGCAACACCATCAAGACCAGGCCCGACCTCGTGCGCCGCTTCGTCAAGGCCTCAGTGCGCTCCTGGGAAGAGGCAAAGAAGAACCCGAATGCGGCCGTTGACGCAGCGATGAAGGTCAAGCCCGACCTGAACCGGCAGTCCACGATGGACCAGATGATGGTCGACTTCGAACTGCTGGACTCGGCCAACTCGAAGGGCAGGATTGGTGTTGGTGCCCAGGCCGACTGGGATCAGACGATTTCGCTGCTCAGGCAATACCGCGACCTCGACACCAAGGAGCCGTGGACCACGTTCCACACCAACGAGTTCCTGCCTCGGTGAGTGGGTTGGCGCACGGCGCCGGCGGGCGCCCTGCCCTGGCTGGCGCGCCGCAGCAGGGGGACGGCGAGTTGCACATCGACATCCGCGACCTGCGCCATACCTTTGAGCGCGAGGGCATGGTCACCCATGCCCTCGAAGGTGTCGATCTGGCGGTGCGAACCGGCGAACTGGTGGCGGTCGTCGGGCCTTCGGGCTGTGGCAAGAGCACGCTGCTGCGTATCGTGGCCGGCCTGTTGCCGTTTACCGATGGCGTGGTGCAGGTTGGGGGCCGGAATGTCGAAGGGCCGCAGACCGACCTGGGTATCGTGTTCCAGAGTCCGGTGCTGCTGGACTGGCGCAACGTGCTCGACAACGTGCTGATACAACTGGAGTTGCGTGGCCTGGACGCCCGCCGGTACCGTGATCGGGCCAGGCAGCTGCTGGCCGACGTGGGCCTGGGTGATTTCCAGGACCGGCGTCCGCGCGAGTTGTCGGGCGGCATGCGCCAGCGGGTCGCGATCGTACGTGCCCTGATTCACGATCCGACGCTGCTGATGATGGACGAGCCGTTCGGCGCACTCGATGCCTTGACCCGTGAGCAGATGCGCATCGATCTGGAGAAGTTGTGGCTGCAGCAGCGCCACACGCTGATTTTCGTCACCCACGGAATCGCAGAGGCGGTGGCACTCGCGGACCGCGTTGTGGTGATGACACCGCGACCAGGCCGGATCGAAAAGATCATCCCGATCGATCTTGCCCGGCCGCGCAACAAGGCGGTGATTGCCAGCAGCCGATTCGCCGAATATTGCAATGAGATCACCGAGTGTTTCATGCGCTATGGCGTAATTCGGTATTGAAGCCACTGGAGTCACGGCCATGCACCATAGACCCTTCACCGGCGTGATTGCCGCGCCGATGTTGCCGATGGTCGAAGGCGGCGAGATTGACTGGCCAACACTGGAGCGGTATATCGACTGGATCGCCGCCCAGCGGCCGGCCGGTATTGTCATTAACGTCGATGCGTCCGAGGTGATCGCGCTCGACGACGACGAGCAGTTGCGCATCATCCGCGTCTGCAGGCAGGTCGTCGATGGTCGGGCGCCATTGTTCTCGGGTGTGGTGGCCGGCTCCACCCGGGCGGCGGCACGCAAGGCGGTCCTGCTGCGCGAGGCCGGCGCCCAGGGGCTTACGGTGTTTCCGCCTTTTCCCACCTTCAGCGGTGCACCCGTACCCAGCGAGATGATCGTGCGTTACCACCGCGCCATCGCGCAGGCGGCCGACCTGCCCATGGTTTGTTTCCAGTTTCCCAAAGGCTGGGGACCGGACTACACCCCCGAGATCCTGCGCGCGATGGCCGAG
>JANLVB010000297.1:0-2182 GCA_031363785.1 Betaproteobacteria bacterium
GGGTCGTCGCCATTCACATGCAACACCGGCGCCTCGATCATCTTCACTACATCCGAGCAATACAGCGTGGATCGGCTGTCGCGCGGATCGCTGGTAGTGAAGCCGATCTGGTTGTTGATCACCAGGTGTACCGTGCCACCGGTCGAATAACCCCGTGTTTCAGCCAGCGCCAGCGTCTCCATCACCACGCCCTGCCCGGCGAACGCGGCGTCGCCGTGCACCAGCACGGGCAATACCTGCAGTCCCTTCGGGTCGCCGCGGCGGTCCATGCGCGAACGCACCGAGCCTTCCACCACCGGGTTGACGATCTCCAGGTGGGACGGGTTGAAGGCCAGCGTCAGATGCACCGGCCCGCCGGGTGTGGACACATCCGAACTGAAACCCTGGTGGTACTTCACGTCGCCGCTGGGCAGGTCTTGCGGCGCCGTGTGGTCAAACTCGGCAAACAGGCCGGCTGGCAGCTTGCCCAGGGAATTGACCAGCACATTCAGGCGCCCGCGGTGCGCCATGCCGATCACGATCTCCTGCAGCCCCACCACCCCGCCGCGCTGGATCAACTCGTCCATGGCCGCAATGAAACTCTCGCCCCCCTCCAGCGAGAAGCGCTTTTGCCCGACATATTTGGTGTGCAAAAAGCGCTCCAACCCCTCGGCGGCCGTCAGCCGGTCCAGGATGTGGCGTTTTTTCTCGGCGTTGAAATTGGGTTTGGAGCGGATCGACTCCAGCTTTTGCTGCCACCAGCGCTTCTGCGTCTGGTCTGTGATGTACATGTATTCGGCGCCCAAGGTGCCGCAATAGGTTTCGCGCAGGGCGTTGAGCAGGTCGCGCAGGCTCATGCGGTCTTTGCCGAAGAAGGTGTTGCTGGTGTCAAACACGGCTTCCTGGTCGGCGTCGCTGAAGCCGTAAAAAGCGCTCTCCAGTTCGGGAATCTTGTCACGCTCGCTGCGCTTGAGCGGGTCCAGGTCGGCCCAACGCGCACCAACGTTGCGGTAGGCCGCTATCAACTGCTGCACCGCCGTGCGTTTGCGTCCCATTTCGGCGTCGGCACTCGCCACCACCACTTTCGTCCCACCCAGTTTGGCACGTTCGGCAAAGGCATTTACCACAGGCAGGTGCGGCACGTCCTTGGCGTAACTGCCGTCCACGGCGGGGACATGCTGCAGTGCATCAAAATAGTCTCGCCAGGAGTCCGGCACACTGCCTGGATTGGCCAGGTAGTTTTCGTACATCTCCTCCACATAAGGCGCGTTACCGCCAAACAGGTAAGTATTAGCCTGGTAGGCGTGGTACACCGAGGCAGGCAGGGCGCCCGGTGGCATGGTCTGGCTCATGGTTCGCTGAACTCCGTTTCCCTTGGGGAAACATGTGCTGGTCAAAGCGGGTGGATCAACCTTCCGCGACACGGCTGAACCGGTTGGCGGATGCGACTGTGGCATGGGAAGGGCCTGTAGACCAGACGATTGTGCCACCGATGGGGGAGCGCCAAAACTGTCTGAAGCCCGGAAATGATGCAGCTTGTCCCCTGATCGCACATTGCAGGGGTGCCTGACCTGACTTTCAAAAGGCAGACAGCGCGGCAAAAACGCAACGCAGATTTGTAAATTTGTTGGCCAATGTTGCAGTGCAGTGGTGTGAGTATTTCGGTATATCCACCCGCGTTTGCCATGGCCAAAAATTTCACCTACACCCCGCGCACGGATTGGCGAATGGGAGTTCGCCTGGGCCACCATGATGCAGCGCCACCGTGCCGGTCTGCCTCCCGCAGCGTTTGATGTTCCGGCAGGCGCGACCAGTCGGCTCGAGCTGGCGCCTGTCAGCCCTTGAACAACTCCCGTATCTGCTGCAGCGCGGCCGGGTCTTCCATGGTTGTCAGGTCACCGGCGTCGCGCCCTTCACAAACCGCGGCGATGGCGCGTCGCAGCAGCTTGCCGCTGCGGGTCTTGGGCAAGGCGGTGACGAAACGCACCCGGGCGGGACGCGCGACCGCGCCAAGGTCTTTGTCGACGATGGCCATGATCTCGCCCTCGAGCTTCAATGCGGCACCCTGCTGTTGCAAGAGCGATGCATCACGTGGCACGGCAAAGGCCATCGCCACCTGCCCTTTCAACTGGTCTGCCACACCGACCACGGCCACCTCCGACACGTTGGGATGGGCCGAGATGCTCTCTTCGATCTCGCGCGT
>JANLVB010000298.1:0-4065 GCA_031363785.1 Betaproteobacteria bacterium
GTCGGGCATCCAGTTCACCACCACGTCGGCGCCCTTGCCGGCGATCACCTGCACCGGCGAGATGTCCGGGCCACCGGGTTTGATGGTCACGTCCAGGCCTTCGGCCTTGTAGTAGCCCTTGGAGGCTGCGACGTAATAGCCGGCAAACTGGGCTTGCGGCAGCCACTTCAGCTGCACCGTGACTTTCTCCTGTGCGGTCGCGGCAAAACCACTGACAGCCAGCGCGGTCGCCAAAAGGGTTTTGGTCAAGAGGGAAGATCGGATCATGAATACTCCTTGGTTAATAAATTGACTGAAATTGGTTGACCCGCAAGGGTAAACCGGCGAACACCGTGCGACAACTGGTAGAAACCTGCATGCCGTCAGTGCGCCTGTCAGGCATTGGCTGGGGCTCTTCGGGCATGTCACCTCTTGCCACGCACCGACGGGTGCCAGAATGCGGCACGCCGCTCCAGCGCTACAAGCAAGGCGTATGCCACTGAGCCGGTCACTGCTGCCACCACTACCGCTGCCCAGACCAGGGTCATGTTCATCTTGGTGGCCTCGGTGGAAATGCGAAAACCCAGGCCACTGGTGGGTGAGCCAAAAAACTCCGCGACGATGGCGCCGATCAGAGCCAGCGTGGCGTTGACCTTGAGCGCAGCAAACATGAAGGGCAGGGCGGCTGGCAGGCGCAGCGACCACAAGGTGCGGCCGTAACTGGCGGCGTAGCTGTGCATCAGTTCGCGCTCGAGACGGTTCGAGGCCTGCAGCCCGGCCAGCGTGGACACCAGCATGGGGAAGAAAGTCATCAGTACCACCACGGCGGCCTTGGACGGCCACTCGAAACCAAACCACATCACCATGATGGGTGCCACCCCCACCAGCGGAATGGTGCTGGTGAGCGAGGCCACCGGTAGCAGACCGCGTTGCAGAAAAGGCATGCGGTCGATCATCACCGCCACGGCAAAACCAAGTGCCGATCCGAGTGCCCAGCCGATCAGCACCGCCTTGACGACGGTTTGCACAAAGTCGCCACCCAGCTTGGGCAAGTTGTCGAACAGCGACTGCAGGATCAGCCAGGGCGCTGGCAGCAATACCCGCGGCACATCGAGCGCCACCGTCAGCAGTTGCCAGAAATACAGCACCCACAGGCCGAACAAGGCTGCGGTCAATGTGGCATAGATGTTGTGGCCGTCCCAGGCGGCCAGGCGGCGGATACCGGCCACGGCGAGGACCGCCAGCAGCAACGTGGCGAGCCAGAACGTCATTCCAGCCGGACCTTCGCCGCTGGCCGCGGGTGAGATCAGAAACAACACGGCCAGCAGCAGCGCGCCAACAATCAGGGTGAGGGTCGAGCGCCGGCTGACCGCCAGCGCCGGATTAGGTTTGATGGTCATCAGAGTACCTTCGCTCTGACGAGCTGCGGTGCGAGCTAGCTTGGGGCGGCCCGGCGCTGCGCTCATCAGGCATCCTCCATGCTGCGCATTGCGGAATTCGCCCTTGGGAGCGGCCCGGCGGGGCTCATGCCTGCCTCCGGTTGCGCAACACCAGTGTCTCGATGGCGGCCATGATGGCGGTCAGGGCCAGACCCAGCAGTGCCGACATCACCAGCGCCGACCAGATCTGCACGGTTTGGCCGTAGTAGGAGCCGGTGAGCAGCCGCGCGCCGAGCCCGGCCTGCGCACCGGTAGGCAACTCGGCCACCATGGCGCCCACCAGACCCGCAGCGATGCCAACCCGCAGCGCCGGGAACAGGAATGGCAGGGCGGCGGGCAGGCGCAGCATCCACAAGGCCTGCCAGCGCGACGCGGCGTAGGTGTGCAGCATCTCGGTCTCCATCACCTGGGGTGAGCGCAGCCCTTGCACCATGGCCACCGTGACCGGGAAGAAACACAGGTACATCGCGATGGTGGCCTTGGGTGCCACGCCGGCCAGGCCAAAACTGCCCAGGATCACCAGCACGATGGGGGCGATGGCCAGCACTGGCACCGACTGCGATGCCACGATCCAGGGCAGCAGGGCGCGGTCCAGGGTACGTGAATGGACGATGCAGATCGACAACACCAGCCCGAGCAAGGTGCCGAGCACAAAACCCACCAGTGTCGATTGGGCGGTGACGGCCACGTGGTAGAGCAGGTTGCGCGGCGAATCGACGGGCCAGTCGAACAGGCTGCTCCACAAGTCGAGCGCCACCTGGTGCGGCGCCGGAACCACCGGGCGCTCCATCGCCATGGTGGCAGCGACGAGGTCTTGCCAGGTCCACGGGCCCTTGTCCACCAGCACACGTTCGATCGCCCCCGGGGTATTTAGCCAGACGGTGAGGGCGTACCACACCGCGACCGAGAGCGCAAGGATCACCGCTATCGGAAAGCCGTGGTGAACCAGCCGTGACCCGATGGGCAGTGCGACTGCCTTAGTCGTTGTGGCCATCGGCTAATGCTTCCCGTACTGCATGGGCCACCGCCACGAAGTCAGCCGAGTCACGCAGGCCCAGATGGCGCGCGTCGGGCAGGGTGGAATCGATCACCCGCACGATGCGCCCCGGGCGCGGCGACATGACGACGATGCGGGTCGACAAATACACCGCCTCGGCAATCGAGTGCGTGACGAACACGATGGTGCGGCGCTCGCGCTGCCACAACTGCTGCAACTGCTCGTTCAGGCGGTCGCGCGTGATCTCGTCCAAAGCGCCGAAGGGCTCGTCCATCATCAGGATGCGGGGCTCGAACGACAACGCGCGGGCGATCGACACACGCTGCTGCATGCCGCCCGAAAGTTGCCACGGAAACTTGCCCTCAAAGCCCTCGAGTCCGACGCGTTTGAGCTGCTCCATGGCAATCGCCTGGCATTCAGCGGCGCTGCGCCCCTGGATCTGCAAGGGCAACTGCACATTGCCCAGCACCGTGCGCCAGGGAAAAAGCGCCGGTGCCTGGAACACGTAGCCGTAGGCACGGGCCATTCGCGCGTCATGCGGCGAGACACCGTTGACCAGCACCGTGCCGGAGGTGATGTGTTCGAGATCGGCAATGACCCGCAACAAGGTGGTCTTGCCACATCCGGAGGGGCCGATCAGGGAAACAAACTCACCTGGCTGGATCGTCAGGTCGATGTTCGCCAGGGCGTGCACTGGAGCTTCGTCCGGGTTGTAGATCAGCGAGGCGTTGCGCACGTCCACCGCGAGGCTGGCGACCGACGGTTTGTCTTGGGTCAGGGTCATGTCAAAATTTTAGCGTTCACCCCGGCGATAGGGCTTCATCAGGGCTTGCGGATAACTGGCCTTGCGCGCCACCAGAACCAGCGCCACGATGGACAACACATAGGGCAGCATCAGGTAGATCTGATACGGCAGGGCGGCGTCGCCCGACTGCTGCAGGCGCAACTGCAGCGCATCGAAGAAGGCGAACAACAAGGCGCCCAGCAGTGCCTTGCCGGGCCGCCAGGAGGCGAACACCACCAACGCGACGCAGATCCAGCCACGGCCGTTCACCATGTTGAAGAAAAACGCGTTGAACGCGGAGAGCGTCAGAAAGGAGCCGGCAATGCCCATCAGCGCCGAGCCGGCGACGATGGCGCCGGTGCGTACCGCTGCCACCGAGACCCCCTGGCCTTCCGCCGCCTGCGGGTTTTCACCGACCATACGTACCGCCAGGCCGACGGGCGTGCGGTACAGCATATAGGCGATCAGTGGCACCAGCAGCAGAGCCAGCAGCGTCAGCGGCGTCTGCTGCGCCAGCACCGGGATGCCGAGCCAGGCCATGTCGCCAAACGGCGCGATGGTGGGTGGTGTGTCGACCTTGGGGAAACTCACGCGGTAACCGTAGTAACTCAGGGCCGTGGCCAGCAAAGTGACGCCCAGCCCCGAGACATGTTGCGACAGCGCCAGCCCCACCGTCAGGCCGGCATGCAGCAGGCCGAACACGGCACCGGTAGCGCCAGCAACCGCCACACCGATCCACAACGGTGCACCGGCATAGACCGCGAGCCAGCCGGTGAACGCCCCCGCCACCATGATGCCCTCGATGCCCAGGTTCAGGACTCCGGCCCGTTCACACAACAACACCCCCAGCGTGCCCAGGATCAGCG
>JANLVB010000334.1:0-3136 GCA_031363785.1 Betaproteobacteria bacterium
TTCTACGAGTTGTTCTACGCCGACGCACAAGAGGCGGCGCGGCTGCTCGACATCACGCTGACGCAGCGCGGCCAGTCGGCCGGGCAGCCGGTGGTCATGGCCGGTGTGCCGTTTCACTCGGTCGAGTCCTACCTGAACAAACTGATCCGCCTCGGCGAGTCGGTGGCGATCTGCGAGCAGGTCGGTGAGGTCACAGGCAAGGGGCCAGTGGAGCGCAAGGTGGTGCGCGTCATCACTCCGGGCACCCTGACCGATGCCGAGTTGTTGTCCGACAAGGCAGAGTCGGTGCTGCTGGCTGTGCACCAGGGGCCACGCAACCGCTGTGGCCTGGCCTGGCTGAGCGTCACACAAGGCGAGTTGCAACTGGCAGAGTGCGCCGGTGACGAAGTGGGCGATTGGCTGGTGCGGGTGGCCGCCAGCGAACTGGTTTACAGCGCCAACCTGACTCCTGTGTTCGAGGCCAGGCTGCAGGCATGGTGCGGCCAACAAGGCAGCGCGATGACGACGCGGCCGCATTGGCAGTTCGACGCCGCCCTCGGGCAACGCAAGTTGCAGGAACTGCTGCGCGTGGCCAGCCTCGCGGCCTGGAACGCACAGGACCTGCCACAGGCGCACGCCGCAGCGGCGGCCTTGCTGGCCTACGCCGAACACACACAGGGCCGCCCGCTGTCCCATGTGCAGGGCATCGTGGTGCAGCAGGGCACGGAGTTGGTGCATCTGCCGCAGACAACCCGGCGCAACCTTGAATTGACGCAAACCCTGCGTGGCGACAGCAGCCCGACGCTGTTCTCGCTGCTCGACAGCTGCATGACCGGCATGGGCAGCCGACAGCTGCGCCACTGGTTGCTGGAGCCGCGACGCGAACGCACCACTGCGCTGGATCGGCTGGCAACCATCACCGCGTTGCGCGCCGGGCCCTGGCAGCAGCTGCGCGAACAACTCAAGGGCTGTACCGACATTGAACGCATCACCGCCCGCATCGCACTGCGCCAGGTGCGGCCACGTGAACTGGTGGCGCTGCAACTGACCCTTGGCAAAACGCAGATCCTGGCGCCACTCTTGAGCGGTCAGCCTGGCGCCCTGGATGTTTTTGGCGGCAGGCTGCAGGCACCCCCGGGCTGCGCCGAACTGCTGCGACAAGCCATCATGGAGCTGCCCGCCGCGCTGCTGCGTGACGGTGGCGTGATTGCCAATGGTTTTGACGCCGAACTCGACGAGCTGCGCGCCATCCAGGACAACTGCGACGGTTTTCTGCTGGAGTTGGAGCAGCGCGAACGTACACGCACCGGCATCACCAATTTACGCGTGCAGTTCAACAAGGTGCACGGCTTCTATATCGAGGTCACGCAGGGCCAGTCCGACAAGGTGCCGGCCGACTTCCGGCGCCGCCAGACCCTGAAGAACGCAGAGCGCTTCATCACCCCCGAACTCAAGGCATTCGAAGACAAGGCGCTGAGTGCGCAGGAGCGCGCCTTGGTGCGCGAGAAGTTTCTGTTCGAGCGCCTGCTCGACGACCTGCAAGCCCATGTTGGCGCACTGAGTCAGGTGGCACGCGCACTGGCGGCACTGGACGCCCTGTGTGCGCTGACCGAGCGCTCCCTCACCCTGGGCTGGTGTGCGCCGCAGTTCGTGGCCGAGACATGTATCGAGATCCGCGCCGGGCGCCATCCGGTGGTCGAGGCCCGGCTGGCCGAAAGCAGCAGCGACGGCTTCATTGCCAACCATACCAGCCTGGGCAGCCGCCAGCGCATGCAGATCATCACCGGCCCGAACATGGGTGGCAAGAGCACCTATATGCGCCAGGTGGCGATCATCGTGCTGCTGGCAGCGATGGGCAGTTATGTGCCGGCCGATGCCTGTCGCCTGGGGCCGATCGACGCCATCCATACACGCATCGGTGCCGCCGACGACCTGGCCAATGCGCAATCCACCTTCATGATGGAGATGACCGAGGCGGCGCAGATCCTGCATGGCGCGACTCCCCATTCGCTGGTGCTGATGGACGAGATCGGGCGCGGTACTTCCACCTTCGACGGCCTGGCATTGGCATCGGCCATTGCCGCGCAGCTGCACAACAAGGCGCAGTGCTTCACGCTGTTTGCCACCCACTATTTTGAGTTGACGGAATTTCCGGCCACACACCATGGCGCCGTGAACGTGCATGTCAGCGCAGCCGAATCCGGGCGCGACATCGTGTTTCTCCATGAAGTACACAGTGGCCCGGCCAGCCGAAGTTATGGCATCCAGGTGGCACGCCTGGCCGGCATGCCTGCCGCCGTGCTGAACCATGCGCAGCGCGCACTGGACGCACTGGAACAAGGCGCCAGCGACAGCCAGGCGCAGGTAGATCTGTTTGCCGCGCCGCCCGCCCCTGCCCTCGCGGCACCAAGTGCCGTCGAGTCGGCGCTGGCCGCGCTGAACCCGGATACGCTCAGCCCGCGCGACGCGCTGGACACGCTGTACCAGCTGAAGAAGCTGGTGGATTCAGGTAAGCATTGACTGTGCAGAGTCCTCGAAAAGAAGACCACGGCGGTGGTCGCCAAGCAATGAACCGACCGAGGCGGTGGGCAACCCGGGCGGTAGCAAAAAACTCAGCGCGCCCGCGACTTCGCCGCGAAGTGGCGCGCTGGCCATTGCCAAGATGCCCCGAAGGAGCAAAACGACTTCCGCATGGACTTGCTCAACTATGTGAAGGCCAACGGCGACCTGTCCGGCCTGCCCAACGGCTTGCATGCCGTGGTGCCTCCCAATGTCGAGAAAGGCCTACAAGCCAAAGCGTTTGACATTTGCATCGTTGGTTGTGAACGGTCGTCAGGAACCGCTCTTTTCTGGCTTTGAGAGCGCGGTTTTGATTTCTGGTTGTTCTGGATTGCGGTGAGGGTCGGCAGCGGGCGGCGCAGCGAACGCTGGTGCGGGACGGCGGGTTTTGGAGCCCTCAATTGGAACTCGACCTCGATGCCGCCGGCTACTACAGCCTCATCTCGCTGCCGCTTGGCCACAACGCGGCACAGCACGCGCTGCGCATGGCCGCGCAGCGCGGCGCCATGAAGCCGCTGTCGGGCAAGCTTGAGCGAAGTCGGGCCGCTCGGGTGCGAACCGCAGTGGGCGAGTTGGACCGTACGCTGGTTGTGGTGGA
>JANLVB010000345.1:0-1521 GCA_031363785.1 Betaproteobacteria bacterium
CCCAGGCCGACGATGTCCACGCCGCCGATCTCGATGGTGCCGCTGCTGGGCTTGTCGATGCCGGCGATCAGGTTGAGCAAGGTGCTCTTGCCCGAACCGCTCGGCCCCATCAGCGCGACGAACTCGCCCTGCGCCACCGTCAGGTCGATGTCCAGCAGCACCGGGATGGCCTGGCCGCCACGCACATAGCCCTTGCTCAGGCGCCGGATGCGGATCAGCGGCACCGCCGAGCTGGTTGATCTCATCGAGTCAGTCATGGGTTTGCGCCCGGCCGGCCCGATGCGGCTGCCCCTGGCATTGCGGTTTGCGGCGCGACGCGATCAGGCGGCCTGCTTGAAGCCAAACACGGTGGTTCCGGCGGTCATCACATGCCCCAGAAACCGCAGCGGTGGCAGATGCCGGGTGCCACCGACCAGCGCCTTTTCGATCCAGGTCTTGCCGGTGGTGTCGATGACGTCGAAGCGATCCATGCACTGCACCCCCCGCAGCCCGAGAAAACGGCGCAAACCATAGTATGTAAACCAATGCACCGCGGGATAGCGTGCGTAGTTGGCCAGGTCCGGGCGGGTCGTGACCGCCAGGCGCTCGTAGTGGCGCTTCAGAAAATGCGGATACCAGCTGTAGAGCGGGAGATTGAATTCCTGTTGTTTCGGGCAGAGGGCATTCGAGGTGCTGACATAGAGCAAACCGCCTGGCTTCAGTACCCGTACCGCTTCGTTGAGGCAGGCTTGCCAATCTTCGACATGCTCCAGAAGCTCTGGCATCAGGCAGACATCCATCGAGCCATCGCCATAGGGCAGGTTGGTTGCCGTGCCAATTTCAAACTGAATGCTCAGTTGTCGTTCCGCCGCGCGTTTGCGGCCCACTTCGACCAGGGGCTGGTTCACGTCCAGACCGAATACCTGAAACCCCTGCTCAGCCCACAGCATGGCCTGCGTGCCGGCGCCACAACCGATGTCAAGCACGCTGAGGTCTGGGTGCTGCCCGCGCCGCTCGAATATGAGTTTCAGGGATTTGTCGCGCACTTTGCTGAACCGCTCACGGGTAGCAGTCGAGGCACTTTGCTCAGCGTAATAAGCCAGAAAGTTCGGATCCGAACTGTGGTCAAACTGATCGCTCGAGTTTGACAGGGTCATCTTGATTTCCTTTTGTTAACTTGGTGGTGACTTTGTGGTTGCGCCCGAGCCGCCTCATGGCCTCAAGGTATCAAAATGCAAGTGTTGTAACAGATCCGCCGGGTAGCTGCTTCGACGGATCTGCAGGGAGACCGCAATGCATATTACTTCCTGAATCCGTGCCCCCACCCTCTGACGCGACCATTTCCCGATGCTCAGCGGCGTAAATTTGTCCGCTCGGGGGTTCGACGACAGCCGCACGGCGCGTAATCGTTTAGACCCCGTCCGCCATCACACCCCGACAAGGTCGGTGTTGGGGTTTGCCAAGTTGGCCGGGATTGGCGCAAGGGCCGGTGCAGGCAGGCCCAAGCGGGCGGCATGGATGGCGCGGGCGAGCAAGTCGGTG
>JANLVB010000397.1:0-12227 GCA_031363785.1 Betaproteobacteria bacterium
CAAGGCTCTCGGGGCTCGCGGGGCCGGCCCATCGTCAACATGTTTCCGCTGCAAGTCGGTGAAAAGATCACCGTGGTGTTGCCGCTCACCGGCGAAAAGCGCAGCTTTCCCAGCGACCAGTACATCTTCATGGCCACCAGCATGGGGACGGTGAAAAAGACCACCCTGGACGAGTTCAACAATCCGCGCAAAGCCGGCATCATCGCCGTCGATCTCGATCCAGGTGACTACCTGATCGGGGCCGCACTCACCGACGGCGCGCACGACGTGATGTTGTTTTCCGACGGCGGCAAGGCGGTTCGGTTTGACGAAAACGATGTGCGCCCGATGGGCCGCACAGCACGCGGTGTGCGCGGCATGATGCTGGACGATGGCCAGGCGGTGATCGCCATGCTGGTGGCGGAAGACGAACAACAATCGGTGCTGACGGCGACCGAAAACGGTTTTGGCAAACGCACCGGTATCACCGAGTACACGCGCCATGGCCGGGGCACCAAGGGCATGATTGCCATCCAGCAAAGCGAGCGCAATGGCAAGGTGGTCGCGGCCACCTTGGTGCATGTGGATGACGAGATCATGCTTATCACCGACAAGGGGGTGCTGGTGCGCACCCGGGTGAGCGAAATCCGCGAGCTCGGGCGCGCCACCCAGGGTGTGACCCTGATCGGCCTGGACGAAGGCGCCAAACTCGGTGGCTTGCAACGCATTGTGGAGAACGACGCCAATGGCGCTGACTCGGAACTGCCCGACGTGCCGGACAGCGGCAACGACGCCGACGCCTGATGCAACGGCCCTATAACTTTTCGGCTGGTCCCGCCGCCATTGCCGAAGAGGTACTGGCCCAGGCAGCTGCCGAGATGTTGGACTGGCATGACGCCAATGGGCGCTCCAGCGGCATGGGTGTTATGGAAATGAGCCACCGCGGGCGCGATTTCATGGCAATTTATGAGAATGCAGAACGCGGTCTGCGCAACTTGCTTGCGGTGCCGGCGGAGTTTCACGTCCTTTTCATGCAAGGTGGTGGCCTGGCCGAGAATTCCATCGTGCCGATGAACCTCGCGGCACTGCGGGCCCCGCGCGGAGGCCCGGGCAAGGCGGACTTTGTCATCACCGGAAGCTGGAGCCAGAAGTCACTGAAGGAAGCTGGCAAGTACTGCCAAACCCATGTGGCCGCGAGTAATGCCGCTGGCGGGCACACCACCATGGCGCAGGCCTCGACATGGGACATCCGCACGGACGCCAGTTATGTACACCTGTGCTCCAACGAGACCATCCATGGGGTCGAGGCGCACACTCTGCCCGACCTGCGCGCCCTGGGTTGTGACGCGCCACTGGTCCTTGACTTCTCTTCCCATGTCGCATCCCGCAGCATCGACTGGAGCCGGATTGGTCTCGCCTTCGCTGGCGCGCAGAAGAACCTCGGGCCGGCCGGCCTGACGGTGGTGGTGGTCCGCGAAGAACTGCTGGGCCATGCACTCCCCATTTGTCCAAGTGCCTTCGACTACCGCCTGGTGGCGGACAACCAGTCCATGTACAACACGCCACCAACCTACGCCATTTACATCGCGGGCCTGGTGTTCCAGTGGCTGCAGCGGCAAGGCGGCATGGCGGTAATGGAAGCGCGCAACATCGCCAAGGCCCAGTTGCTGTACCGCGCGATCGACCAGTCCAGCCTCTACGAGAACCGCGTCGCGGCGGATTGCCGCTCGCGCATGAATGTTCCGTTCTTTCTGCGCGACGAGTCACGCAATGCCGGGTTTCTGGCCGGCGCCGCCGGGCGTGGCTTGCTTTCGCTCAAGGGCCACAAGTCGGTAGGCGGCATGCGCGCCAGCATCTACAACGCCATGCCGCTGGCTGGTGTGCAGGCGCTGGTCGACTACATGCGAGAATTTGAGCAGAGCGACCGACCATGACCAAAACCCTGCCCGAGTTGCGTCAACACATCGATGCAGTCGATGCCCAGTTGCTGGCCTTGTTGAACCAGCGAGCGCTGCTGGCCAACGCAGTTGGCGAGATCAAACGCGCGGAGGGGTCGTCAATTTACCGTCCCGAGCGCGAGGCACAGGTGGTGCGCGATTTGCAGGCGGCCAACGGGGGGCCGTTGCGCAATGCGGGTCTGGCCAACATCTGGCGCGAGATCATGTCGGCGTGTCGTGCCCTGGAGGCACCACAACGCGTCGCGTTTCTCGGGCCCTCGGGCACCTTCAGCGAGCAGGCCGCATTCCAGTACTTTGGCTCCAGCATAGAGCGGGTTCCCTGCAGCAGCATCGACGAGGTGTTTCGCGCCACCGCGTCCGGCAGTGCCGAGTTTGGCGTGGTGCCGGTGGAGAATTCGACCGAGGGAGTGGTCTCGCGCTCACTCGACCTGTTCCTGCACACGCCGCTGCACGTGGTGGGCGAAACCAGCCTGCTGGTACGCCACAACCTGTTGCGCCAATCGGCGGCGCTGGATGGTATCGAGGTGATTTATGCCCATCCGCAGGCACTGGCGCAATGCCAGGGCTGGCTGAACACCCACCTTCCCAGGGCCGAGCGGCGCACCGCATCGAGCAATGCCGAAGGCGCACGCCTTGCGACGACCAACCCGACCTGGGCCGGCATCGCGAGTGATCGCGCCGCGGCAGAATTCGGCTTGCACATCGCGGCCCATGCAATACAGGACGACGCCTTCAACCGCACGCGGTTTGCCGTGGTCTGCCTGCCGCATGTGCAGGGCGCGCCGGCAGCCAGCGGACGGGACTGCGTGAGCCTGATTGTGTCGGTACCGAATCGGCCCGGCGCGGTGCACGACATGCTGATGCCGCTCAAGGTGCATGGTGTATCCATGACGCGCTTCGAGTCGCGCCCGGCCCGCTCCGGGCAGTGGGAGTACTTCTTTTACCTTGACATCCAGGGGCACCCGACCCAGCCGCATATTGCCCAGGCACTGCAGGATCTGCAGGCGCTGTGTGCCTTCTACAAGGTGCTGGGCAGCTACACCGTCAGTGAACAGTAGACATTGACCAAAGGCACTGCATGTTTCAACAACTGGGTTTGATCGGGTGTGGGTTGATGGGCGGGTCTTTTGCGCTCGCGCTCAAACGCGCCGGGCTGGTCAAGCGCGTGGTGGGTTACAGCAAGTCACCTTCCACCACCGACCGGGCGCGGCAGATGGGGGTCATCGACGTGGAAGCGCCATCGGCGCTGCTGGCAGTGTCGGGTGCCGACATTGTGCTGATCGCCGTTCCGGTGGCATCGACCGAGGCCACGTTCAAGTCGATCAAACACCTGGTGACCGCCAACATGCTGATCATGGACGTGGGGTCCACCAAACGCGAAGTGATAGACGCCGGGCGGCGTGCACTGCGCGAACAGATCGGCTGTTTTGTGCCGACCCACCCGATCGCGGGCAAGGAACTGTCAGGGGTCGAGAACGCCGACGTTGACCTGTATGTCGGACGCCAGGTTGTGTTGACACCCATAGAACGCACCAACGCGGTGCAGGTACAACAGGCCGTCGATGTCTGGTCCGCGCTGGGTTGCAGGGTGGTGAAAATGACACCGGAGTCACACGATGCGGCATTCGCCGCCATCAGCCACCTGCCGCATCTGATAGCCTTTGCCCTGATCAACTCAATCACGGGCCAGCCGTCGGGCAAGGACTTTCTGTCGTTGGCCGGCCCCGGGTTCCGCGATTTCAGCCGCATTGCCGCGTCCGACCCGACCATGTGGCGCGACGTCATGTTGTCGAACCGTGAGGAACTGCTGGAACAGGCGAAACACTTCCAGCGCACCCTGCAAGCCCTGGAGTTGATGATCCAGAGCGGCAATGGCGACGCCTTGCTGGAACAGATCGAACATGCCAGCGCCACCCGGGCGAACTGGAGCATGTCGAAACAGCATAAGTAATGTTCGCCACCGAGTTTCTGGACATCGCGCCGCTGCGCGAGGCGGGTGGCACGCTTTTGTTGCCGGGCTCCAAAAGCATATCGAACCGGTTGCTGTTGCTTGCCGCCGTCAGTACCGGCCGCAGCACATTGCACGATCTGCTGGACTCGGACGATACCCGCGTGATGCTTGACGCTCTGCGCACGCTGGGCTGCCGCGTCGAACAGCTTGGCAACACGGCACACATCGACGGCCTCGGCGGCGCCCTGCCCCGGCGCAGCGCGCGGTTGTTCCTGGGCAACGCCGGCACCGCCATGCGGCCACTGACCGCCGCCCTCGCCGTGCTCGGCGGGGACTTCGAGTTGAGTGGGGTTGCGCGCATGCATGAGCGCCCGATCGGCGATCTGGTCGATGCGTTGCGCCAATTGGGCTGCCACATCGACTACCTGGAGCGCGACGGTTACCCACCGTTGCGTATCCGACAGCCGACACTGAGTCTGGAACAACCGATTCTGGTGCGTGGCGACGTATCCAGCCAGTTCCTGACCGCGCTGCTGATGGCCCTGCCCCTGGTGGCGCGGCAGGACATTGTGATCGAGGTGCAGGGCGAACTGATATCACGGCCCTACGTGGAAATCACGCTCAATCTGCTGGAGCGTTTTGGCGTCGCTGTACGCCGCGAAGGCTGGCGGCGCTTCACCATCGTCGCTGGCAGCTGCCTGCGTTCACCGGGCACCCTGCATGTCGAGGCCGACGCGTCATCGGCCAGCTATTTCATTGCGCTGGGAGCCATCGCCGCGCAGGTACACCAGGTGGTTCACATCCAGGGCGTCGGAGCCAATTCGATACAAGGCGATATCCGGTTTGTTGATGCGGCGCGGCATATGGGCGCCGTCATAGACAGTGGCCCGAACGACTTGCGCGTCTGGCGCGAACCGGCTTTGGTGGGTCGGCCGCTGCGCGCGATCGATCTGGACTGCAACCATATCCCGGACGCCGCCATGACCCTCGCCGTGATGGCCCTGTATGCCGATGGCCCGAGTTGCCTGCGCAATATCGCGAGTTGGCGTGTCAAGGAAACCGACCGCATTTTCGCCATGGCCACCGAGCTGCGCAAGTTTGGTGCTGCGGTGGAGGAAGGCGCAGACTTCATCCGCATCACTCCGCCAGCCAACGCCGCAGCTTGGCGGGCCGGCGACATCCACACCTACGACGACCACCGCATGGCGATGTGTTGTTCCCTGGCAGCCTTCAACCCAGCCCGGCTGCCGGTGCGCATCCGGGATCCCAAATGTGTCGCCAAAACCTACCCGGATTACTTTGAAACCCTGTTTTCCGTTGTGCAAACACCCACGCAGCATATTCCGGTGATCTGTATTGATGGGCCAACCGCGTCCGGCAAGGGCACGCTGGCTGCCGCCCTGGCGCGCCGGCTGGGTTACCACTTCCTTGATTCGGGCGCGCTGTATCGGCTGACAGCGCTGGCGGCGACCCGGGCCGGGCATTCGCTCGATGCCGCGGGTGAAACCGCCATCGCCGCCATGGTGCCGCAGCTGGACATCCGTTTTCTCCCGGGACAGATTTGTCTGGGAGCGGAAAACGTCACCGAACTGTTGCGAACCGAGGCCATGGGCATGAACGCATCCCGTGTCTCGACGCTGCCGCAGGTGCGCCTGGCACTGATAACGCTGCAACACGGCACCCGGCGATTACCAGGCCTGGTGGCCGACGGACGCGATATGGGAACCGTCATTTTCCCGGCCGCGCCGCTTAAGGTGTACTTGACGGCGAGTGCCGCACGGCGTGCCGAAAGACGCCATAAGCAACTGATTTCAAAAGGAATTTCGACTACAATCAAAATTCTGCGTGTCGACTTGGAGGCGCGCGATGCGCGGGACTCGTCCCGCAGCAACGCGCCGCTGAAAGCGGCACAAGATGCTGTCTTGCTGGACAACTCCGACCTGACGATTGAAGAATCGGTAGCGCGGGTGTTGGGCTGGTGGAGCAGCAGACAACCGTTCGGCTCCGGCTGAGCAGTTGGTTAGACGGGCAAGGGCTGCTGGCCTTTGCTCTGGTCCACATGGCCCCCGTCGCGCTCGTCCTTTGCGCATTGGCTGTGTGGTTCGACAACTTAACCCGCGGCCCGTTCCGCAAACCAGAATGTCTGAATCTTTTGCCGACCTATTTGAAGAATCCCAGAAACGCTCGGAGACCCGCATTGGCGAGGTCGTTACCGCCGAAGTGGTGCGTATCGAACACAGCTTTGTGGTGGTCAATGCCGGACTGAAATCCGAAGCCTATGTGCCGCTGTCCGAATTCAAGAGTGACAAGGGCGAACTGGAAGTCCAGGTCGGCGAATTTGTCTCGGTGGCGATTGTCGCCATGGAAAACGGCTACGGCGACACCATCGTCAGCCGCGACACGGCCAAGCGCCTGGCTTCCTGGATGTCGCTGGAGAAGTCCCTCGAGTCCGGCGAGTTCGTCACCGGCACGACGAGTGGCAAGGTCAAGGGTGGCCTGACCGTGCTGGTCAATGGCATCCGCGCCTTCCTGCCCGGTTCGCTGGTTGACACCCGCCCGACCAAGGACTTGTCTCCGTACGAGAACAAGACCATGGAATTCAAGGTCATCAAGCTCGACCGCAAACGCAACAACGTCGTGTTGTCGCGTCGTGCCGTGGTCGAAGCCAGCATGGGCGAAGAACGCGCCAAGCTGATGCAAACCCTGAAAGAGGGCTCCGTGGTGCAAGGCGTGGTCAAGAACATCACCGAATACGGCGCATTCGTCGACCTCGGCGGTATCGACGGCCTGCTTCATATCACCGACATGGCATGGCGCCGTGTCCGCCATCCGAGCGAGGTGGTCACCGCCGGCCAGGAGATTACCGCCAAGATTCTCAAGTTCGACACCGAGAAGAACCGTGTCTCGCTCGGTCTCAAGCAGATGGGTGACGACCCGTGGATGGGTGTGAACCGCCGTTATCCGCAAGGCACCCGCATGTTTGGCAAGATCACCAATATCGCCGATTACGGCGCGTTTGTGGAACTCGAGCCCGGCATCGAAGGCCTGGTGCACGTTTCGGAGATGGACTGGACCAACAAGAATGTGGCTCCGAGCAAGATTGTCGCGCTGGGCGACGAAGTCGAAGTCATGGTCCTCGAGATCGACGAGGACAAGCGCCGCATCAGCCTGGGCATGAAGCAATGCAAGGCCAATCCGTGGCAGGAATTTGCACAAAACACCAAGCGTGGTGACCGCGTCAAGGGTCCGATCAAGTCGATCACCGACTTTGGCGTGTTTGTCGGCCTGGCCGCAGGTATCGACGGCCTGGTGCACCTGTCTGACCTGAGCTGGAACGAGCCGGGCGACGCCGCCGTGCGCAACTACAAAAAGGGCCAGGACGTCGAGGCGCTGGTGCTGGCTGTAGATGTGGACCGCGAGCGCATTTCGCTCGGTATCAAGCAGCTTGACTCCGACCCGTTCACCACCTTCGTGGCGGTCAACGACAAGGGCCAGGTTGTGACCGGCAAGGTCAAGACGGTCGATCCCAAGGGCGCCGAAATCGACCTCGGTCAGGACGTGATTGGTTACCTGCGTGCCTCGGAGATCAGCCGCGACCGAGTCGAAGACGCCCGCAATGTGCTCAAGGAAGGCGACGAAGTAACCGCCGTGGTGGTCAACGTGGACCGCAAGACGCGCAACATCCAGTTGTCGATCAAGGCCAAGGATGCCGCTGACCAGCAGGAGGCGATGGCCACCCTGAGCCAGAACTCGGCACGCGAGAACGCCGGCACCACCAGTCTGGGTGCCCTGCTGCGGGCCAAACTCGACAACAACTGACCTGCTCCCGGTAGTGCCTGACGTGACCGGCGGCCGCAAAATCCCCGGTCACACCAACATCTGAGCTGCCACGCCCATGACCCGTTCGGACCTTGTTGAAGATCTGGCCAACCGTTTTGGCCAGTTGACGCATCGCGACGCCGAGTTCGCCGTCAAGGCCATCCTGGATGCGATGAACGATGCCCTGGTCGCCGGGCACCGGATAGAAATCCGCGGTTTCGGCAGTTTTTCCATCAACCACCGTCCGCCGCGCATGGGCCGCAACCCGCGCAGTGGTGAAAGTGTCGCCATTCCCGAGAAGCGCGTGCCCCATTTCAAACCCGGCAAGGCGCTGCGCGAGTCGGTCGACCAGCGCACGGCGGAAATCGAAGCGGCAAGCACCAAGGGCAAACGTGCTGCGTGAGTAGTTTTCCATGAAAAACCCCCTGTGGCTGCTCAAGTGGATACTGAAGGCAGCCATTTTTTTTACGTTGTTCGCTTTTGCACTGAACAACCAGCACGAGGGCAGCGTTCATTTTTTCTTCGGCAACCAATGGCGTAGCCCGATGGTGCTGATCGTGCTGGCGGCATTTGCTGCCGGCGTGGCGGTTGGTGCCTTGGGCATGGCGCCATGGTGGTGGCACCATCGCAGCGCCGGGGCAGGCCAAACCGATCCACCCAACGGAGCATCATCGGTGGGTAGTCCCGAACCGGTATCCCCCAGCGGTCCGCCCCGGCATGGACTTTGACATCAGCTGGTTGCTGCTCGGCCTGCCGCTGGCATTCGGGCTTGGCTGGCTGGCCTCGCGTCTCGATCTGCGCCAATTGCGCATGGAGAACCGGCGCGCGCCCAAGGCCTACTTCCGCGGCCTGAACTTTCTGCTCAACGAACAGCAGGACAAGGCCATCGACGCGTTTATCGAAGCGGTGCAGAACGATCCCGACACGTCCGAACTCCACTTCGCACTGGGCAACCTGTTTCGCCGCCGCGGTGAATACGAGCGCGCGGTACGGGTGCACCAGCATTTGTTATCGCGCGGTGACCTGGCCAGCGCCGACCGCCATCGGGCACAACATGCGTTGGCACTGGACTACCTGCGCGCCGGTCTGCTGGACCGGGCAGAGGAGGCCTTGCTGAAACTCGAAGGTACGCCTTTCGAGGCCGATGCGCGACTGGCCCTGCTTGCCAATTACGAACGTTCGCGCGACTGGGAACATGCTGCACAGGTCGCGAAGCGCCTGGAGGCATCCGATCAGGGAGACTTCTCATCGCGCCTGGCGCATTACCAGTGTGAACAGGCGACCGCCCTGATGGCGGCGCACGAGCTGGAAAAAGCGCAGGCCTTGCTGGAACAGGCCTTGCGCGATGCACCTGCGTCGGCCAGGGCGCGGATGCAACTGGCCCAATTGCTGGGACAACGGGGCGAACCACTCGCCGCGCTGGACGTGCTGGAGAAGATTCGCGACTCTGCGCCAACCGCTTTGCCGTTGGCGGCAGCGCAACTGGCGCAGTTGGCGATTGCCAGTGAACGGGCACCAGCCGTGCTTGCTCTGCTCAAGGGGCATTACGAACACGCTCCCTCGGTCGACGTACTGGAGGCCATCGTGCTGCTCGAAGTGCATCTGGGCGAGTTGTCATCGGTCGCCCGGCAGTGGTACTTGCGGCATCTGGAGCGCGAACCGTCACTGGTCGCAGCAGCGCAGTGGATCGCTGGTGAAAAACTGGAGCATGAGCAGTTTCACCCTCTGGTGCAACGCGCTCTTGACCATGCGGTAAAACCGCTCACCCGGTACCGTTGTGCGGCCTGTGGCTTCGAGGCCAAGCAGCACTTCTGGCAATGCCCTGGATGCCAGGCGTGGGACAGTTATCCGGCGCGAAGGGTGGAAGAGTTATGAATGTGGCGGTTGCAAGCTTGTTCAGTGTTTCCCCTACCCTATTTGCAGTAGCGGTCACTGGCGGGTCAACCCAATGCCGTGGCGCGCCGTTATGGTGCTGGCCGTGGAAAACCAGCACGCCGACAATCCCCCACCCTGAAACCCTGCAAGGAGATAACTCATGTTGAAGAAGATTCTGGCCATTGTGGCCATGATGTACGCGGCGGTCGCGTTTGCCGCCGTGGACGTCAACAAGGCAACTGCCGCCGAACTCGACGCCATCAAAGGTATTGGCCCCGGCATCTCGACCAAGATCCTGGATGAACGCAAGAAGGGCAACTTCAAGGACTGGAATGACTTCATCGAGCGCGTCAAAGGTGTCGGGGAGGGCAACGCCGCCAAGTTTTCCGCCGAAGGCATGACGGTAGGTGGCGCGGCTTTCAAGGCCACATCAACGGCACCTGCAGCAGCGGCCAAACCGGCTGCTGCTCCCGCTTCAGCCTCCAAGCCAGCCGCTGCCGCCCCCGCCAAAGAAGAAAAGAAAGACCCCAAGGCCGAAGCCAAGATGAAGGCCGACGAAGCCAAAGCCAAGAAGGAAGCCGACAAGAAAGCCAAGGACGAAGCCAAGAAAAAAGCGGCTGACGAAGCCAAAATGAAAAAGGAAGCGGACATGAAGGCCAAGGACGATGCCAAGAAGGCCGCCGCAGCGAAGACCGAAGCACCCAAGGTAGCTGCCAGCGCACCCAAGGCCGCAGCCAGCGCAGCCAAGAAATAAGCAATCGCTGCCGCACTGGCCAAGGCCCGCAACTGCGGGGCTTTTTTTTTTGCGCTAGCCGGGGGCCATTGAATCGGGCGCCAGGCAGGTCAACAAGTGCAGCCAGTCCGCTTCCACCTACGCCAGCCGCGCGCCGGGTGCGCCGTAACCACCGCCCCCCGGTGTGTGGATGGCGAACACATCGCCCGGCTCCATGCGGACTTCGGCAATATGGCCAAACTCCTGCACCGACCCATCGGCACGGTGCACCAGGTTGCGGCCCACCGCCCCGGGTTTGCCGCCATGCATGCCAAATGCGCCACGGATGCGTCCATTGGACAGGATACTGGCCGTCATCGGCTCCAGAAAGCGCAACCTGCGTATGCCGCCGTCACCACCCCGCCAGCGGCCGGCGCCGCCCGACCCGCTACGTATCTCATAACTCTCCAGCAACACGGGGAAGCGGAACTCCAGTACTTCCGGGTCGGTGAGCCTTGAGTTGGTCATGTGGGTTTGCACCACGCTGGTGCCGGCAAAACCCGGCCCGGCGCCGGAGCCGCCGGCAATGGTTTCGTAATACTGGTGACGCGTATTGCCGAAGGTGAAGTTGTTCATGGTGCATTGGCTTGCCGCCATCACACCAAGGGCGCCAAACAAGGCGTTGGTAATGCAGCTCGACGTCTCCACATTGCCCGCGACCACCGACGCCGGCGGGTTTGGATTGAGCATGGAACCTGGCGGAATGATCACCCGCAATGGTTTCAGGCAGCCCGCGTTGAGCGGGATATCGTCATCGACCAGGGTGCGAAAAACATACAACACGGCGGCCATACATACCGCGGTCGGGGCGTTGAAGTTGTTCTCCAGCTGGTTCGATGTGCCGCTGAAGTCGACCTCGGCACTGCGCTGGGCGTTGTTGACCCGGATCGCAACACAAATCCGTGCACCGTTGTCCAGCTCCAGCGTGAAGGCTCCGTCCCGCAGCTTGTGCAAGACCTGGCGTACCGACTCCTCGGCGTTGTCCTGCACATGGCCCATATAGGCCTGGACCACATCCAGCCCGAACTCGGCGACCATCTTGAGCAGTTCCTGCACGCCTTTCTCGTTGGCGGCAATCTGGGCCCGAAGGTCGGCCATGTTCTGCTGCGGGTTACGCGACGGGTAGTCCCCACTGGCCAGCAGGGTCAATAAGGTAGCTTCCTGCAAAACGCCTTCAGCCACCAGCTTGACATTGTTGATCTGTACGCCCTCCTGCTCGATGCGGGTCGAAAACGGCGGCATGGAGCCCGGTGTGGTGCCACCAATATCCGCATGGTGGCCACGGCTGCCGACGTAGAACAGCGGCTGGCCTTCGATGTACACCGGTGTGATGACCGTGATATCGGGCAGGTGTGTGCCGCCGTGGTAGGGGTCGTTCAGGACAAAAACGTCACCGGCGCGCATGCTGGCTGCGTTCTCGCGCACCACGGTCTTGATGCTTTCGCCCATCGATCCCAGATGCACCGGCATGTGCGGGGCATTGGCGATCAGGTTGCCCAGGGCATCAAAAAGCGCGCAGCTGAAATCAAGCCGCTCCTTGATGTTCACCGAATAGGCGGTGTTCTGCAGCTGCAGGCCCATCTGTTCAGCGATGTTCATGAACAGGTTGTTGAAAACCTCGAGCAGGATCGGGTCGGCGCGGGTACCCGCTGTGTGGCGCACCGTGCGCTGCACCCGCCGCTCCAGCAGCAGGTGATCCATGGCCGTCACTCCCGCCTCCCAGCCGGGCTCGACCACGGTGGTGGCGTTGCGCTCGGCAATGATGGCAGGGCCGGGAATCACGTCGCCCGGCCGCAGGTCTTCACGCACCACGAGTGCCGCGTCATGCCAGGCGCCGTCGCCATACATTCGCACTGTATCTCGCCGTGGCACC
>JANLVB010000454.1:0-7175 GCA_031363785.1 Betaproteobacteria bacterium
CCCACCAATGGCGACCTGTACATGTCTGGCGACGGAACCGGCATTTACATCTATGACCGTACAACGGCGGTTCGCGGGGCACTCATTGCCGGCACTGGCGATGGTGCGCTGAATGGCCTCGGCTTTGACCTTGCCTTCCAAACCAGAGAGGCACCGATCGGTGTGCCGTCGCCGGGCACACTGTGGCTGCTGTTGGCCGGCCTGGGTGCCATGGTCATGCGGCAGCGCGCCATCCGGCGCTGAGCAGCGCCGCGTGTATTGAGCAACCGTCCGCGCCAATCCTTGCCTTGGACGGCCACCAATCGGTGCCGTCGCTCAGGAGCTGATGCGCGCCATCAAACGCGCCCTGGACCCGACCAAGCTGATGAATCCGGGGCGCGTGGTACGGGTCTGACTGCAGGTCGGTAGATGCTCTAATTTCGGCATCACGTATAGACAAAATCAGTTCTTGCGTGTACACGCCAGTGTCATCAGAATTGCTTGCACAAACACCAACTCCAGGAGACTTTGATGCGCGATTCTGCAAACCTCACACGGCGCCGGCTGATCGGCGCCACAGCCGCGGCCGGCATTGCCGGGCCGGGTGCCTTTCTGTCGATGGAGGCCTTTGGTCAGGGCAGGGCCAAGGTGAACATGCAACTCGGCTGGATCGCGGGCGGCAACCAGATCGGCGAAGTGGCGGCGAAACAACTTGGTTACTACGCCACGGAAGGCATTGAGTTTGCCATCCAGCCAGGTGGCCCCGCCATCGATGGCGTTGCCATGGTCGCATCCGGGCGCTCGGAGGTGGGGCAGGTTTCGTCCAGTCCGTCCACCATGCTGGCGGTGTCGCAGGACCTGCCGATCAAGGTCTTTGCCACCGGCCTGCAACAGCACCCCTTTACCTTTTTCTCGCTCAAGAAGAACCCGATCCGCACGCCGCAGGACATGGTGGGCAAGAAGATAGGCACCCAGTCCACCGCCTTCGTGCTGCTGCGGGCCTTGCTGGCCAAGAACAAGATCGACGAGAAGTCGATGACCATCATCCCGATCGGCTCCGACATGACGCCACTGCTCACCGGTCAGGTGGACACCATCACCGGCTGGCAGACCAACACCACGGCGCTCAAGCCGCTGGGCGCCGACCGCGTCGACTTGCGCCTGTGGGACACCGGTGTGCGCCTGTACGCCCTGCCCTACTACGCGACCAACGACATGATCCAGAAGCAGCCTGAAACCCTGGTCCGGTTCCTGCGGGCGACCGCGCGCGGCTGGGCCTACGCCAACAAGAACCGTGATGCAGCGGCCGACATGCTGATCAAGGAATACCCGAACCTCAACCGTGCGGACGAACGCGAGGCCGTCGATTCGCTGATGAGTTACGCCTACAACGCAAACACCAATGCCAACGGCTGGGGTGCCATGGACCGCGCCGTCTGGCAAGACCAGATTACCCAATATGCCGACCTCGGCCAGTTCACCAAGCGGGTGCCCAAGATCGACGAGGTGATAACCATGGACATTCTGAACGCCACCCGCGAATACCGGCTGCGCAACTCCTGAGCGGCGCCGCCGCCAGCACCACCATGATCGCGACCCCTGCCATTGCGCCTACCGCGCAAGGCCCCGCTGTTGCCCGCTCCGACCTGCCGCTGGCCGCCGACGCCCGCCTGGCGGTGTCTTGTCGTGCTGTGTCGGTGCGTTTCTTTACCGACCGGCGCAGTGTCACTGCGTTGAAGGGTGTGGACCTGGATGTGGCGGCTGGCGAATTCATGAGCCTGCTGGGCCCCTCGGGTTGCGGCAAATCGACGTTTCTGCGCGTGGTTGCCGACCTGATCGCCCCCACTTCCGGTTCGGTGCAGGTGCTCGGTGTCACGCCGGATGCGGCGCGACTGCGGCGCGACATCGGTTTTGTGTTTCAGGATGCTGCGCTGCTGCCGTGGCGCACCGCCTTGCAAAACGTCGAGCTGCCGCTGGAAGTGGCGCGCGGGCGGACCCAGACCAACAAGGCGGCGCGCGCCACGCCGCGCGAGCTGCTGCAGCTGGTGGGCTTGTCCGGCAGCGAAAACGCCTACCCGCATGAACTCTCGGGCGGCATGCGCCAGCGCGTGTCGATTGCGCGTGCCCTGGTCACCGACCCGCGCATCCTGCTGATGGACGAGCCCTTCGGCGCGTTGGACGAGATCACGCGGGATCGGCTGAACGAAGAACTGCTGCGTGTCTGGCGCGAGCTCGGCATGACGGTGCTGTTTGTCACCCACAGCATCTATGAAGCGGCTTTCCTGGCGCAGCGGGTGCTGATGCTCGCTGCCAACCCGGGGCGGGTGCAGGAGATCGTGCCAGTAGACCTGCCGCCTGATCGCACACTCGCCATCCGCGAAACGCCCGAGTTCGTGCAACTCACCGCCTATTTGCGGCGTGTGCTGGAAATTTGTTGATGGAGCCACCAACATGAGCACCTCCACACTCACTGCCCCCATCGTTGCACCCGAGCCAGACGCCGGCATGCTGGCCCACCGGGCGTTGATGCAGCGCAAACTCTGGCGCTCCCGCATCATGCCGGCGCTGGGCGTCTTTGTTCTGTTGTTTAGCTGGTGGGCGATTGTGACGGGTTTCAACGTCAAGCCCTTCATCGCGCCGTCGCCGTTCCTGGTGCTGGATACCTTGTACGCGAAACGCGCCGTCTTGCTGGACAACCTGATCCCTACCGCGCTTGAAGCAGCGGGTGGCTTCCTGCTGGGCACTCTGGTGGCGATCGTGATTGCCACGATTTTTGTGCACAACAAAACGCTCAACGACATTTTCTTCCCGGTGGCGCTGATGCTCAACGCGATCCCCATCGTGGCCAAGGCGCCAGTGCTCGTGCTGATCATGGGCAACGGCATGGAACCCAAGATTGCGATTGCCGCGCTGGTGTGTTTTTTCCCGACCCTGGTCAACATGGTGCGCGGTCTGGACGCGGCGAATCCGCAGGCGATGGAGCTGATGCGCGTGTTGTCGGCCAGCAAGACCGAGGTGTTCTTCAAGCTGCGCCTGTTCAGCTCGCTGCCCTACCTTTTTTCGGCCTTGCGGATTGCTGCGTCGCTGTCGGTGATTGGCGCAGTGGTGGGCGAATGGATCGGCGCCACCCGCGGCATTGGTGCGCTGATCATCCAGGCCACGTACAACTTCGACTCCGCGCTGCTGTATTCGGCGATCGTGATGAGCGCCTTCTTGTCGGGCTCGTTTTTTCTCGTCGTCGCGCTGCTGGAGCGTTCCATCGTTCGCTGGCAACCACAGCAAAGCCATTGACGCGGGCCAGCGCCAATCCAATTCGAGGACCACCATGCAACTCCATAACGATACGATCCGCCAGCCTGGGCGTGACGTGAAAGTAGCCTCCCGTGCCAATGTAGTCGTGGTCGGCGGCGGCCCGGCCGGCTTCTCGGCGGCACTGGCGGCGGCGCGCAACGGCGCCAGCGTGACGCTGCTGGAGCGTTACAACCATCTCGGCGGCCTGGCATCGGGCGGCATGGTGCTGGTGCTCGACGACATGTGGGACAGCCATCTGAACGAGATCTCGGTCCGCGGCACCTGCCAGACCATGATCGAACGCATGGCGGCAATCGGCCTGGCGGCATATCCGCGCTCCGACGAATGGGGTTATGACCCCGAGTCCCTGCGGCGCTGGAAGCGCTGGGGCACGTTTGATTTTCATACCCACTCGCTGCCGCATCCGATCTGTTTTGCGGCAGCCTTTGATCCGGACGGCTGGAAACGCGTCTCGCTGGAGATGGTGGAGCAGGCCGGCATCGAATTGCGCCTGCACTCCTGGTTCTCCCATACCCTGGTGGAAGACAACCGGGTGGTCGGTGTGGTGTGCGAAAGCAAGGCCGGGCCACAGGCCATCCTGGCTGACGTGGTGATCGACGCCACGGGCGACCTGGACGTGGCCGCCAACGCCGGTGCGCCGCACACCGGGGGCAACTACATCATGACCACTGTGTTCCGGCTCGGTGCGGTGGATACCGAAACCGCCGAGCGTTTTGAGCGTGAAGAACCGGACGCCTTTGCACTGCTGGACCGACAGATCAAACGCATCATCGGTGGCTCCTGGGGCCTGTGGTGGCTGAAGACGCCGCTGCCCGGCGTGGTCTGGTGCAACTGCCCGCACATGCCGGGGCTGGACGGCCAGAAAGTGGAAGACCTGACCCGTGCCGAAGTGCAGGGGCGCAAACACATCCACGCCCTGGTCGATTTTGTGCGCGAAAAGCTGCCGGGCTTCGAGCGCTGCCATGTGATCGATGTGGCACCTCAGACCGGGGTGCGCCAGACCCGGCTGCTGGAAGGTGAATACGTGATAAACAAGGAAGACCTGGCGCAACGCAGCCGTTTTGCCGACAGTGTGGCGCGCGGTCGTGACTATTACATGCCGTACCGGGTGTTGCTGCCACAGAGAATCGACAACCTGCTGGTGGCCGGGCGCCATTATTCAGTAACCTCGCAGGCACAGAAGATGTCGCGCGAGATACCCCCCTGCATGGCCATGGGCGAAGCGGCCGGCGTAGCCGCTGCGATGGCGGTGCAGGTGGGCATTCGGGTGCGGGATATCGATGTGGCGCAGTTGCAGAAGACGCTGCGCGCACAAGGCGCCGACCCGGGTGACCAGACCGGGCGCAACGCCGACGTGCCGTCCTTCGTGACCCGGCTGGCCACCAGCAACGATGTACTGGAGACGGTATGACCTCTACACTGAGTGCTGCCAAGGACCTGCCGCTGCACGGCATACGCGTCGTCGATTTCACGCAGGTGATGATGGGACCGGTATGCACGCAGATGCTGGCCGACTACGGTGCCGATATCCTGAAGATCGAGCGCAAGGGTGCGGGTGACCTGAGCCGCTCCACCTTTGCACCGCTGCATGGGGCCGACAACCCGATTTTCTGCAGCCTGAACCGCAACAAGCGCAGCGCCGCACTGGACCTGCGCGACCCGCAGATGATCGCCGCCGTGAAGGCCCTGATCAGCGACGCCGATGTGGTGGTAAACAATTTCCGCGCCGGCGTCATGGAACGCATGGGCCTGGGCTTCGAGGATTGCCAGGCTCTCAATCCGCGCATCATCTACGCTGTGGGCACGGGCTACGGCGACAGCGGCCCTTATGCGCACAAGGGCGGGCAGGACGTACTGGCACAGGCCATGAGTGGCGTCATGGCGCGCCGCGCCGACGCCTCGATTCCGCTCTCCACCTACCCGACCGCCCTGGCCGATTATTCGGCCGGCATGCACATGGTGCAGGGCATCCTGCTGGCGCTGTTGCAGCGCCATCGCACGGGAGTTGGCCAGAAGGTCAGCGTGTCGCTCTACAACTCCATGCTCGCCATGCAGATGCAGGAGGCCGCCATGATCATGATGGAGGACTCCGAGGTCAACTGGGCCGCCATGCCACTCTCCGGTGTGTTCGACACCCAGGACGGAGCGCTGGTGCTGGTTGGTGCATTCAAGGCCAACCCCTTGCAGGACATTTGCACCGCGCTGGGCCTGCCAGACCTTTCCGCGGACCCGAAGTTCTGCAACCTGGACCAGCAGTTCAAACACAAGAAGGAGCTGCAGGGCAAGTTCCGCGAGCGCTTCGCCAGCCAGCCGCGCGCCCATTGGCTGGCCCAGCTGGAACAGCAGGACTTGTTGTGCGCCCCGGTACGCGACCTGCGCGAGGCGCTGACGGACCCGCAGACCTTGCACAACCAGATGCTGATGGAGGGCCCGGGTGAAGGACAGACCGTGCGTTTTGTCGGCAGCCCGATACAGATGTCTGCCGCACCCGTCAGCTTGCGCCGTGCGCCGCCGCGCCTGGGGCAACACACCGACGAAATCCTGTCGCTGGTGTACAGCGACGCCACTGCACCATGACGGTCGAGTACACGCTGCGCGAGCATGTGGCCACGGTCACGCTGGCGCGGCCACAGGTGATGAACGCGGTGGACCTGGCGACCGAGGCCGAACTGCAGCGGATCTGGAGCGAAATCGAAAACGACCCCGACGTGCGGGTGGTGGTGCTCACCGGTGCCGGCGACCGCGCATTCTGCGCCGGCGCCGACCTGAAAAACCCGTCCGTCAGCGGGCTGGAGTATTGGGCAGCACCGCGCCTGGGCGGATTTGGCGGCATCGCCCTGCGCGAAACCCTCAACGTGCCGGTGATCGCACGTGTGAACGGTTTTGCCCTGGGTGGCGGTTTCGAAATGGTGCTGGGCTGCGACATCGTCGTGGCCTGCGACGAGGCACGCTTCGGCCTGCCCGAGCCGCGCGTAGGCCGCATGCCGCTGGACGGCGGCATGGTGCTGCTGGCACGCCAGGTGCCGTGGCGCAAGGCGATGGCCATGTTGTACACCGCCAAACACGTCACAGCCGCCGAGGCGCTGGAGATGGGCCTGGTGAACGAGGTGGTGCCGCGCGCCGGACTCGACGCCGCCGTGGCGCGCTGGGTCGGCGACATCCTGGCCTGCGCGCCGCTATCGCTCAAGGCCATCAAACAGGTGGTACGCAACACCAGCACGCTCAGCCCGGTGCAAGCCCAGGCGGCGCGTTTGCCGGCACTGGTGGCGGCGCTGAACTCCGAGGACGGTGATGAAGGTGTGCTGGCGTTCCAGCAAAAGCGCAAACCGGTCTGGAAGGGCAGATAGGTCGGCAACATGGCCTATGTGATCGTCGACACCTGCATCGACTGCAAGGACGCCAGTTGTGTCGCCTGCTGCCCGGTGGACTGCATCTACGAGGGGCCGCGTACTTTTTATATCCACCCCGACGAATGCATCAACTGCGGCATCTGCGTCTCGGTCTGCCCGCCAGAAGCCATCTACGAAGATGCCGAGGTGCCGAAGCACCTGACACACTTCATCCGCATCAACCAGGAGTTTTTCTCCGACGCGGTAACCGGCCTGGGCAGCCCGGCCGGGGCCAGCAGTGTCGGGGCGGCGCTGCGGGATCACCCGGTGGTGGCAGCGAGTGATCGGGGCTCAGCCGGTTCGGCATAGGCACGCAACCTGCGCACTCCTGCTTCACGGCTTCAGTGGCGCGCTGATGTAAAGCAGCTTACATACGTGCACGCGAGAATGTCGTTAGGATGGAGCGAACCCCCAACTAGGAGCTTTCCATGAGCAACGTCCTGGCATCCCTTGCGGCCGAGCTGGCGTCCGGCGCCATCCGCGTGGTGGACCTCA
>JANLVB010000476.1:0-4640 GCA_031363785.1 Betaproteobacteria bacterium
AGCATCGCGAGATCGACTTCCTGACCCATGAGGCGAAGGCGGCAAAAAACATCCATGTGCTGGGCGATGCCATACAGGTCGCGCCGGCCATGCCCAAGTCCGGCCACATGGCGAACCAGCATGGCAAGACCTGTGCCGCAGCTGTGGTCGCCCTGCTCACGGGCGGGCAACCGAACGCCATGCCGATCTACAACAATACCTGCTACAGCTTTGTCAGCGACGAAGATGTGGTGCATGTGGCCAGCGTGCACCGTTACGACGCGGCACAAAAGACCATGCTGGCGGTGGCTGGCTCCGGCGGCGTGTCGGCGGCGGCGAACGAACTCGAAGGCAAATACGCCATGGCCTGGGCTCGCAATATCTGGGCCGACACGCTCGCCTGAGTTGTGTTTGTCTTCTTCGCAGCCAATAACAACGCCATGCGGGTGCAGGGCGGTTTGCGCGCGCTGCTGCTGGCTGCAGTGGCGCTGACGGGCGCTGGCCACGCATGGTCACAGGCTGATGAAGCGCGCGCCATGAAAATTGTCGGTGGCAGCTGCTTCATCTGCCATGGTGCACAGGGTGAATCGACGAGTGATCTGTTTCCGAAACTGGGCGGCCAGCATTGGGAATACATCAGCAAACAACTGGCCAACTTCAAGTCCGGCGCACGCAAGAGCCGCGACATGGCCGACATGGTGGCGCGTCTGAAGCCCGACGAGATGGATGCACTCGGCCGCTACTTCGAGAAGATGCAGTTGCCCAAAGAGCCGGTACGTGACGCAGCGCTGGCCACCAGGGGCCAGGCCATTTATGCCGAAGGCCTGCCGGCCAATAACGTTACTGCCTGCGCCAGTTGCCACGGTGCCGAGGCTCTCGGCGCCGCCACACTGCCGCGCCTGGCGGGCCAGGTCGCTGTCTACACCGAAACCCAGCTCAAACGCTTTGGCGCGCGCCAGCGCACCAACGACAACGCGGTGATGCAGCAGGTGGCAAAGGCGATGTCGGCCAGCGATATTGCGGCGGTGGCGCATTACCTGGAGACCCGCTAGTGGCCGCTGCCGGACGCCGGGTGTCCCGCTGTCAGGTGTGGCTCTGGTGCTTGACGCTGCTGGTCTGCGGCGCCAGCCGCGCGCAGCTGCCGGTGTCCATGGTCGCGCTGCCGGTCGTGCCCTCGGTGTGGATGGTGCAGGGTGAGTCTGCGCTGGGCTCGGCGGCGAATCAGAACTTCATTTCCAACGCCGGTTTTGTCGTCACACCGGCGGGTGTGGTGGTAGTGGACGCACTCGGCTCACCGGCTCTGGCGCAGCGCCTGTTGCTGGAGATCCGCAAGCACACAGCGCTGCCGGTGACCCACGTCATCGTGACCCATTACCACGCCGACCATATCTATGGCTTGCAGGTTTTCAAGGCCATGGGTGCGCGTATCCTGGCGCACCGCGCGGCACGCGATTACCTGGCATCCGACACGGCGCGGCTGCGGCTGGCATCCTCGCGCCAGGAGCTGGCACCCTGGGTCGATGACCAGACCCGCTTGGTCGAAGCCGATGAATGGTTGACTGCTGACCGTGACCTGGTGGTGGGAGGTGTGCGCCTGTCGATCAAACATGTCGGACCCTCCCACACGCCGGAAGACCTGGTGGTGTTTGTGCCGTCGGCAAGGGTGCTGTTTGCCGGCGACCTGGTGTTTCGCGGCCGCATCCCGTTTGTCGGCCAGGCTGACAGCCGGCAATGGATCAAGGCGCTGGACGCCTTGCTGGCGCTGGACGCGGCGGTGATCGTGCCAGGCCATGGCCCGGTCTCCACCTCGGCCCGCGAGGACATGCAACTTACGCGCGACTATTTGATCCATCTGAGAATCACCATGGGTGGCGCCGCGAAAAACCTGGACCCTTTCGAGGAAGCCTATGCGGCGGCAGACTGGAGCCGCTTTGAGAAACTGCCGCTGTTTCGCGCCGCCAACCGCATGAACGCCTACAACACCTATTTGTTGATGGAGCAGGAGGGGAAATGAATTCACGCGTTTCCAGCCAGCCGGTGTTGCAGGCTTGCACAGGTCGTCGTGCGCTGCTGCTGGGCAGTGTGCTGGCCCTGGCCGGCGCGCGTGGCTGGGCGGCAGAGCCGCAATTGCCGGTCGCCGGTGCGCTGTCGGATCAGCTGGCGTCGGCGCTGCTGCGCGGCAACCCGCTGGTGGTCATGGTCAGCCTGCCGGGTTGCCCGTTTTGCAAGGTGGTGCGCGAGAGCCATCTGGCGCCGATGCAGGCTGGGCAGGGCCTGCCGGTGGTACAGGTGGACATGTTGAGCCGGCGCCTGCTGCGCGACTTCAACGGCGTCAGCACGACGCATGAACGCCAGATCGATAACTGGGCCATCCGCATCGCTCCCACCGTGTTGTTCTTCGGCCGCGGTGGTGTCGAGGTGGCGCAGCGCCTGGTGGGCGGCATGTTGCCGGATTTTTACGGCGCCTACCTCGACCAACGTCTGGAAAGCGCTCGTAAGGTGATCGGGTAGTCACATCGTCTGGAGCCAGCACTCGGGCTCGACGTCGACCTTCCGTCAGGGCTTGAGGTAGGCGTAGTTCTCGCGGCTTTGCAGGCGCCCGATGCGTACCACGCCGGAGGGCGTGAAAACGGTTTCGAGGATGAACTGGTCCTTCTTGAGTTTGCGGTTGACCAGGGTTATCTCGCACACCTCAAATGTCACGCCGCGCGCCTTCAGGGCACTGACCAGCGAGCTGTAGTCGATGTTGGCGTCTTTTGCGTCCTTGGCGCCTTCGAGCAGAAAGTCGACACCGTTGGCATGGGTCACCACCACGATCTTGGTGTCGGGTGCCACGTCCAGATGGTTGCGGATATTGCGCAGGCCCTTGGTGGCCTGGTTGGCGGCGTCATCGATGTGGTAGACCACCTTGTCTTGCGCCAGCGCGGCGCCGCAGGCCAGCACAAGCCCGCAGGCAAGACTTACAAAGTGCAGTAAACGAACTCGCATGGGTATCTCCTTGAAAAATATGTTGTCGGCTGCCATTGGACCACGCTGGGGCGTCAGCGCTGCAGCCATTTCATCGTGAGTGCACAACCGCCCACGATGCCAGCTACCGTGATACAGGAGCCGATGGCCAATGTGGACAGGCCCGACAGGCCTTGGCCGATGGTGCAACCCATGGCGGCCACGCCGCCAAAACCCATCAGCACGGCACCCACCAGGTTGTTGCGCAAGTCCTGCAGTGACGCAAAACCTTCCCAGCGAAACTGCCGCCACACCAATGCCGCCGCCAGCGAACCGCAGGCGACTCCCAATACCGACATGATGCCGAACGTCAGCCGCAGCGACTTGTCGGTCCACAACATCAGCATCTCCAGGCTGTAGGCCAGCGGTGCGACGAAGCTCAAGGATTCCAGTGTGCGGCTGTTGGTGGCGAAATACACGTTCTCCAGCGTCTGCGGGTTTTCACCAAAACCGAGATGGCCCGTGAGGTACCAGGCGGCAACTACCAACAGGCCCAGCAGGATGCCAGCCCATATGGAGCCGGTATCGGCGCGGAATTCCCTGTTCCTGAACACGAAAACCAGCAGAGCCAGGCTGACGAGCGCGGCACCAACGCCGGCCGCGGCAGGTGCCGCCAGACCGGTCAGCTTGCCAAGCACGGCCGGCAGGCTGGGTTGGCCCAGCAGGGTCAGGTCGATCACCATCGGGTCAAGATAGGAGACGCGCCATTGTGCGAACAGACCCTTGAGGGTCATGTAGGAGGCGATGGCCAGAAACACCAGCACCACCAGCGAACGCACACTGCCAGCCCCCAGGCGCACCAGATTTTTGTTCGGGCAACCGCCCGACAGGGTCATGCCGACACCAAACACCGTGCCGCCCAGCAACAAGGACAGCCAGGGCACGAGCGGTCTCTGGTAGACCGATTGGGCGATATCGATCTGGCCGCTGGAGTGCAATACGCCCGTGCCCAGCACCGCGACGGCGACGGCCAGCATCCACATCCGCATGCGGCCCCAGTGGTGCATGTTGACCACATCCGACACCGAGCCCATGATGCAGAAATTGCTGCGGTTGGCGACCACACCAAACACAAAGGCGATGCCAAAGCCGCCCAGCAGCACCAGCATCACCGGCGTCGTGGCACCACTCATTGGAAAACCTTCGCCCTGCGGGCTGCGGTGCGAGCCAGTCTGGGGCGGCCCGGCGCTGCGCTCATGACTTGCGGAAATAAAACAGGAAACGTTGCTCGTCACGGCTGTGCGCCAGCAGCGGGTTGCCACTGCGCTCGGCCAGCACGGCCATGTCCTTTACCGAGCCGGGGTCGGTCGAGACCACCCGCAGTATCTGGCCGGAAGTCATTGCCGCCAGCGCCTTTTTGGCCCGGATGATTGGCATCGGACAGGGCAGTCCCGAGGCGTCGGCTTCCGTAGTGAACTCCATCGATGGTCTCCGTGGTCGGCTGATCGCCGGTGAAAGCGCATTTTCACCGATGTCGCGTTGCATCGGTGTGGCAGTGTTTTGTCCCGATCTGAATTCGCCCCCCGTGTAAACCCGTAGTGTCAAACTCTGAAACTGTAATATATTATTAATTGCGAATATTCAGACATAACGAACCATGAATGCCACCTCTCCTGCCGGTCGCTTGCGCCTGGCGCCAGAGAACTTCCTGAGCC
>JANLVB010000502.1:0-1798 GCA_031363785.1 Betaproteobacteria bacterium
CGCAGTATTGGCCCACGAGTTGGGTCACTTCAAGCAACGCCATGTGCAAAAGAGAATCGCGATGATGTTTGGCGCCAGCCTGCTTGGTTTTGCGCTGCTGGGCGCTTTGGCCTCCCAACCATGGTTTTATACCGGGCTGGGCGTGACGCCCAATCTGCAAGGAAGTAGTGACGCGCTGGCCCTATTGCTCTTCATGCTGGCCCTTCCGGTGTTCATGTTTTTTCTCGCGCCTCTCTTTGCACAACTGTCACGCCGCCAGGAGTTCGAGGCCGACGCCTATGCGGTGGCGCAAACCGGCGCGCCCGATCTGAAGTCGGCCCTGCTCAAGCTGTATGAGGACAACGCCTCCACGCTGACGCCCGATCCGATGTACGTCAAGTTCCATTACTCTCACCCGCCCGCATCGGAGCGCCTTGCGCGCATGGACGCGCTTGCGAGCGCCACCGCATGACGTCGCGATTTCCCAAAAAGGATTGGGCCGAGGCGCCACGCAGAACCGCGCTATCGCCGGCCCAACTGGTTGGCGCCTTGGCCAAACTGGACGCTTGGCAGCTGACCGGTAGCGGCGAGCAGATCGCCATTGAAAAGGTCTTTGGCTTCGCCAACTATTTTCAGACCATGGCCTTTGTCAATGCCGTGGCCTTCATCGCCCATACAACCGACCATCACCCCGAGCTGCAAGTGCACTACAGCCGTTGCCTGATACGCCTGTGCACGCATGATGCGAAAGGCGTGACGCAGACCGATCTCGAATGTGCGGCCAGGATCGACGCGCTGCTGGCCGTGCCGGCATGACGGAACACCGACTTGGCTGACGCGCCGCAGATGCGCGACGGCCTGGTAGTGGCAGGCTACGGGCGCCATGTCAGCGTAGAAACACCGGAGGGCTTGCTGGTCACCTGCTATCCCCGAGGCAAGCGCAGTGAAGCGGTGGTCGGCGACCGGGTGCGCTGGCAACCTAGCCTGGACGAAGGCACCATCGAGTCCATCCAGCCTCGGCGCAATCTGTTCTTTCGCCAAGACGACGTGCGCATGAAGTCCTTTGCTGCCAACTTGGATCAGCTCTTGGTCATGGTGGCAGCCGTCCCGGCGTTTTCTGAAACATTGCTCGCGCACGCCATGATCGCAGCGCAGGCGCAGAAAATTCCGACCCTCATCACCCTCAACAAGAGCGACCTGAGCCCCGAATTCGACCAAGCTTGGGTGCGCCTTGCACCCTATCGGCGCATGGGTTGCTCGGTGCTGGGCATCTCGCTCAAGCAGGACGCGGAAACTGCACTTGCCGAATTGCGTCGCCTGCTGCACGGAAAAGTCACGCTGCTGATCGGCCCCTCGGGCAGTGGCAAAAGCAGCATGATCAACCGTCTCGTTCCCGGCGCTGCTGTGCATACCGACGTACTGACCCGCTCGCTCAACTCGGGCCGCCACACCACCACGCGCACGACCTGGCATTGGATCGACCGCGCCGGCGGCAGCGCACTAATCGACTCGCCGGGCTTTCAGGCCTTTGGCCTGCATCACCTCGATCCCGCGGGCTTGGCGCATTGCATGCCCGATTTCGAGCCCTATCTAGGACATTGCCGTTTCAGCAACTGCAGCCACTTGCATGAACCGGGTTGCGCCGTCTTGCAGGCCGTCACCAAGACCGAACAGCCGCAAGGAATTTCGCCAGCCCGGCATGCGATCTACGCCAGCCTTTACCAGACCCTTGCACAGGCGCCGCGCTATTGAGCCAGCGGGCATCAAACCCGGTAATGCGAGGCCCGAATCAAACTATCCAAGCAGATGAGCCAGGGTC
>JANLVB010000508.1:0-4409 GCA_031363785.1 Betaproteobacteria bacterium
TTGCCGCCAGCGAAGAAGTAAAGGGCTGGGTGTCAAAGGCGAACCAGACTGGGATCTGGTGGCCCAACCGGACCCCGACCATGAGGTCGATCAGCGCGTCAATTGGTGAGTGAGCGAAACGGCGAAGCATGCGCTGCCGAACATATGCCTGCGCACGGACGCCAGAAGAACGTGCGTTGCCGCACAGATGAAGGCTGGCTATAGGCCTACAAGCGCGTGAGGCATTTCTGCGAATGGATTCGCAGTATTGCCTGACCGCAGGAACCCGAACGCGATACCGGTCAATACCGGGGATTGCGTCGGCTACCTTCACCCTTACCTGAAAGACACACCATGCCATCCACGCAAAACCCACGCGATAAACAGGCCCCAAATAGTGGCAAAGTGGCCAATGACCACAACAAGGCCGGCCACCAGGCACTGACCCAAAAAAACCAGGCTGAACGTACCCCGGCCAGCCGGACCGACCGGGAAGCACATATCGGCAGCAACAACCAGACGCAGTCACGTCGGGGCAATACCGGACGCTGATATTGTTTGTTCTTTGCGGGGCGGCATCCCGCAGTGTTGCACTGCGACCAGGCGCAGCACACCGGGCCGTCTTGCCCATGGCATACAACACTGCGCCAGCCGGGCTTGCTGGTAGCAGGGTGCCATGAGGCCAGCGACCTATCCAGTGCTACTGTTCCTGGCCACCCCCGAGCGTTCCACGCACTACCTACGCATCGAAGTCGCCTGCGGTTTCGGCCTGGTTGCGCAACAATGGCTGTTTCTGCACCCGTGATGCCGTCGGTGCAACACCTGTCAACAGGAGATGTTATGGATGCCTCCCTGCCTGCGGGCAAGGAAATGCGGCCAAGACGGCGCGCACGATCTGGGCGGTAACAGTCAGGCAGCAGGATTACCAACGCACACACATAAATAAGCGTCAGGCCGCAAGCGGCTTGAGGACAAAGTGTTCGATTTATCAACCAACCAACCAATCAAACGAAAGGATATGGTCAGTCTTCGTAGGGTAGTGAGGCAGTGAAACGCGCAAGTGATGTGAAACAGGTCAGACCGGGATGAGCTAAACCTGCATGGTTGCACGGACGTAAAAAATCCGTTCCAGGAGATGAGGCGCTTGTCAGCGGCTATGCATCGGGGCCAGCGGGCGAGACAGGGAAACCTGACGGACCACGCAATCAAGGCTGAATATTGGGACGCAGCCGACTTCTTCGCAACACAACGCAAATTCTTCTTGCTACCCGGGATGGCTCCATATACGCAACCATGGTTAGCCACGAGGGTTTGATCTGCACACGGCCGCCGCCGACTGGGTCACCGTGTTGTGGTCGGTGTAACCCGAGTCGGGTCGCATACCCCGCTGTGCTTCGAAAGCCGGCATGACGGCGCCTGGTGACGACCTTGCCAGGTGGCTGGCAGAATTTTCCGCCGCAGCGCGGAACCGCGATGTTGCCGCCATGTTGGCACTGTTCGGGCCCGAGTGTTTCTGGCGCGACCTGGTCGCCTTCTCCTGGAACATCGTCACGCTGGAGGGGCGCGAGCAGATCGCTGGCATGCTGGCGGCCGTCATGCCGGCCATGCAAGGCTCGGACTGGCGCATGGATGACTCTGTCACCGTGGACCAGGGCGTTGTTGAAGGCTGGTTCAGTTTCGAGACCGCGATGGGCCGCGGGCGTGGACACCTGCGCCTGAAAAGCGGCCAGTGCTGGACGTTGCTCACCACCTTGCAGGAGCTCAAGGGCTTCGAAGAGCCCCATGGCCCGACGCGTCCACGCGGTGTAGCGCATGGGGTTGTGCCGGGACGCCGCAACTGGCTGGAGGAACAGTCGGTGCGGCGCGCTGAATTGGGCGTGCGGCAGCAACCGTATTGCCTGATTGTGGGCGGCGGGCAGGGCGGCATAACATTGGCGGCGCGTCTGAAGCGGCTGAACGTGCCGACGCTGGTGGTTGACGCACACCCGCTCCCGGGGGACTCCTGGCGCGCCCGCTACAAGTCGCTCTGCCTGCACGACCCGGTCTGGTATGACCATCTGCCCTACCTTCCATTCCCGGATCATTGGCCGGTGTTTACGCCCAAGGACAAGATGGGTGACTGGCTGGAGATGTACACCCGTGTCATGGAGCTTGACTACTGGGGCAACACGCGCTGCATGGGAGCGCGATTTGATGAGGTTGCAGACGTCTGGACGGTGGAGTTGCAACGCGATGGGCGCGCCGTCTCCCTGCATCCACAGCAATTGGTATTGGCCACCGGCCTCTCCGGCTTGCCCGGGATTCCGGCGTTTCCCGGTGCCGACCAGTTTGCCGGGCAGCAGATGCACTCCAGCGCATTTACCGACGGAGCGCCCTGGCGTGGCAAGCACTGTGTGGTGGTGGGGTCGAACAACTCAGCACACGATATCTGCGCCAATTTGTGGGAGAACGGCGCCACGGTGACGATGTTGCAGCGTTCCTCGACCCTGGTGGTGCGCTCCGAGACCTTGATGCAGCTTGGCTGGGGCAAGCTGTATTCCGAGGCGGCCCTGGCGGCCGGTATCACCACCGAACGCGCCGATCTGATGCTGGCCTCGTTGCCATTCAAGCTCATGGCGCAACTGCAAAAACCGGTGTACGAACAGGTGCAGCGGATGGACGCGGAGTTCTACCAGAGCCTGCGGCGCACCGGGTTCCTGCTGGATTTCGGCGAGGACGACAGCGGCCTGGCCATGAAGTACCTGCGCCGCGGCTCGGGCTACTACATTGATGTAGGCGCGTCCGCCTTGATTGCTGACGGCAGTATCGGCCTGCGCAGCCCGGTATCGATCACGTCCATCGACGAACATGCCGTGTGCCTGAGCGACGGCAGCAGGGTTGACGCGGACCTGATCGTTTACGCCACGGGTTTCGGCTCCATGACCGGCTGGGCAGCCAAGCTCATCTCGCAGCAGGTTGCCGACCGCATCGGACCCTGTTGGGGCCTGGGTTCGGGCACGACCAAAGACCCTGGGCCGTGGCAGGGCGAGCTGCGCAACATGTGGAAACCGACGGCACAAGCTGGCTTGTGGTTTCACGCTGGCAATCTGCAGCAGTCGCGCAGTTATTCACTGTATCTGGCGCTGCAATTGAAGGCCCGCTTGCAGGGCCTGGCGACACCGGTCTATCAGCCGGCCCGATAAAGCTGGTAGGCCTGTTTCACCCCAGCCACCACCTCGGTAGCGAGCCGGTTGCCGTAGTGGCTCACCACCTGCCCGGCGGCCTGGTTCGCCAGCCAGGCCGCATGCGCATGCGAGTGGCCCTGGGTGCAGGCGTACAGGTAGGCACCGGCAAACATGTCACCGGCGCCATTGGTGTCGATGGCATGTACTTTCGCCGCCGGCACTTCGAATTGGTGGCCGTTGTTCAGCACCAGGCAGCCCTTGGCGCTGCGCGTGAGGCACACCGTGCCGGCGAGCCGCGACAACTGCGCACATATCGTCGGCAGGTCTTTGCTGGCGCACCAGGTCTGCGCTTCTTCTTCGTTGGCGAACAGGTAGTCCAGGTGGTCACCCAGCATGGCCTCCAGGCCCGGGCGACAGAAGTTGATCATGCTCATGTCGCTCAGGGTCGTGGCCAGTGCAACACCGGCCTGCCTGGCGATGGCCCGCCCCTTGAGTGCGGCCGCCAGGCCCGTGGGCGATGCGGCCAGGTAGCCCTCCATGTAATAGACGCTGGACGCCGCCAGCGCCGAGGCGTTCAGGGCACTTTCTTCCAGGTCGGCGGTGGTGCCCAGAAATGTGTTCATGCTGCGTTCGGCATCCGGCGTGACCAGCACCAGACAACTGCCAGTCTGGCCGTGTTGCGGGTCGACCAGGGCACCGGTCGTCAGGTTGCTGTCGACTCTGTTGGCTGCCAGGTCGGCGGCATAGAGCCGACCCAGTTCGTCGTTGGCGACACGGCAGGAATAAAAACCGCTGCCGCCCAGTTGCGCCAGGGCCACCACGGTATTGGCCGCCGAACCACCGCCGCTGCGCCGGGCATGACCGCCCTGCACCTGCGCCAGCAGTGCGTCGCGCCGCGGCGCATCAATCAGCGTCATGTGGCGTTTGGCCACTCCCATGGCCGCCAGTTGGACATCCGAGACTTCGTATTCGGAATCGACGAGGGCATTGCCGATGGCATACAGGTCGTAACGTTTCATGCGAATTTTCGGGCAATGGGCCGGATTTGGACAGCACAGAGTGTATCGGCGTCGGGAACGTATCATTCCCGGACGAGTGTTGTTTTGCGCTTGCTTTAACCATGCTTTCAACATGAAAAATGTCATATTCGATTTCAGCAACTTCACCGCCTTGGTGACGGGCGGCGCCAGCGGCATGGGTGCGCAGGTGGCGCGGTTGTTTGCCCAGGCGGGTGCGCAGGTGCTGCTGGTAGACGCGAATGCTGCC
>JANLVB010000514.1:0-5844 GCA_031363785.1 Betaproteobacteria bacterium
GGCTCCGAGAAATCAGTGAGCAACGAGGTAGTTATGTCCAAGATCCATCAACCGAAGGTTGCCAGGCCCGCAACCAGTCGACACCCGTCGCAGGCCCGGGGCGTCGCTCGCGCGAATCCGCTACATTCAACTCATGAAGCCCCGCGTCTATGTCGAATCATCAGTCTTCAGTTACCTGACGGCCCGGGAAAGTTCGTCACTGGTGGGCGCCACCCGTCAGTTGTTGACGCGTCGCTGGTGGGAACAACGCGGTGGATAAGAATTGTTCGTGTCAGAGGTGGTACTGCGGGAGTGCAAGGCGGGCGACAGCGCTGCCGTGGCGCGCCGATTGGAGGCCATTGGAGAAATTCCTCTTTTGGGCATGACGGATCAGGTCGCCGAGATAGCGCAATTGCTGTTGTCTGAAGGCATCATGCCCGCCAAGGCGGCAGAGGATGCACTGCATATTTCCATCGCTGCGGTGCACAGGGTTGACTTCTTGCTGAGCTGGAATTTCAAACATATCGCCAATCCAGTGATGCAGGCGCGTGTCGCCGCCAGGCTGAGCCACCTGGGGTTGGATTTGCCTTTTATTTGTGCTCCCGAAGAACTTGCTGGAGGTGACGATGAATGACGAAATCATCACGGAATTGCGTGCAACGAAGGAGCGATTGGCTGCGGATGCCAACTTCGATATCAAGACGCTGATTGAACGCATACGGTCGGAGGAGCATGTCAGTGCCGCGCAGGGACGGATGATCTTGCAACCACCACCGTCCAATACACCGAGGTCAGAATTTCAGCAGATTCGGTTTGCGCGGCATTGAGGAAGCGATGCCGCGCTTGCCTATGTGATACAACATGGGCTCTCAGTGAAACTCCCGGCTCTGCGTAGTCAGCCCACCCAGCAGTGGCGTCAGGTCCTCCAGCCGCTGCGCGATCAGATGGCGCACCTCGCCCCCACTCTCCTCATCACGCTGCCACACGCCGTACACCGCCATCAGGCGTGAATGCAGCAGTTCGCTGCGTTGCTTCTCGCGCAGACTCTTCCAGACGATCACGTTGACGCTGCCGGTCTCGTCCTCCAGCGTGACGAAGACCACGCCCTTGGCGGTCTGCGGTTGCTGGCGCATCACCACGATGCCGCAGGCGCGCACCAGGCGGCCGTTGGGCAGGTCGCGCAACTCAGCCGCGGTGCGCAGCTTCATGCCGGCCAGTTGCTCGCGCAGCAGCGCCACCGGGTGGCTGCGCAGAGTGAGGCCGGTTGATGCGTAGTCGAACACCACCTCCTCGCCCTCCCAGGCCGGGGGCAGCTCCAGAAAATCCTCTTCCACCGGCGCGGTCTTGAGCAGCCCCGGCGCAGGCCGCAGGGCCGACGCATCCCACACCTGCTGGCGCCGGTGGCCCGACAGGCTGATGAGTGCATCGGCACTGGCCAGCGCCTTGAGGTCACCCGCATCCAACGCGGCGCGCAGGGCCAGGTCTTCGGTGCTGGAGAAGGGAGACTCGGCGCGGGACGCGACGATGCGCAGCGCTGCGGCCGTGGCCAGGCCGGACACCAAACGCAGGCCAAGACGCACGGCACGCAGTGGCGCTGCGCCAGCCGGTGCGCGGCCCCGGTGCGCCTGGCGCGTGTCCGCATGTGCGGGCATGGTGGGCGCATCGGGCTCCTCCATCGTGCAATCCCAATCGCTGCACATCACGTCCACCGCGCGCACCGGCACGCCGTGGCGCTGCGCGTCCTGCACCAGTTGCGACGGGCTGTAAAAACCCAGTGGCTGGCTGTTGAGCATGGCCGCCAGAAAACAGGCCGGCTCGTGGTGCTTGAGCCAGCAGCTCACATACACCAGCAGCGCAAAACTGGCGGCGTGGCTCTCGGGGAAGCCGTATTCGCCAAAACCCTCGATCTGCTTGAAGATGCCTTCGGCAAACTCCTCGGTGTAGCCGTTGGCCACCATGCCGCTGACCATGCGGTCATGGAACTTGTGCACGCCGCCCTTGCGTTTCCAGGCCGCCATCGAGCGGCGCAGGCTGTCGGATTCGCCGGCGGAAAAACCCGCCGCGAGCATGGCGATCTGCATCACCTGCTCCTGGAAGATCGGCACACCCAGCGTGCGCTCAGAATGTGGTCGTGCAACATGTGCATGTGGAGACTGGCGGACAGGCAGTCGTTGGCGTGCAGACGGGCAACAGGGTGAACGATAAGTGAACACCGCATCGGGATTGGCGACACCCCGGGGTAATATACGCTCTCTCATTGACGTATCCATTTCCAGCTATGACCAGTTCAACCCCGTCACTTTCGAGCCAAGCATTGGGCGATTCGTTGATTCAGAGGGTGTCGAGCTTGATGACGACGCGATACGATCTATTGCCAAAGCAGGACCAGGAAGAACGCTTGGAGCTGGGGCCGCCAAGATAGTTGACGCCGCCCAGCCGGGCGTGTGATGTAGCGGCACAGTTGCTCCAGCGCCTGCCGGTCGTCGGCTGCGCAGCGCACTGCGGCGTGCAGGCTGAAACCGTCGATGTCGGCGCACAGCGTCTGCTTGAAGTCCGTCTCCCGGGGCATTGCACCTTGCAGTGTCAGCACCTTCTGGCCGGCACGCGGGCCGAAGGCGATGCGGTAAGTACAGGCCGCAGCCTGCAGTGGCCTGAGCACGCGAGCCTCGTCCGAATCGCCGTCGTTGTCGGCCACGTAGGTTGAACCCTCCTGTGGATGCGGCAAAAGCGAATGCCATCATGCGGCCGAGCGAGACGTTCAATGCGGCGATGGCGGCTGCGTCGGCCTGAGCTTCCGGCAGACTGGGCTGTATTGCGGAGGGTCGCGAGAAGGACCTGATCTTTCTTCCTCTTCCGTTCAGCCCTGTGGGATTGGCGTGCCGGCGAGGCTGCATGTTTGGTTGGGGCTCGTGTGTTGAATGCCCACCAGGGCAGGAGGATCAGAAGTGGCCGCATGCTCTGGTAGAGGCGAATCTTGGTAGAGCGGCTGCACCTCGATGGCAATCAGACCTCGTATGTCGATGGAACGACAAACCAAGTGCGGTGGTTCCCTGTCTACCTGTCTGTCCTTTTTCGGGTGCCGCCACCAGACAGAGATCACACCGCAGGTAGACCCATCGTCATATAGTCTACGAACCCGCCGACTCCAACAACGTTGATGGCTTCAATCGCAGCGCATAGGCAATTTTTGCGATGTTCATGACCGTAGGATTGTGCTCACCACGCTCGATCCCTCCCACGTAAGACCGATCCAGATTGGCATCTGCCGCAAGGGCCTCTTGAGATAGTCCAGTTGCCGCTCTCGCCCGACGTATCGCTTCCCCAAGTGCAACAAGCACTGGGTCTCCAGCGAACTGCGGGGACGGTTTTGCCATCCGCACATGGTCCGTGGTTGACGGACAAAGAACCACGGGATAAGATACCCATGAAAGTTCAATGGTCCTCCGTTCATGACTGCCTTTTTCAGGATCTCATGGAAACGAAATTTTCCTGAATAACAACAGACTCCAACATCGCCGGGCTCTCATGCCGTCGTTGACTGACATTCCGGGCTGGCAGTGTGACCTTCACTGGCACACCAATCATTGGCTCAACGTACGACTATAACGCTGCAGCGAACCTTGCCTTGATCACTGGTGCTTGGACGATGACCGCGCTTGATGCCTCGGTCATCAATCTGACCATCGCGGGGAATGGAGCAATTGTCGGTAGCACAGGAGGCTGCTCATTCACAGGCACACTCACGCCGCGCGCTTCAGGCAAAAACGTGTTCAATACCTCTGTGACTTTTGGGGCGGCGCCGTGCGTACTTGCTGGCCAAACTGCTACTGGCATCGGTTTGACCTACCTGCTCGCGGGTGGTGCCACGCGTCAACTGCTTATTGCTGGCGTTGATGCGACGCGTACAACGGGCACGGCGTTATTCGGCACCCGCTAACGTTTTACCCTCCATATTGGTGGCAAGTCAGCAGATGGGCGATCATGGTCGCTCATCTGCATCACGTTATGTGACTGGCACTTTCCTGCAATGGGTGCTGGTTGGAGCTATCGGATTTCGACCACGGCGTCGCCACCTTCGAGGGTTTCACGCAACTCCCCAAGCACCCTGGCGAACGACTCCAACAACGCTGCCTTGCGGCAATTGCCAAGCCGAACCCACACAACCTGGGGTGGGATGCTGCCCTGGCGGTTTGCCAGGGCTTGAAAGTCCTCGTCTTTGGTAACAATGGTGATACTCCGTTCCTTGGCGTACTTCCAGATCGCCCTGTCGTCGGCGGTGTCCAGCCCAATGTCTTGTACGTGCACGCATTCCCAACCATTGGCGGACAGGTAGCGGGCGAGTGCCACTGGCAACTGGTTGTCAACCAGAAGCTTCATGCCGCTATCAGGATCGTGTGATCGGTCTGGACGGCGGCATATTCGAGAGCGGCCAAGATGTCGTTCTCTTCAAGCCCGGTGTAGTCGCCCAGTATTTCCTGATGTGACGCCCCGGCACTCAACAAACCCAGAATATCGGCGACCCGAATCCGCAGGCCGCGAATACATGGACGTCCCCCGCACTTACCGGGCTCGATGGTAATTCTATCGATCAGCTTGGATTTCATGTTTCCTCCCAAGGGACTTGCAAAGACGCCAGGTTCCGCATCGGGATCCATTATCGGCAAGTTGACGCCAATGTGGTTTGAGTCTTGCACATGGAGGTGTCCCGGTGAACTGGCCCAAAAAAAAAGGAAAACCCGGCGGGTTGCGCCGGGTTTCGATCCGCAGAGTGCGACACGTATCAAACTCTTGAGTTCTGCATGAGGCAATCGCCCAAGCCAAAGAATGCGCCGGCGCAGCGGCAAATGTGCTGATCCAGATCAAACTTCCGCGCCGTCGGCGCAGGCCCGGCCTGGGTCAGTCCGGCTTGCCGCGCGCTGCGAACGTGTCCGGCTGACCACGATGCGCCTGACCATCGTGTTTGTCGATCTCCGACGCCACGGCCCGTTTGAGCTTGCGCAGCGCGCCGTCGATGGCCTGGTGTGCGGTGCTGGCGTGTTCCTTGACGACGACCTTGTCGAGCCCCACCAGCCGCGCCTCGACAAAGCGTTGGATCAGCGTGACCGCGCCGCTGTCGGCTTCGTCAGGCTTGAGCCCAGCCTGCCCGAGCAGGTGGCGCGTGATCACGCGGTGCACCACCTGCAGCACCGGCGTCACCAGCTTGGGCTGTGCGGCCAGCTAGCCAAGCGCAGCGGGATGGGTAGAGAAAGCACCCACTGGCGCACCGGCACATGGGGGATGTCGTGGCCGACCAAGTGGGCCGCCGTCTGTGCCATGCGCCGGGCGCCGCACGATGGGCAAAAGCCGCGTCGCTTGCAGCTGAACGCGACAAGCTTGTCGTGGCCGCAGTCGCTGCAGCCCAGCCTCAGAAAGCCGTGGGCCAGGATGCCGCATTCGAGGAAGGCATCGAACTCTGCCTTGCAGGCCGCACTGGGCCAGAGGCCCGGTTCCTCGCTAGGCACAAACAGTCCACCGGACTGTTTGTGTCCGGGCTCGGCCTTGACGAACTGCGGCAGGTCGGCGCAGGCCTCGGCCTCAGCCTGCGCGAAGAAGGTCGCGGCGTGCTGCTGCACCAGGCGGTACAGCGTGGTCTGCTCGGGGCGGTGGCGCACGTAGTGAACGGTGGCACTGTGCGCTACCAGTGTGGGTCGCCCGGTAGTTTGCACGCTCTCCCCCTGCCAGCCGGCTGGCGCCCTCAATGAAACTCCCGGCTCTGCGTGGCCAGCCCACCGAGCAGTGGCGTCAGATCGACCAGCCGCTGGGCGATCAAATGACGCACCTCGCCACCACTCTCCTCGTCGCGTTGCCACACGCCATAGACCGATC
>JANLVB010000547.1:0-24468 GCA_031363785.1 Betaproteobacteria bacterium
GGCTCGCCCATTGTCAATGCGATCGGCATTTGGCGAAGCACAAAACGAGTCCCCGCCATGCGCGGCGCGGGCTTGTCAAGTGTTTCCTTCGTCACACGCATTCCTTTACCGACCTTGTTTCGCACGTCTGCTCACCAACCAGACGCCAACGAGCAGCAGCAAAACATAGTTCAGAGCCATGAACCACGGCGTATTCCATGCCAGGCCGTCGAACCCCCATTGCGTGAACGGGTACAACACCGGCGAGGGGTAGAAGTCGGCGGAATGCGTAAACATGTCGATCACGATGTGTGACCACCAGCCCAGCAGCGGCACATACCAGAGCCGAACGCCACGCCACATGCGCCACGCCAGCAGGCTCACGACGGCAGCCACCACCGCGCTGTGCGTCACGCAGTGCAGGTGATGCGACAACGCTTCAACCAGTGGCGGCGTGATGGGTTCCTGACCCGGCACTGCGGTGACGTAGTCGCCCACGGCCGTCCAGGAACCATCACCCAGCAACGCCCACGCCGCCGAAGGCACCAGGTGCGGAAGATCCGGCAAGACGGCCAATGCCACAGTGGCGATGGCGATGCGCTGCGGTACCTGCCAGCGCTGTTGTGCCCACGCCAGACCCACAGCGGCCCACGCGCCATGCGCAAAAATGTCCATGCAGCGGGTCAGCAGTCAGCAGCACAGCGAGGCGTCGCGGTCGTCACTTGGCCGGCGCCGGTTCGATGCCGGTGACCACATAGGCACCTTGTTGCTGCTCGGCACTGAAGCGAATCCTGTCGCCGGCCTTGAGCTTTTCCAGCAGCGTCGTGTCTTTCACCTGGAACACCATGGTCATGCCGGGCATGTCCAGGTTTTTGATCGGCCCGTGTTTGAGTGTGACTTTTTTCGCGTCGATATCGACCTTGCGCACTTCGGCCTCCGCCATCTCTTTGGGGGTGGTGGCGGGGGCGGGGGCTTGCGCAAAGGCAGCAAAACAGGCCAGTGCGAGCACGGAGCTTGTGATCAATGATTTCATGGAAGTTCCTTTAAGGATGTTGAAGGGTTGGGGTAACGGGTAACGCTTGACGGGTGCTTGCTTAACGCGCCAGGCAGGCCTGCCGGCTACTGCTTGGCCACGACTTTTATTTTTCCGACCATGTCGGCCTGGTAATGCCCGGGGATCAGGCAGGCAAAGTCAAAATCGCCCGGCTTGTTGAAGTTCCAGATGATTTCGCCGGTCTTGCCGGGTGGCACATGCGCCATGTAGGGCTCGGAATGCTCCATGTTCGGGAACTTCACCATCAGTGCGGCATGCTCCTCCAAATCCTTTTTGGTGCCAAGCACCAGTTCGTGCAGGACTTTGCCGGTGTTTTGCATCACAAGCCGGATGGTCTCGCCCTGCCTGGCTTCGATCTTGTCCGGCGTGAAGCGCATGGTGTCGCTCATGCTGATGCGCACGGTCCGCGTCACGGACTTGGCATCACCCGCGATGCCCCAGGGTTTCTGCTCCTTTTTCGCGACCAATGTCTTGGCCGCATGGGTGTCGCCGTGGGCGAGGGCCGGGCAGTCAGCGCAAGCAGGCTGCATGCAAGAAGTGTCGGCAAGAATTGAAATCGCATAATTTTGTCCTTCGAAAAAGTGGGGTCAGGTCAATGGGACATCGGGCCACTGGGCTTGCGCACCTGCACCTGCATTGCCTGTTTGATCGGCTCCTGCATCGGCATGGCGCCCACGCTCTCAGACTTGAAGCGTGCCGGGTCGGGCAATGCACCGGTCCACTCGAAAGCCTGGGTGCCGGGCGGTTGCTGGAACCACCCCGGGTCGCTGTAATCACCCGCCTTCTGGTTCTTGCGCACCTTGACCATGCTGAACATGCCACCCATCTCGATCGGGCCGTAGGGGCCGGTGCCCGTCATCATCGGCGCCGTGTTATCGGGGATTTCCATCTCCATCTCGCCCATGTCGGCCATGCCGCGCTCACCCATCACCATGTACTCGGGCACCACCTTGCGGATCTGCGACAACAGGCCGCGGTGGTCGACGCCGATCATGGTCGGCACATCGTGCCCCATGGCATTCATGGTGTGGTGGCTCTTGTGGCAATGAAAGGCCCAGTCGCCCTCCTCGTCGGCCAGAAACTCGATCTGGCGCATCTGGCCCACCGCCACATCGGTGGTCACCTCGTACCAGCGGGTGCTCTTGGGGGTCGGCCCGCCATCGGTACCGGTCACCAGGAATTCGTGCCCGTGCAGGTGGATCGGATGATTGGTCATGGTCAGGTTGCCGATGCGGATGCGCACATTGTCGCCATGGCGCACGTTCAGCGTGTCGATGCCCGGGAACAGGCGGCTGTTCCATGACCACAGGTTGTGGTCCAGCATGGTCATGATCTTGGGCGTCTTGCTGCCCGGGTCGATGTCGAACGAGTTCAGCAAAAAGCAGAAATCGCGCTGCACCTCGTCGATCAGCGGATGTTTCTCTTTCGGGTGGGTGACCCAGAAACCCATCATGCCCATCGCCATCTGCGTCATCTCATCCGCATGTGGGTGGTACATGAAGGTGCCGGGCCGACGCGCCTCGAACTCGTAGACAAAGGTTTTACCGACCGGAATCTGCGGCTGGTTCAGGCCGCCGACACCGTCCATGCCATTGGGCAGGCGCTGCCCGTGCCAATGGATGGTGGTGTGTTCCGGCAACTTGTTGGTGACGAAAATCCGCACCCTGTCCCCTTCCACCACCTCGATGGTCGGCCCCGGGCTCTGCCCGTTGTAACCCCACATATTGGCCTTGAAACCCGGCGCCATCTCGCGCACCACCGGCTCGGCCACCAGGTGGAACTCTTTCACGCCGGCGTTCATGCGCCAAGGCAGGGTCCAGCTATTCAGGGTGACAACCGGGTTGTAAGGCCGCCCGGACGTCGGCACCAGCGGCGGCATGGTGCTGGTGCCGGACTGCAACACCGGCTCGGGCAATGCCGCCATGGCAACACGGCTCACGCTGCTGGCAACCACCGCAGTGGCGGTGGCGACTGCCGCGCTGGCAAAAAACTTTCGTCGTGACTGCAGGGGTTTGTTAGTCTGTTCCATATCAGTGTCCTTTGGCTTCGCCAGCAGCGCTGGCAGCGGCAGATTTGGGTGCGTTCATGGCACCGGGTGAGGTGCCGGTGAGTGTGGTTTGCAGGTCGGCATCAGCGAGCCAGAAGTCGCGTTGCGCCTCGATGCTGGCGTTGACGGCACCGATATGCACACGGGTGTCCGCCAGCAGGTCAAACACGCTGCTGATCATGCCGTTGTAGCGCAGCAGCATTTCGTCCAGGATGAACTTGCGCAGTGGCACCACCTCATCCCGGTAGTGCCTTGCCAGGTCATAAGCCGTGCGGTATCCATGGTAAGCTTCACGGGCCTCGCTACGAGAGCGAACACCCACTTCTTGCACCTTGGCCACGGCCTGAAGATAGACCGCCCGGGAACGCGCATTGCCCGCCTGGCCCCAGTCGAAGATCGGCAAGGGCAACTCCAGCTCCCAGCCGCGCAGCTTTTCCTTGTCACCGGTGGAGCGGTCGAACGTGGTATTGCGACTGACTGACAGGTCCAGCGCATTGATGAACCCGCTGGCTTTCACCAAGCCCAGCGAGTCGGCAACAAAGGCCGCCTCGGTGGTGGCGCTGCGCACATCGAGCCGCTGTGTGATGGCTTGTGTTTCCACGTCCCTGATTTCGCGCACATTTGCCGGTAAATCGGGCAAGCGCGCCGGCAGCCGGTAGTTGGTCTGGCTACCCCACAAACCCATCAAGCGCGTGAGCTGCTCGCGGCTGGCAAAGGCGGTCTGTTCCGCGCGTGCCAGTTGTGCAGTCGCCTCGGCCAGCAGGCTTTGCTCGCGTGCCTGGTTCAGGCGCGTCCAGTTACCCACTTTGGCGAGGCGACGCGCCAACTCGGCCCCGGCTTCAGTGGCATCCTTGACGTCGCGCAGGTAACTTGCGTTTTGTTGCGCTGCCACCGCCACAATCCAGGCCTTGCGGGTCTGGGCGGCGAGTTGCACCACCTCCTGTGCCGCCGCCAGTTTGGCCAACTCGGTTTGTTGCCCGGCCCATTTCGCGCGCCAGGGCAATAACAGCAAACCAATCACGTCAAAACCCAGCACGCGCTCGATTTCCAGCTTGTCGCCTTCGACAAACCGACCGAGCGAAAAGTGCGGGTTGGGCAAGCTGCCGGCCCGCACCCGGTCGGCGTCGCTGACGCCAAGCAGCGCCATGGCGCCATGCAAGCCCGGGTTGTTGAGCAGGGCGATGTGCACGGCGGCGGCCTCGTCCAGCGGTTGCGCCAGCAATTGCGCCACCCGCTCGCGCGACTGCGCAGTAGGCTCGCGCACCAAGGTGGCCTGTACACCGGCGGTCTTGCCCTGGGTCAGCGCCTGAACGTCGGCGACGCCGCCGTCGACCGACAGGCTGGCGCAGCCACCCAAGGCCAACGCAGCGAGCAACATTGCACACAGTCGCCAGGTCGGACGGACAAAGCGTGGCGCGTGAATGGCGTGGCCAGAGAAACCAATATCTGTGTGGACAGCTTGGCGGCTCATCAGGCAACCTCCATGCTTCGCATTGCGAAATTCGCCCTTGGGGCGGCCCTGCGGGCTCATGGCTTCGCTCCGTGCTGATGACCGGCTGGCGCCGCGGGTTGTGCGGCGCCGGCTGGCAGGGCCTTGCGTCGCGCCGCCTGCTCCTCCTCCCATTTCAATACGTCGACATGGCCACGCTTGAACTGGCCGACATCGGCATTGGCGCGTTTCCAGTCCAGTGTTTCAGTCTCGACGCCGACGGGGGTGTCAACAAAGACCGAGCGGTACAAGACGGGTGGAACAAAAACGGCGGGGTTCGTGACGTCGTCGGTCTTGGGCAACGGCTGCGCTGCGGCACCGGCAGCGCAGGCCACCAAAAGGGGCACGCAAAGCGCCCCGGGAACAGAAAAATACACCATGCAAAGACTCCGTGTGAAAGAACATCACCGCGCTGACCCGGTCGGGCCAACAGCGGACGCACTTCGGGCTTGGGAGTCAGGAAATGGGCGGCTTGAAGCCGCGCACGGTGTCTGCGCTGATAAAGCTTGGTGAATGAAATGTGGCCGGCTGCTGCGGCAACAGCATCACGACCGCTCCCATGTCGGGCCACAAGACCGCGACCGTGAAGCACAACTGGCAATGGCTGCAGGTGTTGCAATGGCCAGCGCCAGGTGCGGCATCTGCCACCGCGTCCGCTGCATTGGCAGCTTGCGCATGGCCCAAGCAGTCGTCGTGTTCCGCAGCGCCGCTCGCGGGTGCCGCCGGGGTAGCGATGACAGCCACGGCCGCCTGCTGTGCAGGCATGCCTTGGTGTGTCGCCATGCGGATCGCCATCACGTCGCCGGCCCAGCCACGCAAGGGCAAGGTCAGCAGCAGGAAGGTGAGCAACAGGAAACGCATGGCTGGATGGTACGACAGGTCGGGAAAATGGTGTGTGTCAGGACGCCGGGTAACCCGCTTCCGACAAGGCATGGGCAATTGCCTCGCGTGGCTGGTCTGACTCTACGACCACTTTTTTCGCGCCGAGTTCCACCTCCACCCGGGCCTGCGGGTCGAGTTGTTGTACGGTCTTGGTAATGACGCCGGCACAGTGGCCGCAATGCATGTCTTTGATGGTGAATTCCATGGGTTTTACCTTTCCGAACTATTGAAGGCCAAAGCTTAAACCTTGCCACCGTGGCAAAGTCAAGCGCCCAAGCGTTCGGTAGCAACCGACAATATCCGCAACAGCAACAACACGAATACGGTGCTGCGTTTGCGGCTGGCAGTCGAGAAGACGTTCATGTCGTTTGGGCGTTGGCTGTGCAGCCATCGCCCATACCAGACTAGTTTCCGAATTGACAAAGATCGCCAATCGTCGCGGTCAAGCATCGCGCTGTGGCGCGCATCTGTCTGTGTGTTGGCATACACAAATCCCGCCGTGCCAGGTGCCCAGGGGATGCTCATGCGGGGCCGGACCGAGGGGCGGGGAAATGCAGGCAAAAAGCTGTTTTGCCATTTCGTGACGCCGCCGTGGCAGAACCCCCGTGCGCCACCATGATCGCCTTTGTGATGGCCAAGCCCAGCCCCGCACCTTCCGAATCTGGATGTACGCGCGACTTGTCTACACGGTAAAACCGGTCGAACAGGCGTGGCACATGCGACGCGTCGATCGAATCGCCTGCATTGGACACACACAGTGTGACTGCCTGGCCGGTTTGGGTCAGGGCGACTTCCACCATGCTGTGCTTGGGGCAGTACCGCAGCGCGTTCGACAACAGGTTGCTGATCGCCCTGCGGACCATCAAGCGGTCACCGACTATCCGAGCCGACCCGCTAGATGTGAGTTCCACCCCTTTTTCGTCCGCCACTGCGTCGTAGAAGTCGAACAAGGCCCGCACCTCGTGCTCCAGCACCATGGCCTCGCCGTGGGGCAACTCCAATCCATTCTCGGTTTTTGCAAGAAACAACATGTCGGAAACCATCCGGGCCAGACGCTGAAACTCCTCGGCATTGGACGCCAGCACGTCCCGGTAGGTTTCTGCATCGCGCTGGTGTGCCAATGACACCTGCGTCTGGGTCAACAAGTTGCTGATGGGGGTACGTAACTCATGCGCCAGGTCGCTGGAAAATTCCGAAAGGCGGGCGAAGTCAGTCTGCAGCCGGTCCAGCATGGTGTTGAGGCTGAGCGCCAGATCAGCCATCTCCACGGGCACGGCCTCCACTGGCATGCGCAGGTCCAGCTTGAGGGCCGTCACTGCCATGGCGCGCGAGCGCATGGTTCGCAGCGGCGCCAGGCCACGTCGTGCAACCCACCATGCCACCCAACCGCTGAAGAAGGTGGCCAGCAGGAGATAGACCAACAGGGTCTGGCGCAACTTCTGCATGAAATCCGCATGATGGCGTGTGTCCAGGGCGATCAGCAGCCGGGCTGGCGCAGGTTTCCCCCCGGGTACGCGCAAAACAGACAGGTCGTCGACGGCCAGGCCCATGCCGCGCAATCGCAGTTCACCAGCCTCCCAGTCAACCAGTATGTCCGTCGCACCACCTGTCAAGAGAAGCTCAGGAAACGACATGCCGCGCGCGGGGTAGATCACCTGTGTGGCCAGGTCCAATTGAACGAACAACCCCTGATGACTGCCGAGCAATTCATCCAAACGCTGGGACAGTTCGCTCGAAGAAGGCGTTTCGGCAGCGATCTTTTGGATCAGATGGATCTTGTCATGGAGGAAGACCCGATCCAGCTCGACAAAGTGCCTGTTCAGGGTCGCTGCCACCAAGGCACCAAGTCCCAGCAGGACTGCCGCCGACACGATCGTGTAAAGCACGGCCAGTCGTGCCGTCAGCGTCAGCCGGGCAAACATCAGCGGACACCCGGGGATTCGAGCACATAACCCATGCCACGCACCGTCTGTATCAGACGCGGCTGGAAACCCTCATCGACCTTGCTGCGCAGGCGCCGCATGGCCACCTCGATCACATTGGTGTCGCTGTCGAAGTTCATGTCCCAAACCTGCGACGCGATGAGCGAACGCGGCAATACCTCACCTTGTCTGCGCATCAGCAGTTCGAGCAACGCATACTCCTTGGCCGTGAGGTCGATGCGTTTTCCAGCGCGCGTGACCCGCCTGCGCAGCAGGTCCAGTTCCAGGTCTGCGACCGACAGCGTAGCCGCATCCAGGCCGACCCGCCCACGCCGCAAGACTGTGCGGACCCGTGCCAATAGTTCGGAGAAGGAAAAGGGCTTGACCAGATAGTCGTCAGCACCCAGCTCCAGGCCCTTGACACGGTCTTCGACCTGATCGCGCGCCGTCAGAAACAGCACGGGCATGTGCCGCCCCTGGCTACGCAAACTGTTCACGACCTGCCAGCCATCCATTCCAGGAAGCATCACATCGAGAATGATCAAGTGATGGTCCCCTTGTGTCGCGTGGTGCAGCCCATCGACCCCGTTGGTGACCAGTTCCACCGTGAATCCGGCCTCGCGCAGCCCTTGCCGCAGGTAGTCGCCCGTCTTGGGCTCGTCTTCAATAATCAGAATCTTCACGCGTGTACTCCTGGGCGTAGTTTGCCTGCGCTCGGTGCCCAAATGCCGAAAATGACAGCTTTGTAATCTGAAGGACAGGCTGCCGACGCGATTGCGCCCGCAGAATTCGCCTTGTTTGATTCACGTCAAAATACCCGATCCATCCCACACACAGGAAATACCTCATGAAAATTATCCAGCTCTTCTTGGCCACCAGTCTCGTTGTGGCATCTTCGGTTGCGGCCGCGCACGTTGACAAAGAACATGCCAAGCCGGCTGGCCCGGTCAAGATGGAACAGAAGGCATGGGGAATTGCCGGTGAGGCAAAAGCCGTGAAACGCACCATCGAGATCAAAATGACCGACAACATGCGCTTTTCACCCAGCCTCATCGAGGTCAAGCAAGGCGACACCATCAAACTCGTTCACCAGAACAAGGGCAAGGTCATGCATGAGTTTGTTCTGGGGACCAAAAAGGAACTTGACGAACATGCCGCACTGATGAAGAAATTTCCAAACATGGAACACGACGAACCCTATATGGCCCACGTGGCAGCCGGCAAATCCGGACAAATCATCTGGACCTTCAACAAGGCTGGCGAGTTTGACTTTGCATGCCTGCTACCCGGTCATTACGAAGCTGGCATGGTCGGAAAGGTCAAGGTCGCAGCCAAGTAGGCTGAAGCACGCGCAATGCACAGCCCGAGGAATACACCATGAAGCCCCAATTGAAACTCGCAATCTCCCTCGTCGCAGCCGTCCTGTGGCTGGCAGCATCGCCAGCGGGTGCCCAGTCGACGACCATGGACCACAGCAAGATGGCCATGGGCCAGGCGCAGGCACTGACCGATGGCGAAATCCGCAAGGTCGACAAGGACGCCGGCAAGATGACTATCAAGCACGGCGAAATCAAACACATGGACATGTCCCCGATGACCATGGTGTTTGCTGCGGCTGACAAGACCATGCTCGATCGTGTCAAAGTGGGCGACAAGGTCCGCTTCATGGTCGTTCAGGACAACGGCCGGATGGTCGTGACGGAGATCCAGGCTGCCAAGTGACGCGCGGGCCGACCCAGAAGCACCTGATGGAACGGGAGCACGGTTTGATCTGTTCCAGGATGTCCATGCGCATGCTGCCGTGGCTGGTGACGGTGATCGTCCTTGCCATCGGTGTCTCGTGGCGTGATTCTGTGCTGATTGCATGCAGTGCCATGTTCGCGCTGCATGCCTTCGAACTGCACATGGATGCCGGCACCCCATGGCAGCCCTGGCGCGCTGCCATGCGGTGCTGGGTGATGGGCATCGCATCCCTTCTGTGCGGGTTGGGCTTGTGGGTCGGTGTTGGCGCTGCGCGACTGGATTGGTGGACGCCGGCCAATAACCGTCCAGATGACGTGTTGCTGATCCTTGCCATGGCTGCGGCCATCTGCCTCTTGGTTCGCGGCGAAACGCACCGAATGGGCCTCCGGCTGATGGCCGATGTACTGGGCCCCGCTGCAGTCGTGTTGACACTGGCCGCGAGCACCAGCGGGTGGGACGATGCACCTTTCCTGTTTGCAGTGTTCGTGTCCTTGGCCATCACCCACTCGGGCTCGCGACGCTTGCAGGGCGCCGGCGCGATCTGGAGCTTGAGCCGCGGGTAGCAGTGCTTTGATCGAGACATCCATCACCACCGGGCCACGACACCATGTCAGGGCACACCGTTGTGCCTTTGAGCGGCCGTGCTTCGCGCTGCTGGCGGACGTCCGGGCAACTTCGCAAGGCAACAACCCAATCAACGGAAATCCTTGGGTCAAGTCCTTCACGCAAGAAACGACTTGTCACCCTTTGCATCGATCCACCATCCTTTAGCAGCACCCGAAAATCATGCGTCCACTGGAAACAAGCACCCCGAGGTTCCAAAATCCCAACCTTATCGGCTGGCTGGCAGCCATCGTCCTGCTCGTCAACATGACAGTCTTCGGCCTGCTGGTGGCATACAGCTTCCTCAACTTCCTGCCCGATATGCCGACTGTCCACGATATCCACCCCCACACCTATGTCCAATGGGCTGGCGTGATCGTCATGGTCACGCCCACAGTGGCCTCACTGTTGTTCCTCTGGCCGGTTGTCAAGTTTGCGCATGGTTACGCCGCAGGCACAAGCACCGCCATCCCGGCAGCAATTGCGCAGCGCTCCGCCGACGCGCCACTGACCTTGGCCGCGTTTTCATTGGTCGCCTGGCTGGCACTCACCGCCGTCGTGGTAGCCCGCGCCGCGATGGGCGGGCCGGAGATCCCGGCCGGTCACATCCTGCACTTTGTTTCGCGCCCGGCGCTGGCGGGGCTGGTCGCAGCCACGGCAACATTTTTCGTATCAGAGCACCTGTGCCGCACCCGCGTCTGGCCAGCGCTTCTCGCCACCACCACCATCGCAGGCAACCGGCGTCTATGGAGGGTGCGCGTCGCCCACCGGCTCATCGGCCTCTGGCTGATCGTCGGAGCGTTGCCACTGGGTGCCGTGGCGCTGACGACGCTCGAGCGCGTGAGCAGCGGCAGCCTGGCCAACGATCCCATGCTTGAACGCCTCGCCTACGTGGTGCTGCTGATTGCAGTGTCGTCGGCCGTGGGTGGGGCGTGGCTGGCCTGGATCGTTTCGTTGTCCATCACGCAGCCCCTGGAAGCACTGGAAAAGGCCACCGCGCGTCTGAGCGCCGGGGGCTTCGACACCCGCGTCACTGTCACGGCGACCGACGAATTCGGAGCCCTGGCCGAGGGTTTCAATATGGCAGCCGGTCGACTGTCGCGGATGTACGCAGAACTTGAATCACGCAACCGCGAACTCTCCCAGGCGCTAGACCGCGTCGAGTTCCTCGAACACGTCAAAAAGGGGCTAGACCGATTTGTCCCCGACGCCGTGCGTCACGCAATCGAAAAAGACCCGCAGGCCCCCGCGTTGTCCAAACAGGCACGGGACCTGACGGTCCTGTTTCTCGACATTGAAGGTTATACACACCTGACGGAAGTGCTGCCGCGCTCGGCCCTCAATGCCCTGGTGGAACGCTACTTCTCGCTGTTTCTCACGACGATCCGAGCGCAGGGAGGGGATATCAACGAGACCGCCGGCGACGGGCTGATGATCATCTTCCAGTCCGACAATCCCCGCGCGCATGCCACCGCCGCGGTGGTCGCCGCACTCGCCATCCGGGAGCAGACGCGGATTGCAAACCTTGACCCGGTCGACGGGCATCCCTCCATCGCAGTCAATATCGGCATCAGTTCGGGAGAATGCGACGTTGGTGCCACCCGCTTCGCCGGGCCTGCAGGAGAACGCTGGACGTTCACGGCGAGCGGATCGCCGACCAATGTGGCTGCACGACTGGGGGCCCACGCCCAGGGCGGCCAGATCCTTCTTGCAGCGGAAACCGCCGACCGGGTGCGCCCCCACGCCAGGTTGCAACAGGTGGGGCCGGTCAGTTTGAAAAATGTGTCGATCCCGGTGGACACCTGGGAGATCACATGAGCTGCAGGTCTGCCTTCAACAGCCGTCGCGGCTCGGCGCCGCAACCGGAGGCCGTTTCTATCGCGGCCTGTTCGGTCTGTATGCTGCGGGCGGCGCGGGTCACCAACGCGCCTCCATGCAAGCCGGGGCGGTTCAACTGAAGCGGCCCGGGGTCGTGTGCAAAGCCGGTGGCAAGCGACCGCCCGACCGGGAATGGCGCGTGGCCCGTCTGTGCGAAGACGCACAGAACGTTGCGCCACCGGCAGCACACACTGTCGGAGGTGGATACACCAGTCAGCTATCCCTCCACCTTTTTCCACCCTGCCTGTAGGAGTACTTCATGCGTATTCTTTCAGTTCTGTTTATCGCGTCGCTGCCCCTGATGTCCGTCACTGCCGCCCAGGCGCAGACCGGACACATGATGGATGGAGGCGGCATGTGGTACGACGGCTGGATGGGCGGCTACGGCGGCGCCTGGGTGCCGGTATTGCTGGCCATTGTGGTGGTCGGCCTGGTGGCGTGGATCGTCCGGCGCGGTGGCAAGCAGCCGCAACGCTGCGTGGGCGTCGGCGACGCACATGCACCGTTGATCTTCAACGCTTGCCGGAGCCTGTCATCACAGGCCGGCACACAGGCTGTGTCTGCGCCTACCGTGCGCCTGCAAATTCCCGTCGCATACCTGCAAGGAGACCCGCATGGCTGTACTGATCGACCTGGAGCAAAGCAAGATGCGTGCGGTGCCGCGTCTGCTGCAGATCCTGCGGGTGCTCGCCCGGCACAAGTTCCTCGGCGCCCTGTTTGGCCGCAGGCATTGGCCACCTCCCATAGAGGTGCGCGAGACGCTGGAGGAACTGGGGGTGGTATTTCTCAAGTTCGGACAGGTTCTGGCGATGCGGCACGACTTGCTGCCAACCACTTACATCGACGAACTGGAAATGCTGCATGACCAGTTGCCAGCGATGGAATTTTCGACCGTGCGCGCGACAGTGGAAGGCGAACTGGGCGCACCGTTGGCGATCTTGTTCCCCGAGTTCGCCAAGAAACCCATTGGCGCCGCCACGATCGCACAGGTGCACGAAGCTACCTTGCCCGACGGCCGCCGCGTCGCGGTGAAAGTACAGCGGCCCGGGCTCAAGGCCAAGATCGCCACCGACATTGCGGCGCTGACGTATTTGGTGGCGCTTGGCGACAGGCTGTTCCCGCGGCTGCGCCCACTCGACCTTCCGGTGGTGGTAAGCGAATTTGCAATCAGCCTGCATCGGGAAACCGATTTCGCACGCGAAGCGCGGTCGGTCGTGCTGTTTCGCACAGCGATGGCCGATTTCCCGGATCTCTGGATACCGGATGTCGTGGCACATCGCACAAAGGGTGCCGTCCTGACGCTGGAATTCGCCGACGGAGAGCGGGTGGACACCTACGCGAAGAAGCACCCGCAGGACATGTCCCGATCGATGCACACGCTGCTCGCGCTCATGTTGCGGACGATTTTCGAAGAGGGTCTGTTCCACGCCGATCCGCATCCGGGCAACGTGTTTGTCCTGCCCGACGGGCGGCTCTCCCTGCTCGACTTCGGGAACACGGGCGAGCTCGACGAACCGATGCGCGTGCGGCTACCGATGCCTATCTCGAAATGGCCGTCGGCAGCGAAAAAGTCGACCGTGCGGCGCTGCTGGTGGATATCAAGGCGGCGATCTACGAAATCCGCAGGACCAACCTGGCCGATGTGTCGATCGGCGACGCATTCGAGTCGGTGCTGCGCGCCGGGAGCCGCAACGGTGTGCACAATCCAGGCGAGTTCGTCCTGCTCACGCGCGCATTCGTGATCCTGGAGTCGATGGTCGGTCAACTCGCCCCCGACTTCAACCACATGCAATCCTTTCGCGATCAGGTCGCACGTGTGACCGCGCAGCACTTCTCGGCGACGCGCATCAAGGCCAAGTCGACCAGGCTTGCGCGAGACATGGAGCGTCTCATCATCGATGCGCCCGACGACACACGCCGCGTGCTGCGGCGGTTCGCAGAAGGCGACCTGGGCCGACTTCCCGGCCTGGAGGCCTTGGGAAGTCGCGCCAGCCGCAATCTCGAACGGCTTGCGCGAGCCATCACATTTGCCGCGCTGGTGATCAGCGGATCCATGCTCTTGCTGACACCGATGGGTGGCTGGCACCATGTGCTGGGCGAAGTCATGATCGTCATCGGGATCGTCGGCATGCTGATGGCCGGCATCGGTGCGATGCGTCGCGACCATGGGCCCCACTGGCGTTCGGATTCCTGATCGACCGTGCGCAGGCTGACGGCCCGGTGGCTGGCTGACCCTCGCATTCGATCGGATGCCTGGACCTGCCGGGCAATGCGGTAGCATGCTGTGCTCTGGGCCTGCACGGGCCAGTCGACCGATGCAGCCATCGCGCGCGGCACGCCAGCCGTGCCCTCCGCAAACGATGCAATTACGGGCTGCATGTTTACCTTCCAGGGAGAACCAATTGGCTGATCACGGGGCAGACGGTGCGGCGGCATCAATCGACCAGTCGGTGCTGGCGACCTTCTGCTTCGTCGATATCGCTGGTTACACCGCCTTGACAGACAGCCACGGCGAACGCGCGGCAGCCGATTTGGTGGATGACTTCACGGGCCTGGTCCATGCAGCCGTTGATCGTCTCGGCACGGTGCAGGAACTCAGCGGAGACAACGCATTTCTGGTTTTCCCGGACCCAATGGTTGCCATGCAGGCACTCTCGCAGCTATACCGCGCAATCGCCGACAAACGGAACGTGCCACTGGTGCGAGCGGGCCTGCACCATGGCCCGGCTTTATTGCGTGCGCACCGGTACTTTGGCTCAACCGTGAACATTGCCGCACGCACTGCGGCGCAGGCCATCGGCGGCGAGATACTGTGCACGCGCGTTGTAGCCGACGCGTTGGTGTTGCACGACTGGGGCGGCGCGGCCACGTTCGAGCAGCGCGGACCAGTGGCGCTCAAGAACTTGCCCGAGCCGATCGACCTGGTTGCCATCACGCTGTCGAACCTCACGCGACGGTATGTGATCGACCCGGTCTGCCAGATGCAAGTCGACGTCCGCCAGGCCAACAACAGCCTGTTCCTGGGTGGCCGACAATGGTGGTTTTGCTCGGATGCCTGTACACGAAGGTTTGAAAAAACGCCGGGCGCTTTTCTGCATGACCGGCCCGGCAATTGAACGTCCACCATTGGCCCACGGGCGCTTGCCCGTGTGACGCGCCCGACCCGGTAAAACCACTGGTCGTTAAGCCCCATTCAATGCCAGCGCGTTCGCCTTTGGCCTGGCTGCGGCGGAGCACCCGCGCATGAGCGCCGCGCTGGGCCGCCCCAGACTAGCTCGCACCGCAGCCCGCAGGGCGAAGGTTACCTGATGAGCAGCGCCCTCGTTGTGGGTCCGCTGGTGCTGCCCTACGAGTTGCTGCTGTTGTTTACTTGTGTCGGCCTGGCCCAACTGGTCGGGAACCTTGTCGCCCGCGCAACAGGTGTCGAGGTCGAGACCGAGTTGTGGAAGGCGTTGATGGTCGGGCTGGTCGTGGCCCGCCTGGCGTTTGTCTGGGAGTTCGAGGCCGTCTACCGCAACGCGCCGCTGGACATCCTGGATATCCGGGATGGCGGATGGACCGCGACTGCCGGATTCATCGGTGCCTGGCTGTACGCGCTGGGCCGGCACGGCAGACAGCCAGCCTTGCGCCGTCCGCTGCAATACGCCTTGCTGACAGGCTCCGTTTTCTGGCTGGTCGGCACCATCACGCTGGCCGTGCGACCCGGACCTGGGCAGGAGCTACCGGCACTCGGTTTTGCATCTCTGGCGGGTCGAAGCGTGCAACTCGCCGAATTCAGGGGCAAACCGACGGTGGTCAATCTGTGGGCTACGTGGTGCCCACCCTGCGTGCGCGAAATGCCGGTGTTGCAGCAGGCGCAATCCAGCCAACCCGACGTCAATTTTGTGTTTGTGAACCAAGGCGAGACCGCCAGCAAAGTGGCTGCGTGGTTGCAGGCCCACAACATGCCATTGCGCAACGTGTTGCTGGATGCGCAGGGGCAGACCGCAGCTGCGTTCAAGCAGAGCGCGCTTCCTACCACGCTGTTCTTCAATGCGCGGGGTCAACTGGTGAGCATGCGCGTCGGGGAGTTGTCGGCTGCCACCTTGAAGGACCGGTTACAAGCCCTGGGGCCATGAGGCCGCCGCCTTGGGCGTGACAGGGCATTCCGAACCCATGATGGCGATGCAAGTCGGCAAATCAATGCGCGGCGACAGGAACCAGCGCCTGCAAATGATGGACCGAATGCCCGAAACACCGGCAAAATGGCTACCGTTCAAGCTCCTCAGGCATTCTGCGCGTGCTACTGCAGGCCGTTACCGTCCACCGGGATTTAAGGAGATTGTTATGCAAAGACGATTCATGATCCAAGCCGGCGCGATGCTGCTCGGCAGCATCGCCGCCGCAAGCCCGGTCATCGGCGTGGCCGCAGGCAAACGCGTACTCGAAGTCTGGAAGTCGCCCACTTGTGGCTGCTGTCAAGACTGGATCGCGCACCTGCAAGCCAATGGTTTTCAGGTGACGGCGTACGACGTCAGCGAGGCCGCCAAGGCCGCCCAGCGACTCAAGCTCGGCTTGGCCGACAAGTTCGGCTCCTGCCACACCGCGTTGATCGACGGGTATGTGGTGGAGGGCCATGTGCCGGCGCGCGAGATCGCCCGACTGCTCAAAGAGCGACCCAAGGCCTTGGGCCTTGCCGTGCCCGGTATGCCGGTGGGTTCTCCGGGTATGGATGGCCCGCTCTACCGGGGGCGCAAGGATGTGTATGCCGTACTGCTGGTCCAGCGCGACGGTAACGAGTCGGTGTACCAGTTGTATCGGTGAATAACCCGTCGTGCGAGACCTTGAAACCTCGCATCACGCGTGGCTTGCGTTTGTGAGCGCGCCAAGGCTGCGACACCATGCTGTGGGCCAGGCCCAACTTGGCAGCGAGCTTTTACGTGCTCCAGTGCGTGGCTGCCGTGGGTTTGCCTTGCATGGTCGGTATCAGAACACCGCGCAGCAACGCAAGAACCCACTTTGACGGGATTTCTTGGCGCAACACGGCAACGGCAGCTCGGTCGGAGCCTTGAAGAACGGGCGCTTGACCTTACCATGATGGGAAGCTCGACACTGCTGCCCTGGCGTTCGCAAACACCGAAGTAACAACAGAGCCCGCACCATGACCGCTATCACCGTCCCCCTTGCCGCAGCGCCCCCGGATACCGCCTGGAACCTGGCAGTCGGTGGCATGACCTGCGCGTCCTGTGCCGCCCGGGTGGAGAAAGCACTATGCAAGGTGCCTGGCGTGTTGTCGGCCGAGGTCAACCTCGCCACCGAGAAGGCACAGGTGCGGGTAGACCCGGAGGATGGCCAGGCAGCGGCACTCGTCGCTGCGGTGGAAAAAGCCGGATACAGCGCCAAATTGCTGCCCAGGGAAGCGGCGGATACCGATACCCTGGCCGAGGCACCTGCCGATCACAGTTGGCGCGTTGTGGCACTGTCGATAACATTGTCCCTGCCACTGGTGGTGCCAATGCTGGTGGCCCCATTCGGGCTCGACTGGATGCTGCCGGGCTGGCTGCAGTTTGCCCTGGCTACTCCGGTGCAATTCTGGTTCGGCGCACGCTTTTACCGGGCCGGCTGGTTTGCCTTGCGCGCCGGCACCGGCAACATGGACTTGCTGGTGGCGCTGGGCACCACCGCCGCCTGGGGTTTGAGTGTGTACCAATGGCTGGTACATGGATCACACGCGGGCATGGCGCACCTGTATTTCGAGGCCTCGGCGGTCGTCGTGTCGCTGGTGCTGCTGGGCAAATGGCTTGAGACACGGGCCAAGCACCAGACCACGCAGGCGATACGCGCACTGCAGGCCCTGCGGCCCGACACCGCACGTATCCGGCGCAGCGCGGGTGAGATCGAGGTGCCGATCCGCCAGGTGGTGCTGGGCGACCTGGTGGTCATCCGCCCGGGCGAGCGGATTCCAGTCGATGGTGTGGTGGTGGAAGGTGCCGGCCAGGTGGACGAGTCCCTGATCACCGGCGAGAGCCTGCCCATCGCGAAACACACCGACGACCGCGTCACCGGAGGTGCTGTCAACGCCGACGGCTTGCTGGTGGTGCGCACCAGCGCCATCGGTGCCGAGACCACGCTGGCACGCATCGTGCGTATGGTGGAGTCTGCGCAGGCCAAGAAAGCGCCAATCCAGCGCCTGGTGGACCGTGTCAGCGAAGTCTTTGTGCCGGTAGTGATCGCCATCGCGCTGCTGACCCTGCTGGCCTGGGGCCTGGGCAGCGGTGACTGGCAGGCGGCGATCCTCAACGCGGTGGCGGTGCTGGTGATCGCCTGTCCTTGTGCGCTGGGCCTGGCGACCCCCACCGCCATAATGGCCGGCACCGGTGTGGCGGCGCGCCACGGCATCCTGATCAAGGACGCGCTGGCGCTGGAGATCGCCCACACCGTGCGCACCGTGGCCTTCGACAAGACCGGCACCCTGACCGAGGGCCGGCCCGAGCTGGTGTCGGCCGTGGCGGTGGACGGTGATCAAACGGCTCTGCTGGCACTGTGCGCCGCCATCCAGCGTGGCAGCGAACACCCGCTGGCCCGTGCCGTGTTGCTGGCAGCAACAGCGGATGGCGCGGTCAGCGCCGCCGCGTCGGACGTGCGTGCCCTGCCCGGGCGTGGCATGGCAGCCACCGTCAACGGCCGCGACCTGCGCCTGGGCAGCGGTCGGCTGATGCAGGAACTGTCGATCGACCTCGGGTCGCTGGCGGCGCAAGCGGACGAACTGCAAAGCCGGGGGCGCACCGTATCGTGGCTGGCGGAAGTAGGCAGCAGGCCGCGCCTGCTCGGCCTGCTGGCCTTCGGCGACAGGATCAAACCCAGCGCCGCACGCGCCATCGCGACGCTACAAAAGCACGGCGTGCGTACGGTGCTGCTCAGCGGTGACAACCGCGGCAGCGCCGGCCTGGTGGGCCGCGAGCTCGGCATCGACGAAGTACGCCCCGAAGTGCTGCCACAGGACAAGGCGACGGTGGTGCAGCAACTCCGGGGTGATGGCAACGTCGTCGCCATGGTCGGTGACGGCATCAACGACGCACCGGCGCTGGCGGCGGCGGATGTGGGCATCGCCATGTCCACCGGCACCGACGTGGCCATGCATGCCGCCGGCATCACCCTGATGCGAGGTGACCCGTCGCTGGTGTGGGACGCAATCGACATCTCGCGCCGTACCCATGCCAAGATCCGGCAAAACCTGTTCTGGGCCTTTGTCTACAACCTGATCGGCATCCCGCTGGCGGCGCTGGGCATGCTCAACCCGATGATCGCCGGGGCCGCGATGGCGCTGAGCAGCGTCAGCGTGGTCAGCAATGCCCTGCTGTTGCGGCGCTGGAAGGGGAGCGTGTCATGACGGATGCCATGCTTCAGATAGGCCAGGCCGCACAACAGGCTGGTGTCTCGGCCAAGATGGTGCGGCACTACGAGTCCCTCGGGTTGCTGCCGGCCGTGCAACGCACAGATGCCGGCTACCGCCTGTATTCGCAAGGCGACATCCACACGCTGCGTTTCATCAAGCGTGCCCGCAGCCTGGGTTTTGGCATGGCCGAGATCGCCGACCTGCTGGCCCTGTGGCAGGACAAGGCGCGCTCAAGTGAAAGTGTGAAACGCATCGCCGCCGCGCATGTGGACGATCTGGCACAACGCATCCGGGAACTCACTGCCATGCGACGCACGCTGCAAAAGCTGGTGGATTGTTGCCACGGCGACCATCTGCCTGACTGCCCGATCCTGGATGAACTGGGGCACGACGCGGCTTGACACAGGTCGATTCACCGGCGCCGCTCGGGTGGCGGCATCAGGCCGGGCGTGCCCGGTCAGCGCACTCGGCACAACACAACCCATGCCGCATGAATGTCTGGTGAAAACACTCCAACACGCGGCGAAGACATCGGGTAACCGACCTACGAATTGCTCCCCGCATAGTCCAGAAACTTCTCCGGGCTGATGCGCAGCGCCGCACCGGTGGGGCAGGCGCGCACACAGGCCGGCCCGGAGCGGAAATCGCGGCACATGTCGCACTTGACGGCCTTCTTGATCGCGCTGGATTTTCCGCCGCCCCCGGTCGCGTAAGCCTTGGACGGTGCGCTGGTTCCGGGCTCTCGGCCGATACCGGTCAACAACCATGCCCACAGGCTGTTGATGCCTTTCTTGTCAGCCAGCGGGGCCATCTGGATCACGCCGTAGGGGCAGTTTTTCTCGCAGTTGCCACATCCAATACAGGCATCGGTGATGTAGACCTCGCCGCCAGGCGAACGGTGGATGGCGTCAGGTGGGCAGTCCTTCATGCAATGCGGGTGTTCGCAGTGCCGGCACGAGGTTGGCACATGCAGATTGGCATAGGTCGGGCCAGCCTCGCGGTCCAGCCGTGACGTGCCCCCATGCGTATCGGCGCAGGCTTTTTCGCAGTTGTCACAGCGGATACACAGTGACTCGTCGATCAGCAGCACATCGGTGGCTTCGCCCACACCTTGTTGCAACAGGAAGGAAATCAGGTTGCCCGACTGTTCGTTGCCGGCCATCGCCTGGTTGGCCTGCAACCGTGCCTGGTACTGCGCGTCAAGTTGATCGCGCATGGCACTGTTGTCGGCCAGCAGGTCGGTGACCTTGGAGGCCAGAAGCACGATGGCTTCGGCAGGCACCGCCGCCCGCACCGTGGCCGAGCGTGGCGCGTCGAGCACCAGGGCCATTTCGCCGACGTAGTTGCCCGCCGACACATACGACAACACAACCTCATGCCCACCCAAGTTGCGCGACACCATCACCGAGCCCTTGCGCACCAGATACAGGCCATCGGAGACGTCGCCCTCGTTGAACAGCGCCTCGCCCGTCTTGTAGTGGCGTATCTGCGAGCCCTCGATCAACGTGTTGAGGTCGTCCTCCCTGATGTCGGGCGCGACATATTTGCGCACCGCGCGCCGCAGCGCCACCAGATCAAGCTCTTTACGCACCGAATCCACCGAGGCCAACAGCTTGAGCATGGCGCGCCGCGGCGTCTCCACCAGGATGCAACGCTCGGCGGCTCGCACGGTCGCCGAGCGGCGCCGGCCAGAAATCAGACCGAGTTCGCCGAAGAAATTGCCCTCGCCCAGCAGCACCGGCGCGCTGCTGGTACCCGCGTCGGCGCCCTGTATCTGCACCTGACCGCGCACGATGCTGAAGAACGAGGTGGAATAATCGTTGCGCTCGAACACCACCTCGCCCTGCTTGGGCAGACGGATGTCGCTCTCCAGCATGAACTCGCGCAACTGCAGGGCATTGAGCCCTTGCATCCAGGGCATATTGCCCGACACCAGCGCCAGCACATCTTCCACGCTGTGCAGCTTGGCCGTGACGGCGATGATGGCGGCGAACTTCTTCTCCAGCAAAGGCTGGTCGGCCGCCACCACCTTGCGTCCGCAAATCGACTCGATCGCCTCGTAGCCTTGGTTCATCGCCTGCTTGATAAGCGGGTAGCCGCCCAGCGCCCCCACCACATACAGGCCCGGCACGCTGGATTCGTAGCTCGGCGAAAGCTCCGGCAAGGCGGTTGCATCCTTGCTGGAGAAACGCACACCGAAGCTCTCCACCAGCTTGCGTGGCGGTATGGCACCAAGCCGGCCGATAACCCGGTGGCACTCCACCGCCTCCTCGCCCGACGGCGTGTTGAGGACCACCCGCAGACCCGGACCGGCCGCGCCTTTGCGGGCCTGGCGCTTGGACAGGTCGACCACAAAAACCATCATGGTCCGGTTGTGGTCCTCGGCAGCCGCACCGTCGGGTTGGCTGACCTTGTCGATGTGGTCGATGCTGGTGCGGTACCGGCAGGCCAACTTGCCGTCGCGCACCGCCGCCTGGATGGCCAGCAGGTTGCCCTCCTTGCAGCGGCTGAACTCCTCATTGCGGTTGAGCAGGATCACCCGGTTGTCGTTGTCCGCCAACGCCAGCGCGTTTTCGATCGCCGCATCACCTGCACCCACCACGATGATGGTCTCGCCGCCGAACTCGCGCGGATCGTCCAGTTGGTACTGAACTTTGGGCAGGTTTTCTCCCGGCACACCCAGCGTGCGCAGGTTGCCCTGCACCCCGATCGCCAGCACGATCTGCTCGGTGCAGATCTGCTCGCTGCTTTCCAGTGTGATCCAGAAACGCCCCTTGACACCCTGGATCGCCGTGACCACCGAGTGGTGTTGTACTTGGGTGCCGAGCGCGACGACTTCGTCGTCAAACCGGTTCAGGATGCTCTCGCGCGTGCCTGCGACAAAACCCAGCGGACTGCGCAAATCCAGAAAACCGGGCTCGGCCATCACGTGTTTGCCCTTTTGGTACTTGTAGATGGTGTCGGCCAGGTGCCCCTGTGCTTCGAGCAGGATATGGCTGATACCCAATTTCGCCGCATGGGCGGCGGCTGACAAGCCGGCCGGGCCGGAGCCGATGATCGCGACGGTGTAGGGCGTGGTGATGATGGCCTCCTGCTATCTGCCCGCGAGCGGTGTTGTAACCAGTGGCCGGAACGCGCGCAACCGGGCCTGGAACTCGTCGGGCTTGTAGGTTTCGTCATGCAACAACACGGCACGCAACGATGCCAGGCCCTTGTTCAGGTTCGCCGCCGACTTGAGTTGACCGACCTTGTGCAGGGTGTTGACCAAACTGCCCAAAGCCATGGCCGCCTGTTCTGCAGCCGCGTAATCGGCATAGGCACCAGCCAGGCCATCGTCCACCAGGGCCAGGGCCATCGCGCGCAGGTTGTCATTGCTCAGCCCGCTGCTTGCAATCGTGCGTGCCGCCTCATCCGCCAGCGCTTTCACCGCCAGCGCACGTTCGGCCAGATCTCCATTGCCGGCTATCGCCTGATTGAGGCGCGCGACCGACTGCACAAAGCGCTCGCCCAATGCCGGGTCGGTCTGGCGCAGTATCAGGCGCAGCATCAACATGCCGGAATCGTTCAGCCGGACCAGACCCGGGCTGATGCTCCTGCCAAAGTTGCCGCGCGGTTTCCATCGCGTGTCGGCCATCGGGTGATGGCAGGCATGGCAGTCGAAAAGGGTGAGCTCAGGGAACACGCCGTCACGTCCGCGCCCGGGGTCGAGCAGGATATCGATCTGCGTTGCCACCGCCACTGCCTGCCCGATGGCCCAGATCTTGACACCATCGAAATTGCCCTTGCGGCGCACATAGTCCGCATCGACCTTGAAATGCGCCGGCTGCAGGTTGGTGAAGGTCTCCATCTCGAAACTCATGCGCGGATGTCCGGCCGCCATGATGCGGTGCGTGACGTATTTGTCACTGGCGCCGAAGTGACAGGACAGGCATAACTTCGCCCGTGCCAGCGGTTCGGCGCTGGGGTACATGCCGTTGGCGATGTTGCCGCGGTGGCTGGCGCCAGGCTCGGTATGTGATGCGATCCAGCGTTGTGCCGGGCCATGGCAGCCCTCACAACTGATGCCGTCAGTGACCGAGTGCGCAGTGGAGCTGGCTGCAACCGGGTTGTGGACGTGGCAGTCCAGGCAAATCTTTGACTGGTGCGCCGGTTGCGGCAAAGCCAGGTTGGCGGCGATGCGGCGCGACTTGTCATTGAGCAACAACTGGTAAGACCGTGCGTGTTTGTCCAGGCGCGACCAGACCACGTACTCGTTCTGGTTCACCGGCGAACCGTTCCAGCCAGCAATTGAGCCATGGCACAGTGAACTGGCGCAGGTCACCACACCGAGCGTCTTGTCGCGCGACTTGTCTGGCAGCGTCTGGGCGCTGGCATTGTTGGACAACAACATGGCCAACGCTGCCAGGCAAACAATGGCAAACCAGTGCGTCGACTTCATGGCCGGGCCCCCGTTGTCTGTGGTGGTCGTGCTGCGACGGCTGGCGTCGAATCGCCGGCGTGCGAGTACGAACTGCCCGGCGTGTCGGTCACTGTCCACACCGTACCGTCCCGGCGCAGGTAGAGTTTCCCCATTTCGGCGGCGTTGAAGGGGCGTGACCCGATGCGCCCGAACACGGCAATCTGTCCTCCGGTCTCATCCACCGCACGATCCCGGTCCAGCCCCTTGGACAGCGACAGGGCCGGCGAGCGGGTGGGCCGCCAGGCGATCACCTGCGGCTTGGGCGCCGGGGAAAAACCGTAAAACTTGGGCTGCGTATCGGGGGCCGTGAGTTGCAACACCTTGAGGCCATTCACGCCATCCGCCACATAGGCAAACAGTGATGCGTTGGTAGAGCCAACCACCACGTCCTGTGTATCAGAAAGGCTGGTCTGTGGCGTGGCACCTTGCTGCACGCGTGTCTCGATGCGCGGCTGCGTCGGGCGCTCCACATCCACCACCACCAGACCCTCCGCACCCGCAGCGACGTAGGCATAGGTTCGCGCGACATAGACTTTGCGGGCATCCCGCAGCGGCACCCGGGCGCCGCTGACCAGACGCGGCGCGCGCGGCGCGGTCACATCGAGCAACTCCAGGCCCTGCGCCGTCGTCACCCACAGATAACGAAACTGCAAGGCACTGGCGCGCGCATCGGGCAGCGGCACGGTGGCCACCCAACGCGGTTTGAGCGGGTCGTCCACATCCACCACGGTCAAGCCCCGGTCGGTCGTGATGTAAAGGTAGTGCCCCCCTACCGTGACATGGCGCGCTCCATCGAGCACGCCACGCTGCGCACCGTCACCGTTCCAGGTCGCGGCGCGCTTGAGGAAATTGTTACGCGGCTCACCATCGGCCAACGTGTCGACATTCACGACGATCAGGCCCTCCTTGCTGTCGGTGATAAACGCGTAGTGGTAGATCGGATGGAACGCCTGCTCCTGGTTGGTGATGCGCATGAGGTCACCCGTGTTGCGTGTTGGCGCGATCGGCTGGTTGGTGGGCAGTGCCACACAGGTCGC
>JANLVB010000563.1:0-10353 GCA_031363785.1 Betaproteobacteria bacterium
CAAACCTATTCAAAGGCCCGCACAGAAATAGGGAGGTGGAGGAAAGCAGGATCGAACTGCTGACCTCTTGCATGCCATCCAAGAGCTCTCCCAGCTGAGCTATACCCCCGCACTGCAGTGCCTTCAACCTGGGAACCTGGGTTGCCGCACCGTCAATTTCCGAGCCTCGAATTATAGCCTTATAACAAGCCGGCACCGAGACGCTGCTGCACTGTTTCGCGCTGGCACAACGCCAGCACTGCGTCGAGCGACGGCGTCTGGCTGGTGCCCAGCACCAAAACCCGCACCGCCATGGCGAGCTGCGGCATCTTCAGGCCGGTCTGCGCCAGCACTTCCTTGATGGATGACGCAATCGCCGACCGTGTCCATTCACAGTCGGCCAGACGTTGCTGCAGTGCCTGCAAGGCCGGCATCACCAGCGCGGTGACATGGCGTTCTATTTCCGCCGGCACGGGCGTGACGTCGGAATAAAACGCTGCCGCCCATTGGGCCAATGCCACCGTGGTCTCGCAGCGGTCCTTGAACAGACCACAGATACCACCAAGCCGATCGTCCGTCGTCAACACGCCGAGCCGGGCCAGTTGCCTTGCCACCAGTGGTACCAGCGCCTCGTCGGGCATGGCCTTGAGGTACTGCGCATTCACCCAGTTCAGCTTGGCGGCGTCCCACTGGGCTGCGCTTTTCGCCAGATGTTCGCCATCGAACCATTGCACCAAATGCGCGCGGTCAAACAGCTCGTCATCGCCATGACTCCAGCCCAGCCGCGCCAGGTAGTTGACCATGGCCTCGGGCAGATAACCGGCCTCTTCGTATTGCATCACGCTGACGGCTCCGTGGCGTTTGGACAACTTGTCGCCGTCCGGCCCGAGGATCATGGGCACGTGGCCATACAAGGGCAGCTCGGCGCCCAGCGCGCGCAGGATGTTGATCTGGCGCGGTGTGTTGTTCACATGGTCGTCGCCGCGCAGCACGTGGCTGATCTGCATGTCCCAGTCGTCCACCACGACACAGAAGTTGTAGGTGGGTGTGCCGTCGGGGCGGGCGATGATCAGGTCGTCGAGTTCACGGTTGGCGATGGTGATGGGGCCCTTGACGAGGTCGTTCCAGGTCACTTCACCGTCCACCAGATTGCGAAACCGCACCACCGGCAGTAACCCGGCTGGCGCGGCGGGGAGGGTCTTGCCGGGCTCCGGGCGCCAGCGGCCGTCGTAACGCGGTTTGTCGCCGCGCGCACGCTGCGCCACGCGCATGGCCTCCAGCTCGGTCGGCTGGCAATAACAGTGGTACGCGGTGCCGGCGCTGAGCATGCCGGTGATCACCGCACGGTAACGCTCCAGACGCTGCATCTGGTAGAACGGGCCTTCGTCGTACTCCAGGCGCAACCACTGCATGGCGGCAATGATCTGGTCCACCGCCTCCTGCGTCGAGCGCGCGACGTCGGTGTCTTCAATGCGCAGAATGAAGTCGCCGCCAAAATGGCGCGCGAAGGCCCAGGAAAACAGCGCCGTGCGGGCCGTGCCCAGGTGCAGAAAGCCGGTGGGCGACGGCGCGATGCGGGTGCGGACTCGGCGTGCCATGGTCAACGCACCTGCGACAGCGACAACAGGCCATGGCTGAGGTCGGCCTTCAGGTCGGCCACATGCTCCAGGCCCACCGCCAGGCGCACCATGCCCTGGGTTACACCGGCCTGCTGGCGCTGCGCCTCGCTCAGACGACCATGCGAAGTGCTGGCCGGGTGCGAAATCAGGGTCTTGACATCACCCAGGTTGGTGCACAGCGTGATGGTGCGCGAGGCGTCGAGCACATGGAAAGCGCGCTGGCGTGCCTGCTGCGCATCATCGGCCCGGAGCTCGAACGACAACACCGCACCACCCCTGCCCGACTGCTGCGCCATGGCCAGGGCGTGTTGCGGGTGGCTTTGCAGGCCCGGGTAATAGACCCGAGCCACCTGCGGCTGGTCTTCCAGCCAGCGGGCGATCTCCAGCGCACGCTGGCTTTGCGCCTCCATGCGGATGGCCAGGGTTTCCATACCCTTGAGCACCACCCAGGCGTTGAACGGTGCCAGCGTCATGCCGGCACTGCGCATCACCGGCAGCAACACCTCGGTCACCAGCTGGCGCGAGCCACACAGGGCACCGGCCATCACCCGGCCCTGACCGTCCAGGTACTTGGTGCCCGAATGCATCACCAAGTCGGCACCCAGGCGCGCCGGTTGCTGCAGCGCCGGGGTACAAAAGCAGTTGTCCACCGCCAGCAGCGCACCGGCGGCGTGGGCAATATCGGCCAGCGCGCGGATGTCGCACACGTCGGTCAGCGGGTTGGTCGGGGTTTCGGCAAACAGCAGCTTGGTGGTCGGCCGGATGGCGGCCTTCCAGGCAGCCACATCGGTCTGCGATACAAAGCTGCTGTGCACGCCAAACTTGGCAAACTCGCTGCCGATGAGCTTGATGGTGGAGCCGAACATCGAGTGTGAACACACCACATGGTCGCCGGACTTGAGCAGCGCCAGGCACATCAGCAGGATGGCCGACATGCCGGTCGAGGTGGCGATTGCGGCCTCGGTGCCTTCCAGCGCCGCCAGCCGCATTTCCATGCTGGTCACGGTCGGGTTGCCCAATCGCCCATAGGTATAACCCTCTTCTTCGCCGCCAAAACGCCGGGCGGCGGTGGCGGCGTCGGGTTGCACGTAGCCGCTGGTCAGGTACAGCGCTTCGGAGTTCTCCGCATACTGGCTGCGCGCCACCGCAGCATGCACCGCCTGGGTGTCCGGGTGCAGGTAGTCGCTCGGGGGGTTGTCAGGATTCATGGTCAGCTCTCGGCGTGGTTGGGCAGCGCCAGGCGCGACGTGTCCTCATCGCCCTCCTCGGCCAACACCCGGCTGGCCTGCATGCGCTGGATATCGGCGTGGGAGATGTCGCCAGTGACATACACGCCGTCGAAACACGAGGCGTCAAAGCCGTCCAGCCGCGGATTCAGACCGCCAATGGCCTTCTTCATGCCGTCTACCTCCTGGTAGATGAGCGCGTCGCAACCGATGATTTTCTGTATCTCGGCCACGGTGCGGCCGTGCGCCACCAGCTCGTCGCTGGTCGGCATGTCGATGCCGTAGACGTTGGGGTACCGCACCGGCGGCGCGGCGCTGGCCAGGTAAACCTTGCGCGCACCGGCATCACGCGCCATCTGCACGATCTCCCGGCTGGTGGTGCCGCGCACGATCGAGTCGTCCACCAGCAGCACATTGCGGCCCTTGAACTCGCTGGCGATCACATTGAGCTTCTGCCGCACCGACTTCTTGCGCACGGCCTGTCCCGGCATGATGAAGGTGCGGCCGACATAGCGGTTTTTCACGAAACCCTCGCGGTACGGCAGGCCCAGCAGCTGGGCCAGCTGCGCCGCGCTGGGGCGGCTCGATTCCGGAATCGGGATCACCACGTCGATCTCGTTCGGCGGCACCGTGGACACGACACGTTTGGCCAGGATCTCGCCCAGATTGAGCCGCGCCTGGTAGACCGAGATGCCGTCCATGGTGGAGTCGGGTCGCGCCAGATAGACAAACTCGAATATGCAGGGCATGGAGACGCTGGCGCTGGCACATTGTTCGCTGAAGACGGCGCCGGCGAGGTCGATGAATACCGCCTCGCCCGGTACCACATCGCGCACGAATTGGTGCGAGGTGCCCTCAAGCGCGACCGATTCGCTGGCCAGCACGGTGGTACCCGGCCCACGCCCGATACACAGGGGCCGGATGCCATAGGGGTCGCGGAACGCCAACACACCGTGGCCGGCAATAAGGGCGATCACGGCATACGAACCACGCAAGCGCCGGTGCACATTGCGCACCGCCGCAAACACATCGGCCGGCTGCAGCGGCAGGCCACGGGTCGTCTTCTCGATCTCGTGCGCCAGCACGTTGAGCAAGACCTCCGAGTCACTCTCGGTATTGATATGCCGGTGGTCGGCGGAGAACAACTCGGACTTGAGCGCCTGCGCGTTGGTCAGGTTGCCGTTGTGCACCAGCACGATACCAAAGGGCGCGTTGACATAAAAGGGCTGCGCCTCTTCCTCGCTGTACGCGTTGCCAGCGGTCGGGTAGCGCACCTGCCCGAGGCCACAATTGCCCGGCAGCGCACGCATGTTGCGGGTGCGAAACACATCGCGCACCAAACCCTTGGCCTTGTGCATGAAGAACTTGCGCTCCTGCTGTGTCACGATGCCCGCAGCGTCCTGCCCGCGATGCTGCAAAAGCAGCAAGGCGTCATAGATCAGCTGGTTCACCGGGGCATTGCTGACAACGCCGACTATTCCGCACATAGGTTCTTCCAGTTCCTGGCCATCGGGCCATCTTGCATGCATGCCTCAGGGCAGATACTTGCCAAATTCCTGCGGCAACACCGGCTTGAGCCCCTTCACGGTGGCAGTCAGCCAGCGTGCGCCCTGGGCTTGCAGCCACCAGGGCTCGGACTTCAATGGCGACATGCCCACTACCACGGCAAGCGCCAGCAACAACACCACACCACGCATCAGGCCAAACACCGCGCCCAGCGCACGGTCTGCCGGTCTGAGGGCGGCCAGGGAGAAAAACTTGCCCGCCAGCCACACCAGCATAGCCCCGGAGAAAACCGCCAGCACAAACACCAGCACAAAGGCTGCGGCATACCGGATCATTTCCGACGCGCCGACCATCGGCAGGCGCGACGCGACGTCAGGCGCCAGCCATTGTGCGGCGACAAATGCCACGCCCCAGTTGAGCAGCGACAACACCTCAACCACGAGACCGCGCCACGCACCCATCAGCATGGACAGCAGCACGACCCCCAGAAAAATCCAGTCCAGAGTCGCCATCATGCGCCACGCGACTACAGCGCCAAGATGGCCACCGGAAGGTCCAGTTTCCTGATCTTGTCGGCCGCACGCGTGGCTTCGGCACGATCCGCAAACGGCCCGACCCGCACCCGGGTACGGCTGCCCTCCTTGGTCTCCACCACCTGGGTATAGGTTTTGAGGCCACTGGCCTCCACCTTTTGGCGCACCTCGCGCACCTTGTCGGCCTCGGAAAACGCGCCCACCTGGACAATAAAACGGCCCTCAGACGCTGCAGATTTTGCGCTCGGGTCTTTGCCTTCGAGCAGTGCCTGCGCCTTGCTCGCCTCTGCCGTCTGGGTGGGTGCCGACGCAACAGGTGTGACAAGCGGCGCCGCCTTGGCCACCGACGGCGACGATGCTGGCGCAGCAGCGGGCGGAGGTGCTGCCGGCGCCGCAGCAGGCACCACAACGACAACGGTTTTTGCAGGGGCAGGCGGTACCTGCGTCGGTGCTGAAGCGGCGGCTACAGCGGGCACGGCGGGTTTCACCGGCGCCGGGGCAACAGCCAGCGGCGCCAGCTTGTTCTTGTCGGGAATGACGATGGGCAAATCGACCGGAATCGGTCGGGGCTGGTTGTCAAACAGCAACGGAAAGCCGATGACGCCTGCCAATACCAGCAAAGCCGCGCCTATCAGGCGGTGCATGGCACGCCGGCGCATCTGCTCCACCGTTTGCGCCGGCGCGGGCGCTGCCGGTGGTTCGTCACGACCCTTGCGGAACTGGAAAAAAGCCATGGCAAAGGACCTACAGGTTCATGTGTTTGGCGCCCAGGCGCGGTACGCCATTTTTCAACACGCCACCGACGGTGAAGAACGATCCGAAGACAACGATTCTATCAGCGGGGTTGGCCGCAGAGACCGCCGCGGCCAGCGCCGCCATGGGGTCGGCGTGGGTGCTGGCGGCCGTATCCTGACGCCGGTTCAACGCCGCCCACTGGTCGCGCATGGCTTCGGCAGTCTGGGCACGGGCGCTCGGCAGATTGGTGAAATACCAGCGGTCTATTACCGGGTTGACCTTCTGCAGCATCAGCGCCAGGTCCTTGTCCGCCATGGCGCCAAACACCGCGTGCGTGGTCGGGAAGAAACCCATCGCGTCCAGATTCGCCGCCAGCGCCGCCACCGAGTGCGGGTTGTGCGCCACGTCCAGCACCAAAGCGGGTTGCCCGGGAACGATTTGAAAGCGTCCCGGCAACTCGACCATCGCCAACCCATTGCGCACCGCCTGCGCCGTCACCGGCAGCACATGGTGTAACGCCGCCAGCGCAGCCAGCACCCCGCTGGCGTTGACCAGCTGATTGGCGCCGCGCAATGCGGGATAGGCCAGGCCAGCGTAGCGCCGGTCACGCCCGCGCCAGGCCCACTGCTGCTGGTCGCCCGAGAAGTTGTAATCGGTGCCCAGGCGCCACAGGTCGGCGCCGATCTCGCGCGCGCGGTCCAGCACGCTCTGCGGTGGCACCGGGTCACTCACCACCACCGGTTTGCCGGTGCGCATGATGCCGGCCTTCTCGAAACCAATGCTTTCGCGGTCCGGCCCGAGAAACTCCATATGGTCCAGGTCGATACTGGTGATCACGGCACAGTCGGTGTCGATGATGTTGACGGCGTCCAGCCTGCCCCCCATGCCGACTTCGAGAATGGCCACGTCGAGCCGGCTGCGCACCATCACATCAAACATGGCCAGGGTGGTGAACTCGAAGTAGGTCAGCGAAACCGCCGGTTGCAGCGCAGTGCGCGAGCGCTCGACCCGCGCAAACGCGTCCACCAGCGCCGCCGTATCCACCATCTCGCCTTGCAGGCGAAGTCGCTCCTCAAACCGCACCAGGTGTGGTGAACCGTAAACACCGGTGCGGTAACCGGCCTGGCGCAGAACAGCCTCCAACATGGCGCAGGTAGACCCCTTGCCGTTGGTGCCCGCCACGGTAATCACCGGGCACTGGAAGCGCAGGCCCATGCCATTGGCCACCTGGCGTACCCGCTCCAGCCCCATGTCGATGTTTTTCGGGTGCAGGCGCTCGCAATGGTCGAGCCATTCGGCCAGTGTGGTGGTCAGGCTGTCACCGAGTGACACATCGGACCCCAAAAAATTTCCATTTGCATGATGACGACTATTGTCGCGCAGCCGAGTTGGGGCATGATGCTGTGCATGCAATACCCAACACCCAACGTCTATGGCATTCGCAACTGCGATACGGTGAAAAAAGCGCGCCAGTGGCTGAGTGCGCAAGGCATTGAACACCAGTTCCACGACTTCAAACTGCAGGGGGTGCCAGAGCAGCGACTCAACCAGTGGCTGCCGACAGTTGGCTGGCAGTCCCTGCTCAATCGCCAGGGCACAACCTGGCGCAAACTCGACGAAGCAAGCAAGGCCACCGTGCAGGACAGTGCCAGTGCCCGCGCCGTCATGCTCGCCAACCCCAGCGTGATGAAGCGGCCGGTCGTGGAGTGGGATGGCACGGCCAATGGCAGGGTAAGTGTGGGTTTTGCTGAAACGGCCTGGTCGGCGCTGCGACGGGTAGCCTAAAATTCCCCCGGCACACGTCATAGCCGCTGCTGCCCATGCCAGTGACCACCTTCCCACCCAACCCATGACCACAGAAAAGCTTGACGGTGCCACCGTCGCCACCCGCGCCAGCGTCTATTTCGACGGCAAATGCGTCAGCCACGCCATCACCATGCCCGATGGCAGCAAGAAGTCGGTGGGAGTCGTCCTGCCGTCCACGCTCACCTTTGGCACTGTCGCGCCCGAGATCATGGAATGCACCGGTGGTTCGTGTGCCTACCGGCTGGCCGGTAGCGAGGGCTGGTCCACATCCGTGCCGGGCGACAAGTTCAGCGTCGGCGCCAACACCCAGTTCGAGATACGGGTCACCGAGGCCTACCACTACATCTGCCACTACGGCTGAGGAACGGGCTGCGACCATGGCGACAATCCTCCAACATACCCCCGTCGGACAGAAGGTCGGCATTGCCTTCTCCGGCGGGCTCGACACCAGCGCGGCGCTGCACTGGATGCGCAACAAGGGGGCGATCCCCTATGCCTACACCGCCAACCTGGGGCAACCCGACGAGCCGGACTACGACGACATCCCGCGCAAGGCCATGCAGTACGGCGCCGAAGCAGCACGTCTGGTGGATTGCCGCATCCAGCTTGCCCACGAAGGCATTGCGGCCCTGCAAAGTGGTGCGTTTCACATCTCCACCGGTGGCGTCACCTACTTCAACACCACGCCGCTGGGGCGTGCTGTCACCGGCACCATGCTGGTGGCTGCGATGAAGCAGGACGACGTCAACATCTGGGGTGACGGCAGCACCTTCAAGGGCAATGACATCGAGCGTTTCTACCGCTACGGGCTGCTGACCAATCCGTCGCTGAAGATCTACAAGCCCTGGCTGGATCAGGCCTTCATCGACGAACTCGGTGGCCGCGCCGAGATGTCGGCCTTCATGACGCGCTCCGGCTTCGGCTACAAGATGTCGGCCGAAAAGGCCTACTCGACCGACTCCAACATGCTTGGCGCCACCCACGAGGCGAAAGACCTGGAACAGCTGAGCAGCGGCATGCAGATCGTGCAACCCATCATGGGCACGGCATTCTGGCGCGACGACGTCGACGTGCGGCGTGAGCAGGTGTCAGTGCGTTTCGAGGAAGGGCAGCCGGTGGCGCTCAATGGTGTGGCATTCGCCAGCCCGGTGGAGCTGATCCTGGAGGCCAACCGGATCGGCGGGCGGCACGGTCTGGGCATGAGTGACCAGATCGAAAACCGCATCATCGAGGCCAAAAGCCGCGGCATCTACGAAGCGCCCGGCATGGCGCTGTTGTTCATCGCCTATGAACGGCTGGTCACCGGCATCCACAACGAGGACACGATAGAACAGTACCGCGACAACGGGCGCAAGCTCGGGCGCCTGTTGTACCAGGGCCGATGGTTCGACCCGCAGTCCATCATGTTGCGCGAAACGGCGCAGCGCTGGGTGGCGCGGGCGGTCAGCGGCGAAGTGACGCTGGAATTGCGCCGCGGCAACGACTACTCCATCCTGAACACCGAGTCGGCCAACCTGACCTACCACCCGGAGCGCCTGACGATGGAGAAAGGAGAGTCGATGTTCTCGCCGCAGGACCGCATCGGCCAATTGACGATGCGCAACCTGGACATCACCGACACCCGCGCCAAGCTGGGCATCTATACCCGCACCGGCCTGTTGACCGCGGGCAGCGGCAACGACCTGCTGAGCCTGACCGGGGACAGCAAACCCTGATTCGCGCTCAACTGCTCATCAGCCAGCTCATACCACCACCGGCTCGGGTTCGAGCATGATGCCGAAACGCTGGTAGACACTGGTCTGGATGGCGCCCGCCAGTGTCATCACCTCGCCCCCGGTCGCCTGACCCCGGTTCACCAGCACCAGCGCCTGGCGCTCGTACACCGCAGCATTGCCCACCGCCTTGCCCTTCCAGCCGCAAGCCTCGATCAACCAGCCAGCGGCCAGCTTGACACCGCCGTCGGCCATCGGGTAGTGCACGATACGCGGCTCGCGCTGGATGATGTCGGCGCATTGCTCGCGCGTCACGGTCGGGTTCTTGAAAAAACTGCCGGCGTTGCCCAGGCGGCGTGGATCGGGCAGTTTGGCGCTGCGGATGGCGCACACCCAGTCGAAGATTTGGTGCGGCTGCGGGTCGGCGACGCCAGCCTGCGCCGCCATGCGGTCCAGCTCGGCATAACCCATCACAGGCTTCCATGGCTTGGGCAGGTGAAATCGCACCCGGGTGATGACGGCGCGGTCTTTCAGGCCCATGCCGGCGGCGTGTTTGAACACCGAGTCCCGGTAGCCAAAGCCGCACTGCGCGGCGTCCAGGGTAAGCGCCGCCCGCGTGCGCAGGTCGATCGCGTCCAGTGATTCAAAACGGTCCTGCAATTCGACTCCGTAGGCGCCGATGTTCTGCACCGGGGCAGCACCCACGGTGCCGGGAATCATGGCCAGGTTTTCCAGGCCATGGTAGCCGTGCTGCAGGCACCACACCACCAGTTCGTGCCAGTCTTGCCCGGCCCCGGCTTCCACCACGTACGCCCGCGGCGTCTCGGCCACCAGGCGCATGCCCGCAATCTCGATCTTCAGCACCAGCGGCTTCACATCTCCGGTCAACACAATATTGCTGCCGCCACCCAGAATGAACTTTGGCATGGCAGCCAGCTGGCTGTCGGCCAGGACGTCCAGCAGGTCTTCGGAGTTTGTCACACGCACCAGCGAAAACGCCTTGGCGACGATGTGAAAGCTGTTGTAGGGCTGCAGCGGAACGTTTTTCTCGACTAACATGGGAAGATTGTCGCATTGGGCAAAGCCCGCCGTGCCGCACTTTGACTGGGTACAACATGCCTTCATTTGACACCGTGTGCGAAGCCAATCTGGTGGAGGTGCGCAACGCAGTGGACAACACCATCAAGGAAATCGGTACGCGCTTTGACTTCAAGGGCACGGCGGCATCGATCGAGCT
>JANLVB010000564.1:0-1732 GCA_031363785.1 Betaproteobacteria bacterium
TTCCACCCCGGCGGGGGTGGAAAGGGGGCGGGGGGGGATAGGGGGGGGGAAACAAACCGCCGGCGCAGCCAGCAACTAAAAAAGCAAAGTGGAGTCAATGCAATGACCCCCTTCATCCGCCTGCATCCCTCCGACGACGTCCTCATCGCCCGCAGCCAGCTGGTGGGCGGCACCACTGTCGAATCCATCAGCGTCAAAGGCCTGATCCCGGCCGGTCACAAGGTCGCCACCAGAGCGCTGGCCACCGGCGAGCCGGTGCGCCGCTACAACCAGATCATCGGGTTCGCCAGCAAGCCCATAGCCGCTGGTGAACACGTGCACACCCACAACCTGTGGATGGGCGAAGCCAAGGGTGACTTCGTGCGCGACTACGCGATTGGTGCCGACGTGAAGCCACCAGCGGCGCGACGCGAGGCCACGTTCATGGGTTACCGGCGCAGTGACGGGCGCGTCGCCACGCGCAACTACATCGGCGTGTTGTCCTCGGTCAACTGCTCCGCCACGGCGGCGCGGGCCATTGCCGACCACTATTCGCGCCAGAACCATCCAGAGGCGCTGGCCGATTACCCGAACGTGGATGGTGTTGTCGCACTGACGCACGGCAGCGGCTGCGGCATGGATACTGACGGCCTGGGCCTGCAGGTGCTGCAGCGCACATTGGCGGGTTATGCCACACACGCCAACTTCTGCGCCGTGCTGGTGGTCGGCCTGGGTTGTGAGTCCAACCAGATAAACGCCTGGCTCGCCACCAGCAGCCTGCGCGAGGGCGAGACGCTGCAGGTCTTCAACATCCAGGACACCGGCGGCACACGCAAGACGGTGGACAAGGGGGTGGCGCTGATCCGCGCCATGTTGCCCACCGCCAACCAGTCGCTGCGCGAACCCTGCAGCGCCGAACACATCACCATCGGGCTGCAATGTGGCGGCTCGGACGGCTACAGCGGCATCAGTGCGAATCCGGCTCTGGGGGCAGCGGTGGACATGCTGGTGGCCCACGGTGGCACCGCCATCCTGTCCGAGACGCCCGAAATCTACGGCGCCGAGCACCTGTTGACACGCCGCGCCGTGCGGCCGGAGATCGCCCACAAACTGATCGAACGTATCAAATGGTGGGAGAACTACACCGCCATCAACAACGGCGAGATGAACAACAACCCCTCCCCTGGCAACAAGGCCGGTGGCTTGACGACCATCCTTGAGAAATCACTGGGCGCCGTGGCCAAGGGCGGCACGAGCAACTTGCAGGCGGTGTATGAATATGCCGAAGCGGTAACCGCCAGGGGCTTTGTCTACATGGACACACCGGGCTACGACCCGGTCAGCGCAACCGGGCAGGTGGCAGGCGGCGCCAACATGATCTGCTTTACCACCGGGCGCGGCTCTGCCTACGGCTGTGCGCCCTCGCCGTCGCTTAAACTCGCCACCAATACCCCGGCTCTGGCAACGCCAGGAAGAAGACATGGACATCAACTGTGGCGAGATCGTTGATGGTGCGGCATCGGTCGCCGACATGGGTCAGCGCATCTTTGATCTGGTGCTGACCACCGCCTCAGGGCAGCAGAGCAAAAGTGAACGCCATGGCTACGGACAAAACGAGTTCGTACCGTGGCAACTCGGCGCAGTAATGTAGGGAATCCGGTTGCGCGCAATATGACGAAGACCATCCAGGCCGCCGTGCTTGAAGGCCGGGTGGCGTCCATCCTGCGCGGCTGCGGCAGCACGGCAGACGAGG
>JANLVB010000583.1:0-27841 GCA_031363785.1 Betaproteobacteria bacterium
CAAGGGTGATGGCAGTCTGGTGGTGAGCAACGAGATCATCGCCACCATCGACACCGAGGCCAAGCCATCGGTGGTTGCCGCCGTACCGGCCGTGGCCGAACCCGTCAAGGCGTCCCCGCCGCCTGCGGTTGTGGCAGCCGCGGTCGTGCCAATGGCGGCGGCGCACACGACCGACGTACCCTCGATGCCTGCGGCCCGCAAGGCTGCGGCCGACCAGCAGATCGACCTCGCACAGGTCGCCGGCACCGGTCGCGGGGGCCGCGTCACCAAGGAAGACGTGAACGCCTTTGCCCAGAGCGGCGCGCGCGCCCCCGGTCGCCCCGCGGTCGTGCTGCCGTCGCCGGTCGACATCGACAAGCTGCTCGCCGACCGGCCGGAAAAGCGCGTCGCAATGTCGCGGCTGCGCCAGCGCGTGGCCGAACGCCTGGTCCAGTCGCAATCGACGGCGGCAATCCTCACTACCTTCAACGAAGTGAACATGCAGAGCGTGATGGACCTGCGCAACAAGTTCAAGGATCGCTTCGAGAAGGAGCACGGGGTCAAGCTCGGCTTCACCTCGTTCTTCGTCAAGGCGGCGATGGCGGCGCTCAAGAAATACCCGGTGCTCAATGCATCGGTGGATGGCAACGACGTCGTCTACCACGGGTATTTCGACGTCGGCATTGCGGTGGGTTCACCACGCGGCCTGGTGGTGCCCATATTGCGCAACGCCGACCAGATGGGGTTCGCCGATATCGAGAAGAAGATATCGGAATATGGCACCAAGGCGCGCGACGGCAAGCTCGGCATCGAGGACATGACCGGTGGCACCTTTTCCATCTCCAATGGGGGTGTCTTCGGCTCCATGTTGTCCACACACATCATCAACCCGCCACAGTCGGCCATCCTCGGGGTGCATGCCACCAAGGACCGGGCGGTGGTGGAAAACGGCGTGGTCGTGGTGCGCCCGATCAACTACCTGGCCCTGAGTTACGACCACCGCATCATCGACGGCCGCGAGGCCGTGCTGGGCCTGGTGGCGATGAAAGAGGCGCTGGAAGATCCGGCGCGTTTGTTGTTCGATATCTGAGGCTGCCATGTCAAATCAGTTCGATGTCATCGTCATCGGTGGCGGCCCGGGTGGTTATATCGCCGCCATCCGCGCTGCGCAACTCGGCTTCACGGTCGCCTGTATCGACGAATGGAAAAACGCCAAGGGTGGCCCGGCACCGGGAGGCACCTGCACCAATGTGGGTTGTATTCCGTCCAAGGCGCTGCTGCAGTCGTCCGAGCATTTCGAGAACGCGGGGCACCATTTCGCCGACCATGGCATCGAGATCAAGGGCCTGGGGCTGGACCTCGCAAAAATGGTGGCGCGCAAGGACGCGGTTGTGAAGCAGAACAACGACGGCATCCTGTATCTGTTGAAGAAGAACAAGATCACGTTTTTCCATGGCCGCGGGTCTTTCACCAAACCCGCGACGAATGGTGTGTACGACATCGCAGTGGCTGGCGTTACGGCACAAACGCTGAGCGGAAAACACATCGTCGTCGCCACCGGTTCCAGCGCACGTGCGCTGGCTGGCGCGCCGTTTGACGAGGAGAACATCCTCTCCAACGATGGTGCATTGCGTCTGACGGCGGTGCCGAAAAAGCTCGGTTTGATCGGTTCCGGCGTGATTGGGCTGGAGATGGGATCGGTATGGCGACGGCTCGGCTCCGACGTCACTGTATTGGAGGGTTTGCCGACCTTTTTGGAAGCGGTGGACGAACAGATCGCGAAGGAGGCCAAAAAGGCGTTTGACAAACAGGGACTGCGCATCGCGCTGGGCGTCAAGGTTGGCACGATCAGCAGCGGCAAGAAAGGCATCAAGGTGGAGTACACCGACGCCAAGGGCGATGCGCAGTTGCTCGAAGTGGACAAACTGATCGTGTCGATCGGACGAGTGCCGAATACGGTTGGCCTGAATGCTGCGGCCGTGCAGCTGGCGCTCGATGACCGCGGTGCGGTGCTGGTGGACGACGCATGCATAACCAACTTGCCCAATGTCTGGGCGATCGGGGACGTGGTGCGCGGCCCGATGCTGGCGCACAAGGCGGAGGAAGAGGGCGTGGCGGTGGCCGAGCGTATCGCCGGGCAGCATGGCCACGTGAACTTCAACACCATCCCCTGGGTGATCTATACCAGCCCCGAGATTGCCTGGGTCGGGCAGACCGAGCAGCAGCTAAAGGCGGCGGGCCGGGCCTACCGGTCGGGTACCTTCCCGTTCCTGGCGAACGGGCGGGCGCGTGCTTTGGGTGACACCACCGGCATGGTGAAGATGCTCGCCGACGCGGTGACCGACGAAATTCTGGGCGTGCATATCGTAGGCCCCATGGCCAGCGAACTGATCGCCGAGTGTGTGGTGGCGATGGAGTTTCGAGCCAGCAGCGAGGACATCGCCCGCATCTGCCATGCCCACCCGTCGCTCAGTGAGTCGACCAAGGAAGCGGCGCTGGCGGTGGACCGGCGCACGCTCAATTTCTGAGTACGGGCTGATCGTTTGTCCGGTGACCGCGCACAGTCGCAGATGAGCACGGTACGCGCGGCCTACGAGCACGAACTGGCGCAGCGTGGTTATGCCAGCGACCCGGGTCAGCTGGCTGCAGTGGCGACGCTGGAGCGTTGTGTACAGGAATGGGCGGATTACCGCGCCCGGCGTTCCAATGCCCTGAAAAAACTCATCAACCGGCCCGACATACCGCGCGGCGTCTACCTGCATGGTGGCGTGGGGCGCGGCAAGAGTTTCCTGATGGACTGTTTTTATGGAGTCGTGCCGATCCGGCGCAAGACACGTCTGCACTTTCACGAATTCATGCGCGAGGTGCACCGCGAACTGGCGAACCTGCAGGGCACGGTGAACCCGCTGGACGAACTGGCGAAGCAGATCGCCCAGAAGTATCGCTTGATCTGTTTTGACGAGTTCCACGTCGCCGACATCACAGACGCCATGATCCTGCACCGCTTGCTGTCAGCGCTTTTTGCCCAGGGTGTTGGTTTTGTGACCACGTCCAACTTCCGACCCGATGACCTGTACCCGGGCGGCCTGCACCGCGATCGCATCCTGCCGGCAATTGCCTTGCTCAACACGCGGCTGGAGGTCGTGGCCATTGGCGCCGGGGCCGACTACCGCCGCCGCGTCATGGAGCAGGTACGGTTCTACCACGTACCCTGTGGGGATGCCTCCGAGCGCGAGATGCGGGAAGCCTTTGAGCGTATCGCTGAAACAAAGGACGATGACCCGGTTTTACATGTCGAAGCGCGCCAGATTCGCGCGCTCAGACGTGCTGGAGGCGTTGTGTGGTTCGACTTCAAGGCCTTGTGTGGCGGCCCGCGGTCACAAAACGACTACCTGGAGATAGCCACACAGTTCCACACGGTGTTCCTCAGTGGTGTGCCGGCCATGCCGGTGCGTATGGCCTCGGAGGCCAGGCGTTTCACCTGGCTGGTGGACGTGTTGTATGACCGGCGGGTCAAGTTGGTCGTCTGCGCAGCGGTGGCGCCCGAGCTTCTGTATACCGAAGGGCCGCTGGCGCACGAGTTCGTACGTACCGCATCGCGCCTGCATGAAATGCAAACCAGGGCGTTTGTGGAGCAGGAACGCCGGATCGTGGATACTGTCCTGACATGAGAAATTTCTGCAGCGTGATGGTCCTGCTCGTCGTCGCACCCTGGGTGGCAGCACAGGTGGACGCGGAGCCGGCGCTGGCCGGGCGCGAGGCGCTGGAACACCAACGCATACGTCAGGCCCGCACCGAGGCCTTAAGCCAGTTTGCAGCACGCGACGTTGTCTGTTATCAGAAGTTTGCCGTCAACGATTGCCTGTCCGACGTTCGCACTGAGCGGCGCGTGCTGCTGGCCGACTTGCGCCGGCAGGAGATATCACTCAATGACGCGCAACGAAAGCGGCGGGCTGCCGACCAGCTACTGCGCGCCGATGCAAAGGCGGCAGGCCGGCCCTGACAACTTTCAGGAGTCCAGCGGTTCGAGCTTGACGATGACCAAGGAGAGGTTGTCGCCGCCGCCCTGTGCCCGTACTCTGGCCTTTTCTATCAGCGACTCGGTCGCCTCGCGCGCCGACAGGTTGGTCAGAATCTCGCCCATCTCCTCGTCGGTGAAGTAGTGCCAGACGCCGTCGCTGCAAGCCATCAGGCAGTCGCCGCTGCGCAGCTTCGGGATGAAATGCACATCGACTGGCGGGTCAGCCTCGGTGCCCAGGCAACCCATCAGGATGTTGGACTGCGGATGCGAGTTGGCCTGCTCCGCAGTGATGTCGCCGCGTTTGACCAGCAGTTGCACATAAGAGTGGTCAAGGGTCTTGCGCACCAGCTTGCCATTGTGGAAGTGGTACACCCGCGAGTCACCGGCATGTGCCCAGTGGCAATCGCCACCTGCATTGATGACAAAGGCGGCAAACGTGCTGTGTGGCTCTTCCTCGGATGAGATGGCGGTGAGCTTGATCACGACATGGGCCTCGCGGGCGATCTGCATCAACATCGCGGCTCCATCGTCGACTTCGGGCGCATAGCGCTCGAACAGCTGGCGCGCTGTCATGATGGCCTGGTCCGACGCCTTGCGCCCGCCACTGCGGCCTCCCATGCCGTCTGCCACCACCGCCAGAATGCAGCCATTGACCCGTCCATGGTTGAGCACTGTCACCCTGTCCTGCTGATAGTCTCGGTCTCCCTTGTGTATACCTGTGGCAGCGGTGAGTCGGTAACCTTTGGTCATTTTTTCCTGGCTGTGGCGGCCATTCCGCACAGTGTGTGTGTTAACACGTATTATGAGAGCCGTCGGGTGCATCGTCCCGCGTCACCGCGTAATCAATTTTAGACCCTGGCCTTTGGACTCGAATCTTCACTCCCTGGATCGCCGGCTCATCGAGCTCACGATGGAGCATGCCGACCTCGACGCGATGATAGACCGCACGGCGCTTGTCACGCCGGTGGATGAACTGATGCTGCGCCGGCTCAAGAAGCGCCGCCTGGCATTGAAGGACGAGATGGCACGGGTGCGAGCGCAGTTGACACCCGACGGGTCTGCCTGAGCAGCATGGGATTGGTCCTGCAGGTTGAACAGGCCTTTGGCGCCGACAGTCCGTTGGCGCGCAGCGTGCAGGAATTCAGCCCGCGTAGTGGTCAGACCGAAATGGCAGTAGCCATTGCACAGACCATGGAAAGTGGTGGTGTGCTGGTGGTGGAAGCCGGCACCGGCGTCGGCAAGACCTACTCCTACTTGGTGCCGGCATTGCTCAGTGGCGCGCGCATACTGGTGTCGACGGCGACCAAGGCTTTGCAGGATCAGCTTTTTTCCCGCGATTTGCCACAACTGGTGCGCGCACTCGGTTTGCCCGTGCGAACTGCACTGCTCAAGGGTCGCTCCAGTTATCTGTGTCTGCAGCGGCTGGAAACCGCGCGTCAGGTGCCGACCATGGCCGAGCGCTTTGCCGCACGCACGCTGGCCAAGGTCGAACAATGGGCCCAGTCAACATCGACCGGCGATCTTGCGGAGCTTCCCGGCCTGGACGAGCGCTCGCCGGTGTTGCCCCATGTCACCTCGACGCGTGAAAACTGTCTGGGCGCCCAATGCCTCCGGGCGCGTACATGCCATGTCAATCTGGCCCGGCGCGAAGCCCTCGCGGCCGATGTGGTCGTGGTCAACCACCACCTGTTTTTCGCCGATCTCGCGGTGCGCGAATCCGGCGTGGCTGAGTTGCTGCCGACGGTCCAGACCGTGATATTTGACGAGGCGCACCAAATCAATGAAACCGGCTTGCAGTTTCTCGGGCGCCACCTGTCCAACAGCCAGGTGCTGGACTTTGCGCGCGACCTTCAGGTGGCTGGGTTGCAGCATGCGCGCGGGCTGGCGGACTGGAACACGCTGGCGGGCGACATCGAGCTCGCGGCGCGCGATCTGCGCCTGGTGGTTGGTGGCTCTGCGGCCGCGACCCGGTTGCGCTGGAGCAGCGCAGCGCCACATGGTGTGCCAGAGGCGGCCTGGCGCGACACGTTGGAGCAGCTTGGACGAGCTTGTGGTGATGCGGCATTGGTGCTTGGACGGTTGGCCGAACTGGGCCCGGACATTCAGCGCCTCGCCGAGCGCGCGACGGCATTGGCAGTGCTGGCCCAGTCCTTCTTGCAGGAGCGGGACGCCGGCTGTGTACGGTGGCTTGACGTCGGCGCCCAGCTGCGGCTGGTCGAGTCGCCATTGGATATCGCCGACGCGGTGCAGCAGAAAATGCTCAGGACAGTAGACGATCCGGACAATCGGCGGTCCTGGATATTTACCTCCGCCACGCTGGGTGACGATGCGCGGCTGAGCTGGTTTACGGAGCCTTGCGGCCTGGGCGACGCGCGCACTCTGCGGGTACACAGTCCGTTCGACTACCACAACCAGGCCTGTGTCTATGTGGCCCGCGATCTGCCGAAACCGGCGGACAGCGGCCACGCCGGCGCAGTGGCCGCGTTGGTGGCGCGGCTGGCCGGCGTGCTTGGCGGGCGCACCATGGTTTTGACCACCACCCTGCGCGCCCTGCGTGCCATCAGCGAGGCGCTGGCCGCACTATGTACCGGCGTGCCATCGCTGCAGTTGCTGGTGCAGGGCCAAGGCCCGAAACGCGAGCTGATGGAGCGCCTGCGCAACGGCGCGACGCCGGAGGGCGGCGGATGCATCCTGGTGGCATCGGCATCGTTCTGGGAAGGTGTTGACATACCGGGTGAAGCCTTGCAGCTGGTGGTGATCGACAAGCTGCCGTTTCCACCGCCGAATGACCCTCTGGTCGAGGCGCGCAGCCAAAGGCTGGAGGCGGCCGGCAGAAGCGCGTTCAACGACTACTTTGTCGCCGAAGCTGCAGTTGCCCTGAAGCAGGGGGCTGGACGCCTGATCCGCCGTGAATCAGACCGCGGCGTGCTGGTGTTGTGTGACACCCGCCTGGCTTCCATGGGTTACGGGCGCCGGCTGATGGCGGCCTTGCCACCGATGCGCCGCCTGCACAGCGAGGCCGAACTCATGGCCGAGCTGAAGGCCCTTACCAGAACTTCCACCACGGTGTAGACGAGGCGCGAAATCCGTTGGTCGTAAATTCACCATTCGGATAACTGGCCTGCAGAATGCGGCGCGCGTCGTCGCGCAGCCGGGCCATTCCGAGCGCGTCGTACGATTTGACCATGATGAACAGCGCCTCCTCCAGCGCAGGTACGTCGCGGTAGTCAGCCAGGGCGGTCTGGGCCCGATTGACCGCAGCCAGATACGCACCCCGTTTGAAGTAATAACGCGCCACATGGACTTCGTACTCGGCCAGCGAGTTGACGATGTAGGTCATGCGCAGACGCGCATCGGTGACATAACGCGACGACGGAAAGCGTGACACCAGTTCCTTGAAGGACTCGAAGGACTCCTTGGCCGCCTTCTGGTCACGCTCTGACAGATCCTGCCGGGTCAGGAACGACAGCCACCCGAGGTCGTCGTTGAAGTTGATCACACCCTTGAGGTACAGGGCATAGTCGATCGCCGGGCTGGCAGGATTGAGCTTCATGAAGCGGTCCAGCGAGGACAGGGCCTGGGCCGACTCACCACCCTTGTATTGGGCATAGGCTTTCTCCAGCTGGGCCTGCTGGGCCAACGTGGTTCCTGCCGCCCGGCCCTCGAGTTTCTCAAACAGCGGTATCGCCTTGTCGTAGGCGCCGGAATTCAGTTCGTCCTTGGCCTCGGCGTACAGGCGGTTGGGGCTCCTGTTGGCGGACTTGTCGGCGTTCGTAGAAGAACAAGCGACCAGCTGCACCGCAAAGGCAGCCAGCAGCACAACGCGCAGCATCGATAATTTCGCACCGAACATGGGGGCAGCCTTCTTGAAAGATTCCACACAAATTATATCGGCCAGCACAGCTGCGACGGACGAGGATGAGCTGCATGGAATCGGACCTGGGATCGAGTGGCGCGAGTTCATCGTGACGGCGGCCCAGCATGGGGAGCGACTGGACCGCGTGCTGGCAGACATGGTGCCGGAGTTCTCGCGCAGCTACCTGCAGCAACTGGTCGGGAACGGGGCCGTGGCAGTCAATGGTGTGCCGGCAGCGAAGCCGGCAAGCCGGCTGCGCGTCGCTGACCAATGCCGGGTTGCCTTGCGTCCGACGCCGCAGTCACGCGCGTTCGTGGCCGAGCCGATGCGGCTCGACCTGCTGTACGAGGACGCGCATCTGCTGGTCATCAACAAGCCCGCTGGCCTGGTGGTGCACCCTGCACCGGGCAACTGGAGCGGTACCCTGCTCAACGGCCTGCTGGCCTACCACCCGTGTTTCACCGATTTGCCGCGCGCGGGCATCGTGCACCGGCTGGACAAGGACACCAGCGGTTTGATGCTGGTGGCGCGCACCCGCCAGAGCATGGAGGCCTTGGTGCGCATGATTGCGGCGCGCGAGGTGCAGCGACGTTATCTGGCGTTGGCGCATCGCGTGTGGAGCCATGCGTCCCCGTTGCTGGTCGATGCGGCGATAGGACGGGATCCGTCCAATCGGCTGCGCATGGCCGTGGTTGACCTGTCGCGCCATGCCGGGCGGTCGGCACAAACGTCTTTTGAGCTACTGGGCAACGCCGTCGCTGGATGTTTGCTGCGCTGCACCTTGCACACCGGACGCACGCACCAGATTCGGGTCCATCTGGCATCGATCGGCCATGCGCTGGTTGCCGATGCAACCTATGGTGGCGCGCCAGCGGTGGGCATGTTGCGCCAGGCACTGCACGCGCGCAGCCTGACGTTGCGCCATCCGGTGGATGGTCGGGCACTGGAGTTTTCGGCACCGATCCCGGCGGACCTGCATGCGGCTCTGGCGGCCTGGGGTCTGGGCTACAATTTCGGTTAGGGCCGACCACGCGGGAGCGTGGCCCGGGCCACGCTCCCGCGCCGCAGACGCCCGATCTGCCTCTTGCGCCGCGAAGATTTTTTTGCGTCCTGGTGATGCATTTCCCAACCATGGTAGGACCATGAATTCGTCGTTCGCCAAGCGCGTACTGGAAACGGCACTGATGTGTTCGCAGCAGCCATTGCCGCTGCGTGACTTGCGTTCCCTGTTCAGCGACGCGCTGGGCGCAGATACGGTCAAGGCGTTGTTGCAGGAATTGCAATTTGAATGGACACAGCGGGGCCTGGAACTGGTACAGGTGGCCACGGGATGGCGTTTCCAGAGCCGTGCCGAAATGCGGGAATTCCTCGACCGGCTGCATCCCGAAAAACCGCCACGGTATAGCCGCGCCACGATGGAGACGCTGGCCATCATTGCCTACCGGCAGCCCGTCACGCGCGGTGACATGGAGGATATTCGTGGTGTCACGATCAACGCATTGATCATCAAGCAGCTGGAGGACCGGGGCTGGGTCGAGGTGATCGGGCACCGCGAAACGCCCGGCCGACCGGCCCTGTTCGCAACCACGCGACAGTTTTTGGACGACTTGGGGCTGGCCTCAATCGACCAGTTGCCACTGCAGGACAAAAGTTCCGACGGCGCCGGGATGGTGGATTCCATTTCGCGCCTGGCGGCTGACGCGGGGCAGGAGCAAGGGCAGTTGCCGGAGATGCCGGAAATAACTGGCGGCGCGTCGAGCGACACTGCAGATCTGTCGGCACCCACCTCCGCTGTGCCATCGCCCATTCACCCGCTTCAAGTCTGAGCCAGATACCACCATGCACGAAAACGAACCGCATCCTGCAGCACCGACCAATTCTGAGCAGGTCGCACTTGCGGCGACACGGGATGCCCTTGGCCCGCATGCCGAATTGCCGGACGGCCTGTCGACCGCGCCGGCCCACGACCCGGACGAAGCCGACCGGTCCGAGGCAGCCAGCTTGCCGGTGCTGGGCACGGAAACAGCCTCCGAGCGGTTTCTGGATGTGGTTAACGGGCAATTCGATGCTCAGGATACCGAGCCTGAACAGCTGACCGCCAAGCGCGTGCTCGCCCCCATGGCGGAAACGCCCAAGCTGCACAAGGTGCTGGCCCAGGCCGGCATGGGTTCGCGGTTGGAGATGGAACAAATGATCCTGGAGGGGCGCATCACCGTGAACAACGAGCCGGCGCACATCGGGCAGCGCATCCAGTTTGGTGACCATGTCAAGGTCAACGGCAAGCCGATCCGCTTTCGCGTCGATCCGCCGCCACCCCGGGTAATCGCCTACCACAAGCCGGTCGGCGAGGTCGTGACCCACGACGACCCGCAGAACCGACCCACGGTTTTCCGTCGCCTGCCCAAGTTGCAACAGGGAAAATGGCAGTCCGTGGGCCGGCTCGACCTGAATACCGAGGGCCTGTTGTTGTTCACCAATTCCGGCGAGTTGGCCAACAACCTGATGCATCCTCGTTTTGGCCTGGAGCGTGAGTATGCAGTGCGCGTGCTTGGTGCCCTGAGCAACGAAGAGAAGGGTAAGTTGGTAGAGGGCGTCCGGCTGGATGATGGTGTGGCCCAGTTTGGGGCGATCGAGGACGGAGGAGGCGAGGGCGCAAACTGCTGGTACCGGGTGACAATCTCGGAGGGTCGGCACCGGGAGGTGCGGCGCATGTTCGAGGCCGTCGGGCATGCCGTCAGCCGACTGATCCGGATCCGGTACGGAGCTATGGTGCTGCCTCGAGGACTCAAACGCGGCGCATGGATGGAGCTGGACGGCTTCGATATCGGCGCATTGCGCAGGGCCTCTGGAGCACACCTTGTAGAACGTGGACCGGGCCGCCGCGCCGATGGAGGTGAGCGCGATGGCATCGCCAGTGGTCAGAGCCAGCGCCGTCGCCGTCGTGGCACACGCCCCAATGGCGAACGGCGGGGGCCGGATCTGGCGTCGGGCCCCGGGCAGTCACAGGGATCGTCGCGCGATGCGGGCAATGCAGGTGCCGGGCGCAACCGAAACCGAGCCGTGGCCGAGGATTCGGAAGAACGGGCTGATCGCCAGGCCGAGCTGGCACAACCAGACCCGATGAAGACAGCCTTCGGCTATATCGGGGCGGACAGTTTCACGCGCCAACGCCAGGGACAGGGGCAGCGTCAGGGACAGGGACAGGGACAGGGACAAGGACAAGGACAAGGACAAGGTACGCGGCGCAACCAGCGCGGCGGCAACGGGCCGCAAGGCGGTAGCGGACCCGGGGGCGGGGCACGCCGTGGCGGGCGCCAGCGCTGATCGGGCCGACACCGCCGCGTGGCAAGGAGTGCCATGTGGAATCCCGCGCTCGGGTTAAACTCACAGGCTTTGTGTGTCATTGGCACACGCTACCCACCTGCTCAGGATGTATTTATGACGATTGAACGCACTCTCTCCATTATCAAGCCGGACGCCGTGGCAAAAAACGTGATCGGCCAGATCTATGCCCGCTTTGAGGCTGCCGGCCTGAAGGTTGTGGCCGCACGCATGACGCAGCTGTCGCGCATGGAGGCCGAGGCGTTTTATGCCGTGCATCGGGGGCGCCCGTTTTTTGACGACCTGGTCAGCTTCATGGTGTCGGGTCCGGTCATGATCCAGGCACTCGAAGGGGACAACGCAGTATTGAAGAACCGCGATCTGATGGGCGCGACCGACCCGAAAAAGGCGGCTGCCGGAACGATACGCGCCGACTTTGCCGACAGCATCGACGCCAACGCTGTGCACGGGTCGGATGCACCGGAGACGGCGGCCGTCGAGGTGGCATTCTTTTTCCCCGGCATGAGCGTCTACTCGCGCTAACCCCCCCAATGCTGGCCAACCTGCTCGACTACGACCTCGAGGGCTTGGCCGCATGGTGCGACCGACTGGGGGAAAAGCGGTTTCGCGCGACCCAGCTGTTTCGCTGGATTCACCAGAAGGGCGCCGCCGACTTTGATGCGATGAGTGACTTGGCGAGGCCGCTGCGCGACAAGCTGCGTGGTGTTGCCCGTGTGCAGCCGCTGGCGGTGCTGAGCGAACATCGTTCGGCAGACGGCACCATCAAGTGGTTGTTTGATGTCGGCGCTGGTGATGCGGTGGAAACGGTGTTCATTCCGGAGGATGACCGAGGCACACTGTGTATCTCATCACAGGCCGGTTGTGCGGTCGGTTGCCGGTTCTGTTCGACTGGCCACCAGGGCTTCAGCCGCAATCTGGAGACCTGGGAAATTCTTGCGCAGTTGTGGTTCGCGGAGCATTTTCTGCGGCGCCATCTTGGCGTACAGGAGCGCGTGGTGTCCAACGTCGTGATGATGGGTATGGGCGAACCGCTACAAAATTACGCAGCACTGCTGCCAGCGCTGCGTGCCATGCTGGACGACCACGGTTACGGCTTGTCGCGCCGGCGTGTCACGGTGTCTACCTCCGGTGTGGTGCCGATGATTGAACGGCTGGCGGTCGATTGCCCGGTTGCGCTGGCTGTGTCGCTGCATGCACCAACCGATGCCTTGCGCGACAACCTGGTGCCCCTGAACCGTAAATACCCCCTGGCCGAACTTTTGTCCACCTGTGTTGCCTACCTGAGCCATGCACCACGCGACTTCATCACGTTCGAGTACTGCATGCTCGACGGTGTCAACGACCAGCCGGAGCATGCGCTGGCGCTGGTCGAGCTGGTGCGTGCCCAGCGGCGCCCCACTGCCTGGTGCAAGTTCAACCTGATTCCATTCAACTCCTTCCCCGCGTCCGGTCTGTCGGGTTCACCGCGCTCGCAGATTCAGGCGTTTGCGCGCATCCTGCTTGATGCCGGCATCGTCACTACGGTGCGCAAGACCCGCGGTGATGATATCGACGCGGCGTGCGGACAACTGGCCGGCGATGTGCGTGACCGTACCGGCGTGACAATGCGCATGGCGCGTCAACGTACCATCATGCTCAAGACCACCCCCGTGGCCATGGCCGACAAGGAGTTCTGATTGATTTCAACCTATCCGGTTTCCCATGGCGCCATGGCGCGGTCGCTGGCAGCCTGGCTGTTGGCTGGCGTAGCATTGTTGACGCTGGCGGGCTGTGCCATGACACCGGGCGGTGCTGGCAGCACCGGTACTCGGGCTGACCTGCCGACAGAATCCGACGAGTCTGACCTGCGCAAACGTGCGCGTATCCGGCTGGAACTGGCGGTGAGTTACTTCGAAGAAGGTCAGACCACGATCGCGCTCGACGAACTCAAGCAGGCGCTGGCGACAGACCCGAATTTCTCCGAAGCCTTCAACATGCGGGGTCTGATCTACCTGCGCCTCAATGACTTTCTCCTGGCGGAGCAGAGTTTTCGCCGCGCGCTGGTGTTGAGCCCGGGTGACTCCAACGTGCTGCACAACTTTGGCTGGCTGTATTGTCAGCAGGTCCGGTTCGCCGAGGCTACGCAGATGTTCACGCAAGCGCTGGCCAACCCACAATATGTCGAACGCCCAAAGACGCTGATGACCCAGGGCCTGTGCCAGATCCGGGCCGGCCAGCGTGCCGAAGCAGAAGCCAGCCTGCTGCGCTCTTATGAGCTGGACGCCGCGAACCCCATCACCGGCTACAACCTCGCCAACCTGCTTTATTTGCGGGGCGAGAACGAGCGAGCGCAGTTCCTGATCCGCAGGATCAACAATAGCGAACTGGCCAATTCCGAGTCCCTTTGGCTGGGCATCAAGGTGGAGCGCCGACTTGGCAACAATGAGGGCGCGGAGCAGTTGGCGACTCAGTTGCGCAAACGGTTTGCCCTGTCCAGGCAGGCGGCATTGCTCGACCGGGGGGCATTTGATGAGTGAACCGGGCGGCGACAGCGCAGCGGCAGGTGTGGTGCGTTCGCTCGCAGACAGCCAGCACAGTGCCGGAACCATGCTGCGGCTGGCCCGCGAAGCGGCGGGTTTGCATATCGGTGCGCTCGCGGTTTCGCTCAAGGTTCCGGTGAAGAAATTGGAAGCGCTGGAAAGTGATCGCCTGGATGAACTGCCGGATACCGTGTTTGTCCGGGCCTTGGCGGCCAGTGTCTGCAAGACGCTGAAGATGGACGCGGCGCCGGTTCTGGCCCGCTTACCGGGCCATGTCGCTCGGCCGTTGCCCGTTGTTTCCGCTTCCAGCCTGGCATTTTTCAGCATGCCCACACGTGGCTGGCAAGTCCCGCTGGTTGCGCGGCTGGGTCGTCCGGTGATTGTCGTGGTGGCTGTTCTGCTGATTGCCACGCTGGCGATGCTGCTCGCGCCGTTGCTGGAGCGCCCGAATGCTGCTACACGCGTTCCGGCGCCAGTACCCCTGTCTGGCGCCACGGCACCGGTGCCGGTGACGGTTGTCGTCGTCCCGGCTGAGGTGCCAACTTCGACCGCGACCGTGCCATCCGCCACCGCGCTGAAGGCCGTTGCCACCACGTCGGCCACTGCTGCCGTCGCGGGGCCACCTGTTGCGCTGCCGGCGCCGGTCGCACAGTTGGCGAGCGCGTCAGTTCTCGGCACCAGCCTGGTCGGCTTCAGGGCGCGCGGCCCATCTTGGGTCGAGGTAACAGATGCCAGTGGCACCGTGATGCTGCGCAAGACGCTGGTGGCAGGCGAAACCACCCAGGCGTCCGGCGCACTTCCGCTTTCCGTGATCGTCGGTCGCGCCGATGTAACCGACGTCACAGTGCGAGGTCAGAGCTTTGACATGGCTTCCGTGTCACGTGACAACGTCGCCAGATTTCAGGTGAAATGATGCAGGAAACCAGGCCAATCGACGTGGAGCAAGCATTGGTTCGGCGGACCCGCCAGGCCCGCGTGCAGTGGGGTGACCAGGTCGTGACGATTGGGGGCGGTGCGCCAGTGCGGGTGCAGTCCATGACGAATACCGACACTGCCGACGCCGTGGGCACAGCGATCCAGGTCAAGGAACTGGCGCAGGCCGGCTCAGAACTGGTTCGCATCACGGTCAACACCCCCGAGGCAGCGCAAGCTGTACCATACATCCGCGAGCAACTTGATCGCATGGGTATATCGGTGCCGCTGATTGGTGACTTCCACTACAACGGGCATCGCCTGCTGACTGATTTTCCGGCCTGCGCGCAGGCGTTGTCGAAGTACCGCATCAACCCGGGCAACGTCGGCAAGGGTGACAAGCGCGATCGGCAGTTCGGCCAGATGATCGAGGCCGCCATGAAATGGTCCAAGCCGGTGCGAATTGGCGTGAACTGGGGCAGTCTGGATCAGGAATTGCTGGCGCAGCTGATGGATACCAACAACCAGCGGCCTGTGCCTTGGGATGCGCGTCAGGTGATGTACGAAGCGCTGGTACGTTCGGCAGTGGATTCAGCTGAGCGTGCCCGTGCCATGGGCATGGATGGTGACCAGATCATCCTGTCGTGCAAAGTCAGTGGGGTGCAGGATCTGGTGTCGGTTTACCGGGCTCTTGCCGAACGCTGTGACTACGCGCTGCATTTGGGCTTGACCGAGGCCGGTATGGGCACCAAGGGCACGGTGGCTTCCACAGCCGCCCTGGCAATCCTGTTGCAGCAGGGTATCGGCGATACCATTCGGGTGTCGCTGACACCGGCCCCGCAGGAGTCGCGCACCCAGGAAGTGGTGATTGCAACAGAGATATTGCAGTCACTGGGCGTGCGCAAGTTCGTGCCCAGCGTCACCGCTTGTCCTGGTTGTGGCCGTACCACCAGCACCACGTTCCAGGAGTTGACGCAGCAAATTGACAGTTTCCTGCGTAACCAGATGCCGCACTGGAAACAGCATTACCCGGGCGTCGAGTCCCTCAAGGTGGCGGTGATGGGTTGTATCGTCAACGGCCCGGGTGAAAGCAAACATGCCGACATCGGCATCAGCTTGCCCGGAACCGGCGAAGCTCCGGCGGCACCGGTATTCATCGACGGAGAAAAGCGCATGACCCTGCGCGGTGACAATATCGCCAATGAGTTCCAGGCGCTGGTGGAGAAATATATCGAGCAACGGTTTGGCAAGACCGCGGCGGCACATGGAAGCTGAGTCCGGCGTGCCGACTGATCTGGCAGCAGCCCACCCGAAGGCGCAAAAGCTGCAAGCCGTCAAGGGCATGAACGATGTGTTTCCGCCAGAGTCGGCGCAATGGGATTGGTTTGAAGCCCGGGTGCGTGAAACCATGGAGGCATTCAGCTACGGCAGCATCCGCACGCCAATCGTCGAACACACGCAGCTGTTTGTAAAGGGCACTGGTGAGTCGACTGACATTGTCGAGAAGGAGATGTACTCCTTTGAAGACCGGCTGAACGGCGAGATGCTGACATTGCGGCCCGAAAACACGCCGGGTGTGGTGCGCGCCGCGATAGAACACAACCTCACCTATGACGGCGGCAAGCGGCTGTACTACATCGGACCGATGTTCCGCCACGAACGGCCGCAACGCGGTCGTTACCGGCAGTTCTACCAGATCGGGGTCGAGGCGCTCGGATTTGCCGGCCCCGAGCTGGATGCCGAAGTAATCGTCCTGGCTTCTCAGCTGCTGGCCAGGGTGGGCCTGTCGGGTGTGCGTGTCGAGCTCAACAGCCTGGGGGTCATGGAAGAGCGCCTGCGCCACCGAGTCGCGCTCATAGAATATTTTGAACGCCATCGGCAATTGCTGGATGCCGATGCGATGCGCCGCCTGAAGACCAACCCGTTGCGCATTCTGGACAGCAAGAACCCGCAGCTGCAGGAAGTCGTTGCCGGTGCGCCGCAGTTGCTGGACTACCTGGGCGACGCTTCGCTCAAGCACTTTGCAACCGTGCAGTCGCTGCTGGACGCCAGTGCTGTGCCCTGGAGTGTGAACCCGCGTGCAGTGCGCGGACTTGACTATTACAACCACACCGTTTTCGAGTTTGTCACGGATGAACTCGGTGCACAGGGAACTCTGTGTGGTGGTGGGCGTTATGACGGCCTGTTCACCGTGCTGGGTGGCAAGCCTACCCCGGCTGTCGGGTGGGGCATGGGCATGGAGCGTGTGCTCGAGTTGATACGTGTGCGGGGCCAGGTCGCGCCGCCAACGGTCGCCGACGTGTATGCCGTGGTGCCGCGGGCTGGCGCCTACGCCGCGGCATTCACGATCTTGCAGGCGCTTCGGCAAGCCGGCGTGCGGGTGCAAATGCATGCCGGGGGTGCAGATGGCCTGGGCAGCATGAAGGCGCAATTCAAACGTGCGGACGCCAGTGGTGCGCGTTTTGCGCTTGTTTTCGGCGACGACGAACTGGCCAACGGGGAAGTGACGCTCAAGCCACTGCGCGCAGCCGGCGGTGTCCAGGTTCGACTTGCGCTGGCTCGGGTTGGCGAATGGGCATGCACCCTACAATCGGCGTCCTAATCGAATCCAAGCCATGGCCAACCAACTCGACCTTGAAGAACAAGAACAACTCGATCAGCTCAAACATCTGTGGAAGCAGTACGGCAACCTGGTTACCTGGTTGCTGATCGCGGTGCTGGCGGTATTCGCTGGATGGAATGGCTACCAATACTGGCAGCGCAATCAGGCGATGCAGGCGGCGGCCATGTTTGACGAACTCGAGCGCCAGGCGCGCGCGTCCGACATCACCAGGGTAGAGCGGGCTTTTGCCGACATGAAAGACAAGTACGGCGGCACCACCTACGCACACCAGGCAGGCCTGCTGGCTGCCAAGCTTTTCCATGAGGCCGGGCGGGCCGATGCAGCTGTCGCGGCGCTGACCTGGGTTGCGGGAAATGCCGCCGATGCCGGCTACCAGTCGGTTGCCAAATTACGGTTGGCGGCACTTCATGCCGAGTCAAAATCTTTTGACCAGGCACTGGCGCAACTCGGTGGCGATTTTCCGGGTGAGTTCCAGGGCCTGGTGGCGGATCGCCGCGGTGACGTTTTGTCGGTGCAGGGAAAAAAGACCGAGGCGGGCGCCGAGTACCTGAAGGCCTACCGGGCCATGGACGAACGAACCGAATACCGCAGGCTGGTAGAGATGAAGCTGAATGCTTTGGGCGTCAATCCGCGCGCCGAAGCCGCGCCCACATCAGCTGCCAGTGCGGCCTCTGCGGTCGGGGTGTCGAAATGACGGGACGCCGCGGTGCCTGCCTGAGAGCTGCCCCGTTGTTGTTGGCCGGGTTGTTGCTGGTCGCCTGCGCCGGCGGGCCGGACAAACCAAAACCGGCTGAACTCGGGCCGAATGCCGCTTTGATCACGGTACGCCAGGCTTGGACCGCCCGCATCGGTGCGATTAATTTTCCGCTCGACGTGAAGGTCAATGGCACAACCGTGACGCTGGCGAGTTCGGACGGTACGGTGGCTGCCATCGACGGCAACAGTGGTCAGGATTTGTGGCGTGTCGAGACCGGCGCTGCGCTGGAGGCTGGGGTTGGCAGTGACGGGCGCTACGCTGCGGTGGTGACTCGGGCCAACGAATTGCTGGTGCTCGAGCGTGGTCGTGAACTCTGGCGTGAACGGCTGGGAGCGGTGGCCTACACTGCGCCACTGGTGGCCGGAGCCCGCGTGTTCGTGATGTCGGCCGACCGCACGGTCAGCGCATTCGATGCCCAAAGTGGTCGCCGACTGTGGGCCTACGCACGACCCGGGGAACTGTTGCTGTCACTGCGCCAGGGTGGCACCTTGCTGGCGGTCGGTGATACGCTGGTGGCCGGCATGTCCGGCCGTCTGGTCGGCCTCAATCCGCAGAATGGAACCGTGCGCTGGGAATCGGCCATTGCCAGCCCGCGCGGTACCAACGATATTGAACGCTTGGTGGATGTGGTCGGCCGCGCCAGCCGCGAAGGTGACACTGTCTGTGTGCGGGCGTTCCAGACCAGCGTGGGATGTGTCAACGCCGCGCGTGGCAGCCCGGTCTGGACCAAACCGGCAGTCGGCCACAACGGGGTGCATGGCGACGCGGAAGCGGTTTTTGGCACCGAGTCTGATGGCAAGGTGTTGGCCTGGCGGCGCACAGACGGTGAACGCCTGTGGGCCTCCGATCGCTTGCGGTACCGTGAATTGACAACGCCGCAGGCGCTTGGCCGTTCCGTGGTCGTGGCGGACGGGCAGGGTCTGGTGCACTTTCTTGCGAAACAGGATGGCGCGCCGCTGGCACGGGTCGCCACCGACGGCTCAGCCGTCATTGCCGCCCCGGTGCTGGTTGGCAATACCCTGGTGGTTGTCACCCGCAATGGTGGCGTTTTCGGCTTCAGGCCGGAGTGAGCGGCGCGACGCGGCGCTGGAGCGGTGCATGAAGCCGGTGTTGGCCCTGGTCGGGCGTCCGAATGTTGGCAAATCAACCCTGTTCAACCGGTTGACGAAAACCCGCGACGCCATCGTTGCGGATTTTTCCGGCCTGACGCGAGACCGCCACTACGGAACGGGTAGGCATGGCCCACGGGAATACATCGCCGTTGATACCGGCGGGTTTGAGCCCGATGCCAGCAGCGGCATTGTGCGGGAGATGGGCAAACAGACACGCCAGGCCGTGGCGGAGGCCGACGTCGTGCTGTTTCTGGTGGACGCACGCGCGGGCGTCTGTGCGCAGGACCATGAAATCGCCAGCTACCTGCGCCGTCTGGGCAAGCCCTGTCTGCTGGTAGCCAACAAGGCCGAAGGCATGACCGACGGGGCGCGCACCGCAGAGTTTTTCGAACTTGGCCTGGGCGAGGTGCTGGCTGTTTCCGCCGCACACGGGCAGGGCATGCGCACGCTGCTGGACGCTGCGCTGGGCCAACTACCGCCGCCCGAGCCCGAACTGGAGCCAGGGGACGGGCGGCCCGGCACAATCCGGCTGGCGGTCGCGGGCCGGCCCAACGTCGGCAAATCGACGCTGATCAACACCTGGCTGGGGGAAGAACGGCTGGTCGCCTTCGATCAGCCGGGAACCACGCGCGACGCCATCGTGGTGCCGTTCGAGCGGCACGGACAACACTTCGAACTGATCGACACGGCCGGGCTGCGCAAGCGCGGGCAGGTGTTCGAGGCGGTGGAGAAGTTTTCCGTCGTCAAGACGCTGCAGGCGATCGAGTCGGCGAACGTCGTTCTGCTGCTGATCGATGCCACGCAGGGTGTGACGGACCAGGACGCCCATATCGCGGGGTTCATACTGGAAAGCGGACGCGCTGTGGTGCTTGCGATCAACAAGTGGGATGCTGTGGAGGAATATGGCCGCGAGTTGGTCAAACGCTCTGTTGAAACCCGGTTGCCGTTCCTGAAGTTCGCGGCGCTGCACCTGATATCTGCCAGCAAGCGCCAGGGTCTTGGGCCACTGTGGGCTTCCATTGCGCAGGCGCACAAGGCCGCCAACTGCAAGATGTCGACGCCTGTGCTGACCAGGCTGTTGCTTGACGCGGTGCAATTTCAGAGTCCCAAGCGTGCCGGCATGTTCCGGCCCAAGCTGCGTTATGCGCACCAAGGCGGCATGAACCCGCCGGTCATTGTGGTGCATGGCAACTCCCTGGAGCATGTGACCGACGCCTACAAACGATTTCTGGAAGGGCGATTTCGCAAGGAATTCGATCTCGTCGGGACTCCTTTGCGTATCGAAATGAAGACCTCCAGCAATCCCTATGCCGACAAGGCCCGGGCCGGCTAGCCTGGGCCCAGCCGCCAGCACGACAGGCACCAGTTCACCACCCACTTCCCGTGTGGGAATGAATCGGCCAGCACAGGCGCCGTCGGGTGCTGTGTTATCGTTCCCGACTGTTAAATAACTCTTGAACACGGAGAATATCGTGAGCAACAAAGGCCAGCTACTGCAGGATCCATTCCTCAACGCATTACGCCGCGAACATGTGCCGGTGTCCATCTACCTGGTGAACGGCATCAAGCTGCAGGGCCAGATTGAATCCTTCGACCAGTATGTGGTGTTGCTGCGCAACACGGTGACGCAAATGGTATACAAACACGCCATATCCACCATCGTGCCCGGGCGTGCCGTCAACTTTTCCGTAACCGAGGGTGGCGACGCTGCAGCGGCCTGACAATTCGCGCCGATCCTTGGCGACCCGACTGCGTTGATGGCGTCGCTGAACACCCCCGCGCGCACCATTTTGGTTGGCGTGGATCTCGGTACACCCGATTTCGATGGCGAACTGGAAGAACTCGGCTTGCTGGCCACGACGGCGGGCATGGCACCAGTGGCCCGCGTGACCTGTAAGCGCCGCGCGCCCGACGCGGCGCTGTTCATTGGCAGAGGCAAGGCGGATGAAATAAAGCAGCTGGCTGCCGAGTGTGGCGCCACCGAGGTTCTGTTTGACCAGACCCTGAGCCCGGCCCAGCAACGCAATCTGGAGCGGCAGCTGGAATTGCCGGTGAACGACCGCACGCTCTTGATTCTGGAAATATTCGGCCAGCGCGCGCGCAGCCATGAAGGAAAACTGCAGGTCGAACTGGCACGCCTGCAGTACGTCAGCACCCGACTGGTGCGGCGCTGGTCGCACCTGGAGCGCCAGCGCGGCGGCATCGGCACCCGTGGTGGTCCGGGCGAGCGTCAGATTGAGCTGGACCGGCGCATGATTGGTGACGCCATCAAACGCACCAAGGAGCGTCTGCACAAGCTCAAGCGCCAGCGTGCCACACAACGCCGCCAGCGCATGCGGCGCGATTCATTCAACGTGTCGCTGGTCGGTTATACCAATGCCGGGAAATCCAGCCTGTTCAACAGTCTGGTGAATGCAGGCGCATTCGCAGCAGATCAGCTGTTTGCCACGCTGGACACCACCACACGCCAACTCTATCTTGCCGAGGCTGGGCGCTCGGTGGCCTTGTCGGATACGGTCGGCTTCATCCGCAACCTGCCGCATGGTTTGATCGATGCCTTTGAGGCCACGCTGCAGGAAGCGGCAGACGCCGATCTGCTGTTGCATGTGGTGGATGCCGCCAATCCGAACCATGCCCAGCAGATGCGCGAAGTTGCCATGGTGCTGGCCGAGATTGGAGCGCAGGATGTGCCGCTGCTGCTGGTCTTCAACAAGCTCGATGCCATGGCGCCAGCGAGCCGGCCAGTGCAGTTGCAGGATCTCGTCGAGCAGGATGGGGCGCCAACCACCCGCCTGTTTGTCAGTGCGCACACAGGCGAAGGCCTGGCGGCTCTGCGGCAGGAACTGGCGCAGCGCGCCCGTTCTGCCATCGTCGCAACGGAGCTCGTACCTTTTGCCCTTGAAGGTTCCGGGGACGCCCCCCAATTGGGCACAATCGCATCTTGAACCTGCGGAAAACAAAAATCCAGATGAAACTAGACCACACCACGGCAGGCTGGCACGGCTTGCGCCAACGCATACGCGGCATGTTCAACCTGAACGATTCCCGTTGGGGCCGTTCCGATGACAAAGCCGGGGAATCCGGAAAACCCGACGGACCAGCGCCGGGCGACCCGCCGCCCAATCCGCCGCCGGAGAACAACCAGCGGCCCAGGGGCCAGGGCAACAACCAGGGGCCACCGGATCTCGACGAGTTGTGGCGCGATTTCAACCGCAAGCTGGGTGGTCTGTTTGGTGGCAGTGGCAATCGGGGCCGTGGCAATTCTGGCAGTGGTGGCCCCGGTGGCTTCCAGCCCGACATGAAAAGCGCGGGCGTGGGTGTGGGCCTGATCGCCGCCGTCGCGGCGTTGATCTGGCTCGGTACCGGCTTCTTCATTGTGAATGAGGGCCAGCAGGCCGTCATCACCCAGTTTGGCAAGTACAAAAAAACCGAAACTGCGGGTTTCAACTGGCGCCTGCCGTACCCTGTCCAGCGCCACGAGCTGATTTTTGTCACCCAGATCCGCTCGGTCGATGTAGGGCGCGATACGGTCGTCAAGGCGACCGGTTTGCGCGAGTCAGCGATGTTGACGGAGGACGAGAACATCGTCGAGATCAAGTTCGCGGTGCAATACCGCCTGAATGACGCGCGGGCCTTCCTGTTCGAGAGCAAGAACCCGACCGATGCGGTGGTTCAAGCGGCGGAAACATCGGTTCGCGAGGTGGTCGGAAAGCTTCGCATGGACTCGGCATTGTCGGAGGACCGTGACCAGATCGCTCCCCGCGTGCGTTCCTTGATGCAGTCGATCCTGGACCGCTACAAGATGGGTATCGAAGTAGTGGGCATCAACCTGCAGCAGGGCGGTGTGCGTCCTCCCGAGCAGGTACAGGCCGCTTTTGACGACGTGCTCAAGGCCGGGCAGGAACGCGAACGCGCCAAGAACGAGGCGCAGGCCTACGCCAACGATGTAGTGCCGCGCGCAGTGGGCTCCGCATCGCGCCTCAAGGAAGAGGCCGATGCCTACAAAGCGCGGATCGTGGCCCAGGCATTGGGTGACGCTCAACGTTTCAAATCGGTGCTGGCCGAATACCAGAAGGCGCCGCAGGTCACCCGTGACCGCATGTACCTGGAAAGCATGCAGCAGATCTACAGCAATGTCACCAAGGTGCTGGTTGACTCGCGCCAGGGCTCGAACCTGCTCTACCTGCCGCTGGACAAGATCATGCAGGGCGTGGCATCGGCCGACGGTGCGGGTGCAGCGGTGTCGCCACCTGCAGTTGCCGGCGGTGCGGCGGCTCCCGCGCCGGCGGCTGCCGGGGACACACGCTCGCGCGACAACTCGCGCACGCGTGAACGTGAACAACGATAGGACCGCGCCATGAACAAGATTGGCTTTGCATTTGCCTCGTTTTTACTGCTGCTGGCGATCAGCAGTTCGATGTTGTTTGTGGTCGACCAACGGCAGTTTGGCATCGTCTACGCCCTCGGTCAGATCAAGGAGGTCATTACCGAGCCCGGCCTGAATTTCAAGCTGCCGCCGCCGTTCCAGAACGTGTCCTACATCGACAAACGCCTGCTGACGCTGGACACCACCGACACGGAACCGATGCTGACGGCGGAGAAGCAGCGCGTGGTGGTCGACTGGTATGTGCGCTGGCGTATCAGCGAGCCGACCCAGTACATCCGCAACGTCGGGCTTGATGAGGCGGCAGGCGCCAACCAGCTCAACCGGGTGGTGCGCAATGCGTTCCAGGAAGAAATCAACAAGCGCACGGTGAAGGAGTTGCTTTCCACCAAACGCGAGGCGATCACCGCCGACGTCAAGGCCGAGGTACTCGAGAAGGTGCGTGGCGCCAAACCTTGGGGCATTGATGTGGTCGATGTGCGCATCACGCGCGCCGATTATGTGGATGCCATCACCGAGTCGGTCTACCGACGCATGGAGGCCGAACGCAAGCGGGTGGCCAATGAGCTGCGTTCCACCGGCGGCGCGGAAGGAGAAAAAATCCGCGCCGACGCCGACCGGCAGCGCGAGGTGACCATAGCCAACGCCTACCGCGAGGCGCAGAAAATCAAGGGTGAGGGCGATGCCGAGGCGGCGCGGATCTATGCCGAGGCATTTGGGCGCGACCCGCAGTTCGCGCAGTTCTACCGCAGCCTGGAAGCGTACCGCGTCAGTTTCAGCAAGAAAAGTGACCTGATGGTGTTGGACCCGTCCTCGTCCGAGTTCTTCAAGGCGCTGCGCGGCACAGGCACTCCCGTTGCTCCGGCCAAGAAGTAGGTCTTGGACAGCGCGACGTTCTGGATGGCGCTGGCGCTGGTGCTGGTGATCGAGGGCCTGTTTCCCTTGCTGTCACCTTCAGGCTGGCGGCGCATGTTCCAGCAGATTCTGAAGTTGCACGATGGGCAGGTGCGTTTTTTCGGTTTGTGCAGCATCGTCGCCGGATTGGTCCTTATGTGGTTGTTTTCCTGAGAGCCTGAGAGGTCACCGGCGGCATGACCGGTAAAATCCAGTCTTTATCAGCCCCCGTCCACTATGTCCGCCTGGGTCCTGCCGGATCACTTAGCCGATGTGCTGCCCTCCGAGGCCCGGCATATCGAGGAATTGCGCCGCGACCTGCTGGACACTGCGCGTCGGCACGGCTGTGAACTGGTGATGCCACCGCTGCTGGAGCACCTGGAGTCCCTGCTTTCGGGCACTGGCGAAGCACTCGATCTGCAGACCTTCAAACTGGTGGACCAGCTATCAGGCCGCAGCCTGGGCCTGCGCGCCGACACCACGCCCCAGGTGGCCCGGATCGATGCGCATCTGCTGAATCGTGTGGGCGTGACGCGCCTGTGTTATTGCGGGCCGGTCGTGCATACCCGGCCGGACAAGCCGCGCGCGACACGTGAACCATTGCAGTTTGGTGCCGAGATCTACGGGCATGCCGGCCTGGAGGCTGACCTGGAGGTGTTGCTGCTGGCGCTGGAATGCCTGAAGGCGGCACAGGTACCGGCCCTCGGCGTCGACCTGGCGGATGCCCGGATCGCGCGGGTGCTGCTGGCGCAGGCCGACGCCGACACAGCCACCCGGCTGCAGGTGCACCAGGCGCTGGCGGCCAAGGACGTGGTGGCCCTGGAGCTGCTGACGCGCGAATTCGCCAGCGCACCGCGGGATGGTTTGCTGGCATTGGTGGACCTGTATGGTGACCACGCGGTGCTGGCATTGGCCCGCCGACGGCTGCCGCAACTGCCGGAGATTCATGCTGCGCTGGACAGCCTGCAGTGGCTGGCGGGGCACCTTGGCGGCACGGCAACGACCTTCGACCTGGCCGATTTGCCGGGTTATGCCTATTACAGCGGCATGCGGTTTTCGGTCTATGCCCAGGGCGCAAGTGATGCTCTTGCGCGTGGTGGTCGTTATGACGAAGTCGGCGCGGTTTTTGGCCGCAACCGCCCTGCGGTGGGATTCAGCCTGGACGTCAAGGCCCTGGTCGGGGCGGCCCGGCCGCGCGCGCTGCATGCCGCCATCCGTGCGCCCTGGGGCGAATCGGCTGCCCTGCGCGACGCGGTGACAGCGTTGCGCCAGCAAGGGCACACGGTAGTGAGTATGCTGCCCGGGCACGAGAATGAGGTGGATGAGTTCCAGTGTGATCGCGAACTGACACAGGTTGCGGGGCAGTGGGTCGTGCAAGCTGTTTGATAGCAAGGTGCAATGAATACAACCAAGGGACGCAACGTCGTCGTCGTCGGAACACAATGGGGCGATGAGGGCAAGGGCAAGCTGGTCGACTGGTTGACCGAAAGCGCGCAGGGCGTGGTGCGTTTCCAGGGCGGGCACAATGCCGGCCACACCCTGGTGATCAATGGAGTCAAGACGGCACTGCACCTGATTCCGAGTGGCATCATGCGCCCCGGCGTGCGTTGCTACATCGGCAACGGCGTGGTGTTGTCGGCGGCCAAGCTGTTTGAGGAAATCGAAGGCCTGGAGCGCGTCGGCGTGGAGGTTCGTTCACGGCTTAGGGTCAGCGAGGCTTGCCCGCTGATCCTGCCATTCCACGTCGCATTGGACGTCGCACGCGAAGCGGCGCGCGAACAGGGTGGCAACGCCCGTATTGGCACGACCGGCAGGGGTATAGGCCCGGCCTACGAGGACAAGATTGCCCGCCGGGCATTGCGGGTCCAGGACCTGCGGTATCCGGAGCGCTTTGCTGCCAAATTGCGCGAACTGCTTGATCTGCACAACCATGTCCTGCAGACCTATCTGGGTTCGGGCCGGTTCGATTTCGGCGACAGCCTGAAGGCCTGCATGACCAATGGCCGGGTGGATTTCGATGCCGTGTACGACGAGGCCATGCGCCATGCGCAGTTGCTGCGGCCGATGATGGCGGACGTCTCGCGCGAACTCAACGACGCCCACGCCGCGGGCGCGAACCTGTTGTTCGAGGGCGCCCAGGGCACCCTGCTCGATGTGGACCATGGCACCTACCCGTATGTCACCTCCAGCAATTGTGTGGCGGGTAACGCGGCCGCTGGCGCGGGTGTCGGGCCGGGCATGCTGCACTATGTTCTGGGCATCACCAAGGCCTATTGCACCCGTGTCGGCGGTGGGCCGTTTCCGACTGAGCTAGAGTGGCAGACCCCCGGCACGCCCGGTTACCACATGAGCACGGTCGGCGCGGAGAAAGGAGTGACCACGGGACGCTCCAGGCGCTGTGGATGGTTCGATGCCGCGCTGCTCAAGCGCTCCGCCCAGGTGAACGGCCTGTCGGGCCTGTGCATCACCAAGCTCGATGTGCTCGATGGCCTGACCGAGCTGCTGCTGTGCACCGGCTACCGCATGGATGGTGAAGTGACCGACATCCTGCCCCTGGGCGCCGAGGAGATTGGGCGTTGTGTGCCGATCTATGAACACATGGAGGGTTGGAGCAGCAGCACGGTCGGGGTGACCGAATACGACAAACTGCCAGTCGCTGCGCGGCTCTACCTGCAACGCATCGAGCAGGTTACCGGGGTGCCGATCCACATGGTCTCCACCAGCCCGGACCGTGACCACACTATCATGATGCGCCACCCCTACCTCGCCGACTAGGACAAAGGACAGAGCATGTTGACAGAAGACGGAAAACACCTGTACGTGAGTTACGACGAGTACCACAACCTGATCGAGAAACTGGCGATCAAGATCTTCCAGTCGGGCTGGCAGTTCGACACCATCCTGTGCCTGGCCCGGGGCGGCATGCGACCAGGCGACATCCTGTCGCGCGTGTTTGACAAACCACTGGCCATTATGTCCACCAGTTCATACCGCGCCGACGCGGGAACCCAGCAGGGCAACCTGGATATCGCGCGTTACATCACCACGCCCAAGGGCGAGATCGCCGGCAAGGTGCTGCTGGTGGACGACCTGGCAGACACCGGCCAGACGCTCAACGAGGTGATCAAGCTGTTGCGCAGCGGCTACTCGACCATCAGCGAATTGCGCAGCGCGGTGATCTGGACCAAGGGCCTGTCAACATTCAAGGCCGACTACTCGGTCGAGTTCCTGCCCACCAATCCCTGGATTCACCAGCCTTTCGAAGGTTACGATTCCATGCGTCCGCAACAGCTCATCAGCAAGTGGAGCGTATGAGCGGAAGTTCCCAGGCTGGGCTGTCCACCCAACTGGTGCATCACCCGTACCAGGCGCCCGCCACGTTTCGTTCGCCGCAGCCGGGTGTCTTCAAGGCCTCCACGGTCTTCTTCGACAACGTGGCGGC
>JANLVB010000007.1:0-7431 GCA_031363785.1 Betaproteobacteria bacterium
GCAGAGTCGCCTCGGTTACCACTTGAACCAGTTCTGCATGTCGCTCATGAAGGCCGACAACCGGGCCCGCTTCAAGGCCGATGAGCGGGCATACCTGGACCAGTGGCCGATGACCGAAGATCAAAAAATGGCGGTGCTGGCACGTGACCTGAACCGCGCCATCGCGCTGGGCGGCAACATCTATTTCCTGGCCAAGATCGGTGCCACCGACGGCAGGAGCTTCCAGCAGATGGCCGGCAGCATGACCGGCATGACCGAGGAGGAATACCGCAACATGATGATCCAGGGTGGCCGCTCGGTCAATGGCAACCGATTCGTTGGAGAAGACGGCGACGCGCAGGCACATCGGCAGCCGCAAGGCAAGGCCGGGCAGAAAGCGGGGCACTGAAATGGCACACATCTCGGCCAGTGTTTACACCTCGCATGTGCCAGCCATCGGCGCGGCCATCGACATGGGCAAGACGACCGAACCCTACTGGCAGCCGGTCTTCAGAGGTTACGAGTTCTCCAAACAGTGGATGAAGGACAACGCGCCGGATGTGGTCTTTCTGGTCTACAACGACCACGCCACTGCCTTCAGCCTGGATTTCATCCCGACCTTTGCGATCGGCACCGCAGCGTCGTACCCACCGGCGGATGAGGGTTATGGTGCACGGCCGGTGCCCGTGGTGCAAGGTCACCCGGAACTTGCGGGGCACATCGCGCAGTCGGTGATCCAGCAGGATTTCGACCTCACCATCGTCAACAAGATGGATGTGGACCACGGGCTTACCGTGCCTTTGTCGTTGATGTGCGGCCAGCCGAAGGCCTGGCCCTGCCCGGTGATCCCATTTGCCGTCAACGTGGTGCAGTACCCAGTGCCGTCGGGGCGGCGCTGCTTCGAGCTCGGCCAGGCGATGCGCAGGGCGGTGGAGTCGTACGACGCGCCGCTCAAAGTCCAGATCTGGGGTACCGGCGGCATGAGCCACCAGTTGCAGGGCCCGCGCGCCGGCCTGATAAACAAGGAGTTTGACAACGCCTTTCTGGACCAGCTGATCAGCGACCCGAAGGCATTGGCGCAAAAGCCGCACATCGACTATGTGCGTGAGGCCGGCTCGGAGGGAATTGAACTGGTCATGTGGTTGATTGCCCGCGGCGCGATGGCTGACGTGGCGCAGGCATCGGGTGCTGCCCCCCCGCGTGTCGCGCACCGCTTCTACCATGTACCTGCGTCCAATACAGCGGTGGGCCACCTGATTCTGGAGAACCTATGACCAAGACCATCAAGGTCGCACTGGCGGGCGCCGGTGCCTTCGGCATCAAGCATCTGGACGGGATCAGGAACATCGATGCTGTCGAGGTGATTTCTTTGGTCGGCCGCGAGCTGGACAAGACACGTGAGGTGGCCGCCAAATACGGCATCGGCCATGTCACGACGGACCTCGCCGACAGTCTGGCGTTGAAGGATGTGGACGCGGTGATCCTGTGCACACCGACACAGATGCACGCCGACCAGACCATCGCCTGCCTGCAGGCCGGCAAACACGTACAGGTGGAGATCCCCTTGGCGGATTCGCTGCACGGCGCGCAGGCGGCAGCAGCCCAGGCCAAGGCGTCGGGCCTGGTGGCTATGTGTGGACATACCCGGCGCTTTAACCCCAGCCACCAGTACGTGCACAAGGAAATCGCCGCAAAGAGGTTCAACATCCAGCAGATGGATGTGCAGACCTATTTTTTCCGCCGCACGAACATGAATGCGCTGGGGCAGGCCCGCTCCTGGACTGACCACTTGTTGTGGCACCACGCCGCGCACACGGTGGACCTGTTCGCCTACCAGTGCGGCAGTCTGATCGTGCAGGCTAACGCGGTGCAGGGGCCGATGCACCCGACCCTGGGCATCGCGATGGACATGGGCATCCAGCTCAAAGCCGCCAATGGCGCGATTTGCACCCTGTCATTGAGCTTCAACAACGATGGCCCGTTTGGTACGTTCTTTCGCTACATCGGTGACAGCGCCACCTACATCGCCCGTTATGACGATCTGTTTACTGCCAAGGAAGAGAAGATCGACGTCTCCAAGGTGGATGTTTCCATGAATGGCATCGAGCTGCAGGACCGCGAGTTCTTTGCCGCTATCCGCGAAGGCCGCGAGCCCAATTCCAGTGTGGCGCAGGTGCTGAGCTGTTACCAGGTGCTGCATGATTTGGAGCGGCAGTTGGCAAGCTGAGCACCGGCGCACGATGCGGTCGGTGAGCCCGCCGACATGGGTGGTGTGGCCTTTGCCGCGAGCGGCCTCCTCCTCCTATACTGGAGGAATGAACGAACCAGTACATTTTGCCGCACCCCGCAGTACAACTCGCCAGGCGCGCGCAAAAACGACGTCTGCGACCACCGCGAAGGGTAAAGCCGGGCGGGAAACCAGCCGCACCAATGACCCGGCGCGCACCATGGCCGGCATTCTGGAGGTGGCTACCTCGGAATTCGCCAGCCGCGGACTCAGTGGCGCACGCATCGATGCGATCGCCGCCGCGACCAAGACCAGCAAACGCATGATTTACTATTATTTCGTCAGCAAGGAGGGGCTGTACGTGGCGGTGCTGGAGGAGGCGTACCGCCGCGTGCGCCTGGTAGAGGCTGGTTTGCACCTGGAGGACCTGCCACCCGAGGCGGCGTTGCGCAGGCTGGTGGAGTTCACCTACGACCACCACGATGGCAATCAGGATTACATCCGGCTTGTCATGACCGAGAACATGGAGCGTGGCCAATACCTGGCGCAAAGCAAAACCATCCAGGAACTCAATGTCACCGCCATCTCTACCGTGCGCAACCTTTACAACCGCGGTGTGGCGCAGGGCGTGTTCCGGCCCGGTCTGGACCCCCTGGATATACACGCCTCGATCTCGGCATTGACCTTCTTCAACGTCTCAAATCAATATACCTTCGGGATGATTTTCAAGACTGCCGGCCGGACTGCCGAGGGGTTGGCGACACGGCGGCAAAACATAGTCGAACTGATGGTGCGTTTCGTGCGCGCCTGAAAGTTGTGGCCCTGGGCCGGCATGGCGTTCATGTAGTCAGGGTAATTCCCTATTTTCACAATACTAACTAGTTCGTACATTTCTGTTTATATGCCTTGGCGGGAGACGTTGTTGTGACGCGGATGTGGATTGAACGGTATTGCCGCTTGTTGTCGGTGCTGATGGTGGTTTGCCTGGCCGTCATGGTGGTTCTGGTTTTTACCAACGTGGTGATGCGTTACGCATTCAATACAGGGATCACCGTCTCCGAAGAGTTGTCCCGCTGGTTGTTCGTGTGGATGACTTTTTTGGGTGCCGTGGTGGCGCTGCATGACAAAGCCCATCTGGGAACGGACTCACTCGTTTCGCGGCTGCCGGCATGGGGCAGGAAATTCTGCCTTGGTCTGGGCCACTTGCTGATGCTGGCCATGTGCTGGCTGGTGCTGCAGGGATCCTGGCAACAGACCAAAATAAACTGGAGCTCCACCAGCGCCGTCATGGAGACCTCGATGGCTTATTTTTACGCCTGCGGTCTGCTATTTGCGATCTCCGGCGCGGTGGTGCTGTTGAACGATTTCTGGCGCCTCGTGTCGGGTCAGTTGTCAGACGCGGAACTGGTTGGCGTACGTGAATCGGAAGATGTGCCACAGGCGCAACATGGGTCAAGCAAATCACCCTCAGTGTTTACCGGGGGCCGTCAATGACCATCGCAGTGTTCCTGGGGTCATTACTCGCCGCCATGGCGATAGGTGTTCCGATCGCATTCTCGTTGCTGCTGTGTGGCGCAGCCCTGATGTGGCACATGGGCATTTTCGACCCGCAAATACTGGCGCAGAACGTCATGGAAGGTGCCAACAGTTTCCCGTTGCTGGCCGTGCCGTTTTTCATGCTGGCCGGCGAGATCATGAATGCCGGCGGCCTGTCGCGGCGCATCGTTGCCTTCGCCCTGTCTCTGGTGGGGCACGTCAAGGGCGGGCTGGGTTATGTCGCCATCATCTCGGCGTGCATCATGGCCGCGTTGTCGGGCTCTGCCGTGGCCGATGCGGCGGCGTTGTCGGCTTTGCTGCTGCCAATGATGGTTGCAGCCGGTCACGACAAGGCGCGCTCCGCTGGCTTGCTGGCGTCGGCCAGCATCATCGCGCCCATCATTCCACCAAGTATCGCCTTCGTGATTTTTGGCGTCGCCGCCAATGTATCGATTTCCAAGCTGTTCATGGCAGGCATCGTGCCGGGCCTGCTTCTTGGCGCATCGCTCTGGATCACCTGGGCTTTGCTGGTCCGCCGGGAACAGGTGGCGGTGCCACCACGCAAGACGGCAGCCGAGGTGGCTTCGGCATTCAAGGATGCAGGCTTCGCCCTGGTGATGCCAGTGATCGTGATCGTGGGCTTGAAGTTTGGCGTATTCACACCTACCGAGGCGGCAGTCGTTGCCGCCGTCTACGCACTGTTCGTGTCGATCGTCATTTACCGCGAACTCAAGCTCAACCAGTTGTACGGCCTGTTTCTGGCAGCCGCAAAAACAACTTCTGTGATCATGTTCCTGGTCGCCGCCGCCATGGTATCGGCCTGGCTGATCACGGTCGCGCAGTTGCCAACCCAATTGGTGGAATTGCTGCAGCCGCTGCTGGACAGCCCCAAGCTGCTGATGGTGGCCATCATGCTGCTGGTACTCATTGTCGGCACCGCGATGGACATGACCCCCACCATTTTGATTCTGACCCCGGTGCTGATGCCACTGGTCAAGGCAGCCGGCATCGACCCGGTGTATTTCGGCGTCCTGTTTGTGATGAACAACGCCATCGGCCTGATCACGCCACCTGTCGGCACGGTACTCAATACCGTGGCAGGAGTCGGCAAGGTCAGCATGGACGCCGTGACCCGGGGCGTCTGGCCCTTCATGGCGGCACAAATTGTGTTGATGTTCCTGATGGTGCTGTTCCCGCAAATTGTCATGGTGCCAGCGCGCTGGTTCTATTGATCCCAGGTTTTCCCGATGCGGGGCGTGTCTGGTACGCCTGCTCCCGCATCATCATGTGTTGCGTACTGTGTATTAACCCCAGGAGACAAGTATGAAACGTCTGGTTCTCAAAGCCATGGTTGCCGCCGTTGCGATTGGCGCATTCGGTGCCACCTTCGCACAGGACATCAAGGAGCGCACCATCAAGTTTGCGGCAAACGCGCCTGAAGGCCATCCAGCCGTCGCCGGCATGCGGAAGTTTGCCGAATCGGTCAGCGCCAAGTCGGGCGGCAAGATCAAAGTCAATCTGTTTCTTGCCGGCGTGCTGGGCAGCGACCAGGCCAACGTTTCCGCCATTCAGGGCGGCACATTGGAGATGGCGGTGATGAATTCCGGCATTCTTGCCAGCGTGGCCAAAGAGTTGGCCATATTCGACTTTCCGTTCTTGTTTGCCAATGAGAAGGAATCCGATGCCATCGTGGATGGCCCGGTCGGCCGCAAGATGCATGCCCTGCTGGAAGACAAGGGCCTGGTTGGCCTGTCGTATTGGGAGCTTGGTTACCGCCACATGACCAACAGCAAGCGGCCACTGAACAAGGTGGAGGATATTGAAGGCCTCAAGCTGCGGGTTATTCCCAACCCGATCAACGTGGAATGGGTCAAGGCATTGGGTGCCAACCCGACTCCTCTGCCATTTCCCGAGGTCTATGGCGCACTGGAGCAAAAAGCGATCGATGGCCAGGAGAACCCGATTGCAGTGATTGCTGCCAACAAATTCTGGGAAGTCCAAAAGCATATCGCGTTGACAAACCACCAATACAACCCGCAGTCGGTGATTTTCAGCAAGAAAGTGTGGGACACCCTGAGTCCGGCTGAGCGCAAGATTATTGACGATTCGTCAGACGAAGCAACCAAATACCAGCGCGACCAATCACGGGCTGCCGTGGCGGCGAATGTCGAGCTGCTGAAGAAGAACGGGATGATGGTGACACAGTTTCCCCCGGCTGAAATTGCCAAGTTGCGCGAGAAGATGAAACCAGTGATTGCCAAATTCAGCGCCAGCGTGGGTGAAGCGACCGTGAACGAAGTGATGGCTGAATTGGCCAAGCTGCGCCGGTAAGCTGCAGCCATCCCGCCCGTACACCGGCGCGGCTGCGCCAGGTGCGGCTGGTTTGCCGGGGTGGTGGGCGCCACCTCCGCGCGTTATTGTTTATTTTTCTCACCTCCCATGCACAAAACCCTTATTGCAGCCGGTGTCACAGGCAGTGCCGTGCATGCGGCCACGGCGGACTGACCATGATCGATGGCCATACCGAGCTGATTGCCCACATCGGGTTTCCGACTGGTGCCTTCAAGGCGCCGATGATCTACAACCCATGGTTTAAACAGGCCGGCGTCAATGCGGTGGTGGTCCCCATGGCGTGTCGAGTGCAGGACTACCCGGTTTTCTTGCGTTCGCTGTTCAAACTCGGCAACGTCCGCGGTGCATTGATCACCATGCCACACAAGGTGACGACGGTGGGTCTGGTGGACGTCCTGTCTCCAAACGCTGCCATCGCAGGCGCCTGCAATGCGGTCAGACGACTGCCCGATGGCGGGTTGCAGGGGGACATGTTCGACGGCGTGGGTTTTGTACTCGGACTGCAGCGCAAAGGTATGGCGCTCAAGCGTGCCCGGGCATTGGTGGTTGGCAACGGTGGAGTGGGGTGTGCGATCGCGGCATCGCTGGCCGCAGCCGGCGTGGACCGGTTGGACCTGTTTGACCTGGATGGTGCAGCGACCCGAGGCTTGGCACAGCGCTTGCTGCGGCATTACCCCGAACTGACACTGCGAACCGGGGTGAAAGACCCGACTGGTTGCGACCTGGTGGTGAACGCCACGCCGATGGGCATGCGCGACGGTGATGCGATGCCGATGGATGTCTCGCGCATTGATGCCAACACGTTCGTCGGTGAAGTGGTCATGCAGGCGGAGATGACCGCATTTCTCGCTGCGGCGCGTTTGCGCGGCTGCAAAGTGCAGGTGGGATCCGACATGCTGTTCGAGCAAATTCCCGCCTATCTTGAATTTTTCGGCTTTCCGGTGACGAGCCCCGAGGTGTTGCGTTCCCTGTCGCAGTTGAGCTACCAGAATTGAGGACTTTCATGACACTCCGCCACACCCAACGTGAAGCCGTGCCCGAGAATGGTTGACGACAATTACCTTGGCCGGCCAGGGTAGTTGACGCCGGCCAACAAGTTTCGGTCGATCACCGACATTGCAGCAGCCGAGGGAATGGATCTGGGGCAGGTGAGCAAGATTGCGAGGCTGACCCAACTGGCACCCGACATCATCGAGGACTGCCTCGCCCGCACGGACAACGGGTTGGCGCTTGAGCCTCTGATGCGGCGAAAGATGCCTGCCGACTGGGCGGCGCAGCGGGTGCATTTCGATCTGCACTGATCAACCGTTCAGTTTGCCGGATTGCGCGCACCTGGC
>JANLVB010000015.1:0-1892 GCA_031363785.1 Betaproteobacteria bacterium
CGAGGAGCGCTTGTGCACGCTGGAAGGCGGTCAGCAATGTTTGCTGGTGCCCAGCGGACTGGCCGCCATCGCAACGGTCACCATGGCCTTGCTCAAGACCGGGGACGAGATACTGCTGCCCGACAACACCTATGACCCTGCCAAGGCCTTCGTCGCCGGTGAACTGGCGTCGTGGGGCATCAGCCACCGTTTTTTCGACCCCATGGACATGTCCGACCTGCGAGCCAAGATATCGGCCCGTACCGCCCTGGTCTGGCTGGAGGCGGCAGGCTCGGTGACGCTGGAGTTCCCCGATCTGTTGGCCCAGGTGGCGTTGTGCCGCGCGCAGGGCGTGTTGTGCGCGCTGGACAACACCTGGGGTGCTGGCATCGCCCTGCGTCCGTTTGATCTTGATCCGTCGGGTGGCCATCGTCTGGCGGTCGACGTGTCGGTCCACGCCTTGACGAAGTACCCCAGTGGCGGCGGTGACGTGCTGATGGGCAGCATCATCACCACCGACCCGGCACTTGGGCGGCGCATAAAGCAGACGCATATGCGCCTGGGGCTGACGGTCGGCGGCAATGACGCGGAGGCCATCCTGCGCGGCCTGCCCAGCATCCTGCTGCGTTACCAGGCCCACGACGTCGCCGCCCGCGAGTTGGCCGGTTGGTGCGAAAGCCAGGTTCCCATTGCGCAGGTGCTGCATCCGGCCCTGCCGGGTTCGCCCGGGCATGCGCATTGGCTGCGCACCTGCCAGCACGGGCCAGGTGGGGCAGCCGGCCTGTTCAGTGTCGTGTTCGGCGCAGCCTACGGGACGGCACAGGTCGACGCCTTTTGTGATGCGCTAGTCCTGTTCAAGCTGGGTTACAGCTGGGGTGGCCCGGTCAGCCTGGTGGTTCCCTATGACTTGACAACCATGCGCGTGGCCTGGCCGGCTGGTATTGTGCGCGGCACCGTGGTGCGCTTTTCGGTCGGGTTCGAGGCGGTGGCGGACCTGCGGGCAGACCTGGCCCAGGCGTTGCAGGTGATGCTTGACTGACTTGGTGTTTCCCGGAGTTGCGCATCGGCTCTTGACGGGTTAGGCTGGCTGACATGGCTGGCGAAACGGACAACCCTGGATCGGCGACCGCGGCAGCTGCGGGGGCGGCGGCGAATCCTCCATCGTTTGTTCCCTATGTCCCTCCGCCCGACGAAGGGCCGCGCAAAGTGATCGTCCGGCTGCGCTTGACCGATCCATTGCGTTGGCTGGCAAGGGGCTGGAACGACCTGACCGCCTATATCGGCATCGGTCTGTTTTATGGCCTGTGTTTCTGGGCCATGGCGCTAACCTTGTCCGCGGTCTTTCGCACCAGCCCGGAATACGTCATGTCGATCGCCTCGGGTTGTCTGTTGCTCGGTCCGTTTCTGGCCATGGGTCTGTACGAAGTCAGCCGCAGGCGCGAGCAGGGGCACGCTGCAGATCTGGTGTCATCGCTGACTTGCTGGGACACCCACATTCGCAGCCTGGCCATGCTGGTGCTGGTTTTGATCGTGCTCGAACTGTTGTGGGGTCGTGCCTCGTTGGTGGTGTTTGCCGTTTTCTTCAACACCGGCATGCCAACGACCAGCGGCACCCTGGCGGCGCTGCTGGACCCGCAGAACTGGGAGTTTGTTGCCGTCTATACGGTAGTCGGCGGTGTCTTTGCAGTGCTGGTGTTCGCCATCTCGGTGGTGTCCATTCCCATGATCCTGGACCGCGATACCGACGCCATCTCCGCCGCCATCACCAGCCTGCAAGTGGTGGCCGCGAACACCGGCGTGATGCTGCTGTGGGGCATGTTGATCACCGCACTGGTGGCGGTTGCACTGCTGCCCTGGGGTCTGGGATTGTTGTTGTTGGGCCCCTGGTTGGGACATGCCAGCTGGCACGCCTA
>JANLVB010000018.1:0-9259 GCA_031363785.1 Betaproteobacteria bacterium
TCGCGCAGCACGATGGCGACGGCCTTGCTTATGGACGAGGTCATAATTCCGGCGCACACCTACATGGCGACGGCGACCTCAATTCTCTCGGTGGGCGCCATCCCCATCATCGTTGACATCGACGAAAAAAGTCTTGCTGAAGTGGGCCGCTGGCCTTGGGGACGTAACAAGCTCGCCGAACTGACCGATGAGTTGTTCGACCGGCAAAAAATTGCCTTGTTGGGGTTTGACGTAGTGTTCGCCGAGTCCGACGAGAGCTCGGGGCTCAAACGCCTCAATGAACTGGCGCAAAAAGAGTTGCGCGATCAGGCCGGTTTCATCGAGAAGCTGCGCCAGATGCAGGCATCGCTCGACTATGACGCCATGTTCGCCAAGTCTCTGGAGAAGAGGCCAGTGGTCATGGGTTATTACCTGACCAGTGACCGGGATGGCCGCACGTCGGGGGTGTTGCCGGCGCCGGTGATGACCAAGGAATCGCTACAGGGGCGACCCATCAGTTTTACCACCTGGAATGGTTATGGCTCCAATATTGCCAGTCTGGCCAGCGCTGCGCCGATGGCGGGCCACTTCAACCCCATCGCCGAAGGGGATGGCGTGGTGCGCTCGCTGCCGCTGATTGCCGAGTTCAAGGGTCAGTACTACGAATCCTTGTCGCTTGCGATGTTTCGCATGTTGGCGGGCTCCCCTAGTGTGGCGCCAGGTTTCCCCAAGGAACGTTTCCTGGCACGCAGTTACCAGGGTCTGGTGGGGATTCAACTCAAGCTTGGAAACAAGGTACTCGAAATCCCGGTCGATGACCGTGTATCGTCGTTGGTGCCCTTTCGTGGTTTTGGCGGGCCTGCAGGCGGCTCGTTCCGCTACGTTTCGGCGGCGGACCTTCTGTCCAAGGCATTGCCCGCGGGCGAGTTGAAGGACAAGATCGTCCTGGTGGGAACGACTGCCCCGGGCTTGCAGGACTTGCGGGTTACCCCGGTGAGCGAGATCTATCCCGGCGTGGAAGCGCACGCCAACGTCATATCCGGTCTGCTCGATGGCAAGGTTCTGGTCAAGCCGGATTACGCAATTGGTTACGAGGTCTTGATGCTGGTGCTGGCCGGTTTGGTCCTGGCCTTCGCCCTGCCAATCGTGTCGGCCACAAGGGCGGTGATCCTGAGTGTTGTTGTCATCACTATTTTGGCTGCGATGAACTTTTGGTTGTACCTTGGGTACGGCCTGGTTCTCCCGCTGGCGGGCGCGCTCACGATGGCAATTACCGCGTTCGCCCTGAACATGAGTTACGGCTATTTTGTCGAGAGCCGGTCCAAACGCGAACTGGCGGATCTTTTTGGTACCTACGTGCCGCCCGAGCTGGTTGACGAGATGGTCAAAGATGCGGCCAGCTACAGCATGCAGGCGACCAGCCGTGAAATGACGGTGATGTTTTGCGACATGCGGGGCTTCACCAAGATGTCCGAAACCATGGAGCCAATCCAGCTGCAGGCCCTGCTGACCGGGGTTTTCAGTCGTCTGACCGGATTGATCCGAAACAACCGGGGCACCATCGATAAATACATGGGCGACTGTGTCATGGCGTTTTGGGGGGCTCCGGTGGAAACGCCCGAGCACGCGCACCTTGCTGTCAAGTCGGCCATGGAGATGGCAAACGAAGTCCGTGCCATCAACGAAGACCACCGTGCCCGGGGTCTGCCTGAAATCGGCATTGGCATCGGCGTCAATACGGGAGTCATGTGTGTAGGCGACATGGGCTCCAACATCCGCAAAAGCTACACGGTGATCGGGGACGCAGTGAACCTTGGTTCGCGCCTGGAAGGGCTGTCCAAAATATACGGGGTTGACATCGTGGTCAGCGAGTCAAGCCGCAAGGTGGCACCAGACTTTGGCTGGCAGGAGCTGGATCGGGTGCGGGTCAAGGGCAAGGATCAGGCCGTCGCCATCTTCTGGCCAGTGGCTCCGGCGAACCGCATTGGTGCCGAAACCGAATCGGAACTCAAGACCTGGGCAAGTTTCCTGCGCGCCTACCGGGCGCAGGATTGGGACCAGTGTGACGTGTTGATGTTGAATTTGTTGCGCATGAATGCCAAAAAGTTCCTATACCATCTGTATTCAGATCGTGTAGCCTCCATGCGGCTGCTTCCATTCGATCTTGAATGGGACGGCGCGACGAATTTTGATACCAAATAGGGGGACGCCATGAAGGTGCGTGTGTTGGGCTGTTCAGGCGCCATCGCCAAAGACTGCCGAACAACGTCCTTTTTGATCGACGGCGATATCCTGATCGACGCCGGAACCGGTGTCGGTGACCTTACCCTGGATGAGATGCGGGGCATTGACCACGTCTTTCTGACGCACTCGCACCTGGATCACGTGGCCGCATTGCCGTTGATGGTCGACGCGGTGGCCGCAAGGCGCCAGCAGCCGCTGCAGATCCATGCCTTGGCTGGCACCATCGCGGCCTTGCGCGCGCACATTTTCAATGACGTAATCTGGCCAGATTTCAGCCGTATTCCGACACCTCAGGCACCATTTATCAGCTTTCATGAGATCGAGATTGGCCAGACGCTGCAGATCAAACGCAAGTTGCTGGAGGTTTTGCCGGCGGTGCATACCGTGCCGGCGGTTGGTTATGCCATCACGGCCGGCTCGGGCTGCTGGGTTTTTTCTGGCGATACCGAGCGAAACCCGGCGTTTTGGGAGCGTGTCAATCAGCTCAACGTGGCAATGCTGGTGATTGAAACAGCGTTCAGCAACCGTGAAAAAGACCTGGCCAAGCTCAGCCTGCATCTGTCACCGGTGGTTTTGGCGCAGGAACTCGACTGCATTGCCAAGAACCAGAACTACCCAATTTACATTACCCACACCAAACCTGCCGAGACCGACTTGATCATGGCCGAGATCCAGAAATTCGATCAGACGTCGATTTCCGGGCCCAATGTCTCGCACGACATTCGCTGGTTGCGTGCCGGGCAGGAGTTTGAGTTGTGAACGCGGTATTGAAGCCCGCGGTGGGTGAGCGCTCGTCGGAACAGGCTTTCTTCGACAGCCAGAAGCTGCCGCCGGAGAAGCGCGGAATCACGTTTGAAGCGCTTTTCTACAAGCAGCTACACAATGTCACGGCTCGAATCCACGATACGGAAAACCTCGAGCAGATCATGCTGGAGGCGAGTCAGGACATCTGCAAGCTGCTCAATGCCGACCGGTTGACCCTGTACGCGGTGAATGAAGACCGCACCGCCATCGTCTCCAAGGTCAAGACCGGACTCAACAGCAGCCGCGACCTGAAGTTGCCAATTTCACCGCAAAGTCTGGCTGGTTATGCCGCATTCAGCCGCCAGCAGTTGAACCTTCCCGACGTCTATGACGATGAGGCGCTCAAACAAATACACCCGGCGCTGACGTTCCTCAAGGAGGTCGACAAGCGCTCTGGTTACCGAACGCGCCAGATGCTGGTGGCGCCAATTCTCGATGGCGACACCTTGCATGGTGTGCTGCAGATCATCAACAACAAGAGCAACCAGACTTTCGGCACGCTGGAGATAGAAGGTGTTGCCCAATTGTGCAAGACACTGGCGACGGCAATCCGCCAGCGCATGCAACGTGCCAAGGAGGCTTCCAAACGCAAGGCCACCAAGTTTGACGGCTTGGTCGCCGACGGCCTGATGACCGAGGCGGAGTTGGAAAAATGCCTGGCAGAAGCGCGCGCTGAGGGTAAACCGGTCGAGCACATCCTGATGGCCAGCTACAAGATCCGGCCGTCCCAGATCGGGCCCTCACTGTCGAAGTTCTTTGGTGTCCCATACGAGCCGTTCAACGCCGGGCGCATCCGCTCCGAAATGTTGCACGGCCCCTTGAAGCGGGAGTTCATCGAAGAACAAGGCTGGATTCCACTGGAAGAATCACCCGAAGGCCTTGTCATCATGTGTGTCGACCCGGAGGCCGTGCGCGGTGCCCGGGTTGTGCCGCAAGTGTTTCCGCGCATCAGCAAGTTCGCCTATCGGGTCACCACGCTGACCGAGTTCGAGGAAACCCTGGGCCAGCTCTATGGTGCAGGGGTCGAAGGCGGCTCCATCGATCAGTTGCTGGCCGACATGGATGGCGGCCCGATCGACGATGGCACGAATGACGACTCACTGGAGTCGGCGGCGGCCGACAACGAGCTGGTCAAGTTCGTCAACAAGGTCATCATCGACGCCTACAACCAGAAGGTGTCGGACATCCACATCGAACCCATGCCGGGCAAGTTCAAGACCGGCATCCGGTTCCGGATTGATGGCAGCCTGACCCCGTACATTGAAGTGCCGGCGCATTTCCGCCAGGCCATGGTGACGCGGCTCAAGATCATGTGCGACCTCGACATCTCCGAGCGCCGCAAGCCGCAAGACGGCAAGATCAAGTTCAAGAAATACGGGCCACTGGACATTGAATTGCGCGTGGCCACGATTCCCACTGCTGGCGGTGTGGAAGACGTCGTGATGCGTATCCTTGCCGCCGGAGAGCCGTTTCCGCTGGAAAAGCTCGGCCTGACACCACACAACAAGGAGCGCTTGGAGAAAACGGTCTCCAAGCCGTACGGCCTGTTTTATGTGTGTGGCCCGACAGGCTCCGGCAAGACGACCACGTTGCACTCGATACTCAAGTTCCTCAACACGCCCGATACCAAGATCTGGACTGCCGAGGACCCGGTCGAAATCACGCAAAAAGGGCTGCGCCAGGTACAGATCAACAAGAAAGCCGGCATCGACTTTGCCCTGGTGATGCGCGCCTTCTTGCGTGCCGACCCGGACATCATCATGGTGGGTGAATCGCGCGACAAGGAAACCGTGTCCATGGGTGTCGAGGCCTCGCTCACAGGCCACCTGGTGTTCTCCACCCTGCACACCAATTCCGCACCGGAGTCGATTACACGGTTGATGGACATGGGCATGGACCCGTTCAATTTTGCGGACGCATTGCTCGGTATCCTGGCACAACGCCTGGCGAAGAAGCTGTGTGACTGCAAGGAGTCCTACGTGCCGGACGCGGAAGAATTGCGCCTTTTTGCTGCCGAGTACGCCGAAGAGTTGCGCCACTCCAAGTCCTGGAAGCTCGATTACGCGGGCGAGACCAAGAAACTCGTAGATGGCTGGATCAAGACCTATGGCCAGGAAGGCCAGCTCAAGTTCTACCGCCATGTCGGCTGTGACAAGTGCGGCAAGACCGGTTACAAGGGGCGGGTCGGCCTGCATGAGCTGCTGGTGGCCGACGACGATGTCAAAAAACTGATCCAGGAGCGCGCCCGCGTCGCCGAGCTCTTTGCGCAGTCTGTCGAGGGGGGCATGCGCACCCTGAAGATGGATGGCATGGAGAAGATCATGATGGGCCTCACCGACATCAAAATGGTCAGGTCGGTCTGCATCAAGTGACATTTTTGGTGTGACAAGAGTGTCATGCGATCCGGGTAAATTGTCGCCATAGTGGCATTTAGCGGCAAAATTGCGACCGCGGACCGGGACTCTTCGGTTTATTCGAACTTTGGCGAAAGTTGGCATGCAACCTGCTGTTACCCAGCTTCCTGTTAGTTGTTTTTACCCAAGGAGTTTTTCGATGAAGCGTTCCATGCAAAAAGGTTTTACCCTGATCGAGCTGATGATCGTGGTGGCCATTATTGGTATCTTGGCTGCTGTGGCTTTGCCGGCATATCAGGACTACACGGTCCGCGCCAAAGTGTCGGAGATTATCCTTGCTGGCTCGTCCGGCAAGACCGCAGTGGCGGAAGCAGTGCAAGCCAATGGAGGTTTTCCTCCAACAGCCAGCGCACCGGTCGCAACCCAAGCGTCGAAGTTCGTCATGGGCGTGACCTACATCAGCACTGTGTCGACCGCAGGTACAGTGATTGCGGTTGCAACGGCGGCTGAACCGAAGCTGACAGGGACGGCGGTGCAGTTTGCCGGTACTTTGAGTCCTGCCGCCAACGGTCAGGTGGTCTGGACATGTACGTCTGCTGCGTCGGGTGCAACAGCATCTGTTACAGCCACGATGGACCCCAAGTACTTGCCAGCAAGCTGCAAGTAGTCGGCGACTGTTTGAGCAAAAAAGGCCCTTGATGGGGCCTTTTTTATTGCCGCCGTTTGATGCCATCTTTTCGGGTTGCCAATTTGGTTTCGCCATTCTGGTTGGTTTTTTGGTCAGCTGGGTTGTCTTGGTGTTGGTTGCTGCCCAACCATTACCCACCATGGTCCGCGTTTCATATGGATGCATGGTCGGCAACCATGTACTTGCCGCTGGCTGCAGCAGTGTTGTGGCTCACGCGCGCCGATACACGCTTGTCGGGTCCCGCCCTACTGATTTTGGTGCTGCTGGCAGTGCCCTGGCTGCAGTTCGCCTTCGGCCTTATCCCATCACCCGGTACCGCGTGGATATCGTTTAGCTACCTTCTTGGGTTCGGCTTGGCCATGATTGTTGGTCAAAGGTGGGAGTTCGCCAGTCCAGCCCAGGTCGGCGATGGTTTGTTTTTGGCAATCGGTATCGCCGCGTTTGCCTCCGTCGGTCTACAACTGCACCAATGGTTGCAGCTCAACCTGACACACCTGTGGTCGATGGGAAATGGCTATGGTCGTCCGTTTGCCAATTTCGGTCAACCCAACCAACTGGGCACCTTGCTCTTGTGGAGTTTGCTTGCCTTCGGGTGGGGTGCCTGGCGCGCCAAAATCCGGCCGGCAGTTGCGGTATTGGCAATGGTTTTTGTGCTGTTTGGCCTGGCACTGACAGGTTCCCGGACAGCGTGGATTGGACTTTTGGGATTGACTGCGGGCGTATGGTTTTGGCGCCGACTGTGGCCGTGGAGCGCAACGCCACGGATTGCAATGGCGCTGCTGGCCTGCTTTGTCTGCTTTGTCTGGATAGTTCCAGTGCTGACCGACGCGCTGTTACTGGGCTCTGCGGAAGGAGAAATCGAAGCGCTGACGCGTGTGTCGTCAGAGCTGCGGCCTCAGATTTGGGCCATTCTCGTTGATGCAGCGCTGCAACAGCCATGGATTGGTTATGGATGGAATCAAGTTGCAACCGCCCATCTCGTCGGCGCACCGGGTTACCCGGCCCTCAAGTTTGTATTTGCACACGCCCACAATCTTTTTCTGGATCTTGTACTGTGGAATGGAATCCCTTTGGGTTTGATCTTGTCGGCTTTGGTCATCGGGTGGTTCTGCACCCGCTTTCTGGCGGTCAGGGAGGCCGGTAGCGCGATGCTGCTGTTGCTTGTGGCCGTGGCCGCCAACCACGCCATGCTGGAGTTACCGCTGCACTATGCCTACTTTTTGCTTCCTGTTGGCTTGGTTGCCGGTGCACTGGAGTCCCGTTTGGGGTGGCGGCTGGTGAACTTTGGGCAGCGTTGGCTTGGAGCTGCATTGTGGTTCACAAGCGCTGCCATGTTGGCTCTGTTGGTGCGCGACTACATGCGTGTCGAAGCCAGTTACCAAGTATTGCGATTCGAATGGGCCAATATTCAAACCAACGCGTCACGCGAGCCGCCGGATGTGATCTTGCTGGACCAATTGCGCGACGTAATAGCGTTATCCCGATTTGAACCGACGCAGGACATTTCGGCTGAAGATCTCATGCGGCTGCGGCACACAGCGGCACTCTATCCAAGTGCGGCAGTGATCCACAAGCTGGCAGTTGCGCTGGTCTGGAAGCAGCAGGCAGAGGAAGCGGTTGTATGGCTTAGACGCCTGTGCGCCGTTGTTCCGGCAACCAGTTGCCAGGCCGTCAAGACTTCCTGGGAGAATCTTGCCAAGACCGACCCGTTGGTTGGGAAAGTTCCGTGGCCGAACTGAAGCCCCCCGAACAGAGTCCACAACTGCCCTCAAAGCCGGATCGGGCGCAGCAGGCGATCATTGGACTGATGGTTCTGTTGCTGGCGGCGCCATGGCTGAACCCGGTTGCCACAGGTCCGACGCCGAATGTTATTCCGTGGCTGGTTTCGATTGCCTGTGCCAGCGTCTACGTTCTTTTGCGGACGATCGCGCCACATGCCGTTGCCAGGGTACCGGCACTTGCCTGGGTAGTCGCGGCGTCCGCCAGTTGTCTTATTGGGTTGCTGCAATACTTCGGCGCCGCTGCCGCATTCTCACCGTTGCTCAATATCGCGCCGGCTGGAGAGGCATTCGCCAACCTGCGTCAGCGCAATCAGTTTGCGACTTTGACAAACCTGGGCCTGGTGGCTCTGTTGTCTGGGCTATGCTTCGCACAAGGTCGGCCGGGCGCAGGCTTGCAGGCGTCGCGCATTTTGGCGGCCTGTTCAATTGCAGCTGCCATTTTGCTGGGGGCAGGAAACGCGGCCTCCGCGTCAAGAACTGGCCTGCTGCAGTTGGCGCTCGTGTCGGCGTTGGTGTTTTCTTACCGTTGGTCGGACAACACGGTCATTCGCCGTGCCTGGTACGCCAGTATCGTCACCTATGCCATCGCATCGGTGGTGTTGCCGCATCTCGCGGGACTGGACCCCAGTGCCTCTGGTATTTTGACCAGGCTCAAGGACGGTGCGCCTGCTTGTGCCAGCCGCTTGACCTTGTGGGCCAATGTCTTGCAACTGATCGGCGAGAGGCCATTAACGGGCTGGGGCTGGCGCGAACTCGATTACGCGCACTTCATGGCAGTCTATCCGGGTGAGCGGTTTTGTGACATTCTGGACAACGCCCACAACCTGCCCTTGCATCTGGCGGTAGAGTTTGGTGTGCCTGTTGCGTTGATGCTGTGTGGCGTCGGTGCGTGGCTTATTTGGCGTGAGCAGCCATGGCGCGAAACGCTTTGCACGAGACAGCTTGCATGGGCGGGACTGGCGTTGATACTATTGCATAGCATGTTGGAGTATCCGTTGTGGTACGGACCATTCCAGATCGCAACCGGTCTGTGTCTTTGGTCGTTATGGACGACGCGGCGACGGTCGACTGATCAGGGCCGCTGGCCGGCGCTGGCGACCGAAGGAAACTGCCGCAACGAACCGGGTCTTCGCGTACGGGTCGCGGCGACAGGTATCGCCAGCGGCATGCTGTTGCTTGCCACCTACGCCGCCTGGGATTACTGGCGTGTCAGCCAGATCTATCTGACGCCTGAGCGCCGGGCGGCTGCTTACATGGACAACACCTTGCAAAAAATATCTGATTCGTGGCTGTTCGCTGATCAGGTCCGCTTTGCCAGGTTGTTGACCACCGAATTGCGCCCCGAAAATGCGGCCGAGATACACGCGCTGGCCATCGGTCTGCTGCATTTCTCGCCCGAAGCCCGGGTG
>JANLVB010000020.1:0-6784 GCA_031363785.1 Betaproteobacteria bacterium
CTCAGATTGCGATACTCTGGCGAAATTCATCTTCGAAAAGCAGGACAAAAACCAGATGGAGTTCTTTCGGCTGACCGGGTGAGCGCGAAACGCGGGAAACTACCCGCATCTGAGGCCAAATCAGTCAGGTTCGGCGATCGCAATTCCAGGTGCGGGAACTACGCACTCTTGAGTACAAGACAATTGCTGTGAATAACTGGTCACTATTTCAAAAGCTGATTGGGTTTGGCAAAGGCAACGACAGCAAGGATAACCAGATAAAGTGGCTTCAGGAAATCAACGAGTGGCGCAAACAGGTCGCTCACGCATCCTCTGGGGTGATCTTGAGTCTGGATTCTCTCGCGCAGCTAGAAGGGTACTTTGATCGGCTAAAGCAGAAGGTCAGTTCCCTAGGCGACGGCTTGGATGATCATGATGACGAGACGTCCGACGTCGAGATGAGCGAGTAACCGATTCGCGATAGCAGGACGGCGAGCTACCGAGAATGCTGAACCATGGCCCCCTCAATTGATTTCAGCAAACCACGGGACCTGATAAGCGAACTTTTCGACCCAGATGACGGGATCAAGAAGCAGTTCAATGACAGATTCTCGCGCCAGGTTATCGAGTTCGCGGAGAGACTTTCACCGGGTTTTGCCCGGTTCGAGAATCTCATGAAGGGTCAGCACGGAATGCAAACAGCCCTAGCCTGCATATTTCACGCTGCTGCCACTGTATGGCCTGATTGGTGTGAATTTGATGATGATGAGGTTGGATGCGGGTTTTGTGAGGTCCTGCCTCGACCTTCAACAATGGACAAAGCGTCGCCCGGCAGCGCGACCAAATACACTCAGCGCTACGCGTTTTTTGTCGTTTGTGCCGGGTCGTAGCCCATGTGCTGCTGACTGCCTAACAAAGGTCCCACGGTGTCTGAATTGTTCTCCCGGTCCCTGCTGCCCACCGCCCGGATCATCGGGCTGCTGTTGCTGCTGCTGTGCAGTGCCACACTGGCCCAATCGTCCGCCTCAGCACCAGCGTTGGCACCAACCGGCGCAGCGGCAGCAGCCCCGCTGGTGCCGCTACCCGCGCAGACGACCCCGGCCACAGCCAACCCCTACGGTGTTGCGGCGGTCTGGGAAAAAGGTGACCTGGTGGCCAAGGCCACGCTGCTGATCCTGATTGCCATGAGCATGGCCAGCTGGTATGTGGTGGTGACGAAATTTGTCGAGCAGGCACACATCGCCAAACAGGCCAAGGCGGTTGAGGCCAACTTCTGGAACAGCGGCTCGGTACGCCAAAGTACCGACCAGCTTGCCGCCGACAGCCCGTTTCGTTTTGTGGCGGAGAAAGCCCTCGAAGGCGCGAGCCGCCACGACGGCATGTTGCAGGCGGTCGATTTCAATACCTGGGTCACATTGAGCATACAGCGCGCCCTGTCGGGTGTGCAAAGCCGCCTGCAGGACGGCCTGGCGGTGTTGGCAACCGTCGGTTCCACGGCGCCTTTTGTCGGGCTTTTTGGCACCGTATGGGGCATCTACCAGGCCCTGATCGCGATTGGCCAGTCTGGCCAGGCCAGTATTGACAAAGTGGCCGGGCCGGTTGGTGAGGCGCTGATCATGACCGCCATCGGCCTGGCCGTGGCGGTGCCTGCGGTGTTGGGCTACAACTGGCTGGTGCGACGCAACAAGTCTGCCATGGAAAGTGTCCAGGCCTTTGGCAACGACCTGCATGCCGTGATGCTGGCCACCGCCGCCAAACCGTTACCGCTCATCCCCCCGGAATCGTGAGCACAGATGCTGATGCAGACCGGCGCGGCCGACGCCGACAGCGGCACCATCAACCAGATCAACACCACGCCGCTGGTCGACGTGATGCTGGTCTTGCTCATCATCTTCATGATCACCATCCCGGTGGTTACCACCTCGATACCGCTGAATCTGCCCAAACAACGGGTGGAGGTGCGGCTGACCAAACCCGGCGACGTCATCATCTCCGTCAATCAGGCCGGGGCCATCTACTGGCACGACGCGCGACTCGCCAGCGTGGCCGAGCTGTTGCTGCGGCTGCAGCAGGTGTCGCGCATGAACCCGCAGCCCGCGGTGCACATCCGCGGCGACATGGCGGGGGAGTTTGAAAGCGTAGGCAAGGTGCTGGCAGCGTGCCAGCGCGCCGGCATCGCGAAAGTTGCATTCATCACCGAGCCGCCACCGTCTGGCAGCTGAGCCCAGAGCGCGACGCCATGAACAACAGCTTGCACTACGAGATAGTGCCCGACCAGGCGGCTGACGAGCCGCAGCTGATGATGGACATCAACACCACGCCGTTGATCGATGTCATGCTGGTGCTGTTGGTGATGTTGATCATCACCATCCCGATCCAGCTGCACGCGGTGAACCTGAACCTGCCGCTGGGCCATGTGCCAGCCAGTCAGGTGCGGCCGCAAAGAATACAGATCGATATAGATGCACTGGGCGTTGTGTACTGGCAGGGCCAACCAATGGACGCGCAGCAGCTCGATGCCAATCTGGCCGCCGTGGCCGGGCTCGCGCAGCAGCCCGAACTACACCTGCGGACTGATAAAAATGCACAGTACGCGGTGTTTGTCGCAGTGCTCGCTGCCTCCAGGCGCAACGGTCTGAGCCAGGTCGCCGTTGTCGGCAGTGAACAGTTTGCCCCGTGAATGGCTGAAGCCACGGCTTACCGTTATCAGCCGGTCAGCCCGGGGAGCCGCTGGCGCGGCTGGGTCATCGTGCTGCTGCTGCATCTGTTGCTGGCCTGGTTGCTGGCATCGGCCGTCGGCCGCAAAGCGCCAGATAGTGCGGCAAAACCGCAGCAGGCGGTAGTGATCCAGGAGGTGGTGATTGCGCCACCGCCGCCGCTGCCGCTGCCACCAATCAAGAATCCTGCGGCCCGCGCGACCGTGAACCCACCCCTGAGCCCGCCCGCAAGCCCGACCGTCAACCCGCCCGCCGCTGCTGCGCCGCTGCCGCCTTCGCTCCCGACTGCGACTGCGCCGCCCGACCCCGTGGCGCCGTCTGCCAACACGCCCGGCCTGGCACCAACAGTGCCTGGCGCTCCGACCGCCGCCGAACCAGTGGCGCGGCCCGAGCCTGCACCACCAGCAGCCCGGGCAGAGGTACCCGGGCCAGCACCCGCTGTGGCCAGATCACTGGATAAAGCGGACAAGGCGGAGCAGGCGGACATCAGCATCAGGTGCCCGATTCAGGTGACGCCGCTGATACCGCGCATGGCGCAGCGCAGTGGCATCCAGGGCGTGGTCAAGGCGCAGGCCTTGATCAAGGATGGTGTGGTCAGGGAGGTGACGATACTGTCGGGCCCAGGCGTGTTTCATGCGGCGGTGCGCGAAGCCATGTTGCAGTACAGGTGCAGCGTCAACAGCGTCGCGGTGCTGGCGACGCAGGACTTCAATTTCAAATTCGACTAGGCAGAAGAGCCCAGCACTTCAGTTTTTGCAGGCACGCGCGCGGCGCCCAGCACCGCCCAGCGCAGCTTGGCCGAAGCAGAGCGCGGATTCGCCCGGCGCTCATCGAACGACGCCCTGATGGGGTCGGCCGCCACCCGTGCATAGACGCCGCTGCGCTCGCCGGCCTGGAAAGCCTTTTTCACGCGCCGGTCCTCGCCGGAATGAAAACTCAGCAGCGCCACCCGGCCACCCGGATTCAGGCAAGCCGGCAACTGTTCCAGAAACCGGTCCAGCGCGCCGAACTCGTCGTTCACCTCGATACGCAGCGCCTGGAATGTGCGCTGCAGCACTTTATTGGTTTCGGCGGCGCGCTCGTCCTGCGGCATGCTGCGCTTGAAGGCCAATGCCAGTGTATGGCGCACCAAGTCTGCCAACTGTGTGGTGGTCTCGATGTACTGGCCCTGCAGGGCAGCAGCCAGGGGAATGGCAAATGGCTCGTCGGAGTTGTCCACCAGCAGATCCCGCAGGCGCTGCCTGGTGACGGCCTGCAACAGCTGCGACGCCGACTGGCCACAGCCAGGGTCCAGGCGCAGATCCAGCGGGCCGTCGGTCTTGAAGCTGAAACCGCGCGCCGGGTTGTCGATCTGCATCGACGACACACCGAGATCAGCCAGCACGATGTCGAAACCGCCACCGGCCTCGGGCAGCAGGCTTGCCAGCTCCGAAAAGTTGATACGCCGCACGACCAGCTCGGCAGCGGTAAAACCAAGGCCGCGCAAACGTGCCTCGGTGCGTGGCAACTCGATCGGGTCAACGTCCAGGCCAAACAGCCGCCCGCCGGGCAACAGGCGCGGCAGGATCTGCTGCGTGTGGCCACCAAACCCCAGGGTGGCGTCAAGCGCAGTTTCACCAGGCCGGGGTTGCAGGATGTCGAGTATCTCGTCAACACAGATGGGGCGGTGCATGCCCGCCGGTGTCTGGCCGCGCTGCATCACCTTGTGCAGCTCATCGGCATGGCGCGTCGGGTCGAGCTCCTTGTATTTTTCGCCGAAACTGCGTGGATGGGTGCCGACGTAACGCACGCGGCGTTTGTGGGGTGCGGCATCATCGGTCACCGCCCCATTGTGGCGTAATGTTCTGCTACAAAGCTTGATAGCCTTGGAGCAAAGATGCAATACCACAGACACACCACCCGAAGGCGATGGCAGTTGCTGGCAGCCGCGGCGTTATTTACCGCCCTGGGCAGCGCCGCTGCGCAACGCGCACCCAGCGCCGCAGAAGCTGCGGCTTATGTCGGCCTGCATGCTGCGGCGCACAAGGGCGACACGGCGGCCATCCAACGGCTGGCAGCCAGTGCGACTGTTGTCGACAGCCGCGATGGCCACGGCCGCACGCCGATCCATGTGGCCACGTTCGCCCGGCAACGTGCCGCCATCCGCGCACTGGTGCAGGCCGGGGCCAACACCCAATTGCTGGAGAACGACCGTTATGACGCTGTCACCATCGCGGCGGTGGCAGATGACGAAGAAACACTGCGCCTGTTATTGGCGCTCGGCACCAGCGCCAAACAGATCACCAGCCGCTACGACGGCACCGCATTGATAGCCGCCGCGCATCTGGGTCACGACGGCGTGGTGCGCCAGCTGATAACCGCTGGTGCACCGCTGGACCATGTGAACAACCTGCATTGGACGGCGCTCATCGAGTCCATCGTGCTGGGTGACGGCGGTGCGCGGCATCAGGCGACATTACGCGCCCTGGTGGCGGCCGGCGCCAATCTGCAGTTGGCCGACCGCCAGGGCGCCACGCCGCTGCAGTTGGCACGTACGCGGGGTTATGCTGCCATGGTCACTCTGCTGGAGGCGGCTGGCGCCCGTTGAGCCGTTCAGGGCCACTGCGGCGGATGGGTTCCCGGTGGCACCGACGGGCGGGCCCAGGCCGGTGGCGTGCGGCTGAGCTGTGCACTGTGGCGCACTGCAGCCAGGCGGCCGAAGCCTGAGGCGGTGGTCTCCACGTACCGGCGGCGGTCGAGCTTGCCCACGGAAAAGCCATCGGCCAATCGCCCCAGCTGGCGCAGCCACAGCGCGGTGCGTGCCAGCGACACCCGCACATGCCAGCTGCCGCCCTCCCGGGCCTGGCGCCGCAATGCCGCCGAGGTCGCAAACGCCATCAGAAAGCCGGTGGCATAGTCAAGAATCGGCGCTGGCATGGCGCGCGGCTCGGCTGCTCCAGCGGCTTGCGCCTCTGCCAGATTGAAGCCGGTGGCGGTCTGCACCAGCGAATCGAAGCCGCGCCGTTCGCCCCAGGGGCCCGCGTCGCCGTAGGCTGAAAGCGACACACAGACAATCCCCGGGTGGCGCGCGGCAATCGCGGCGACGCCAAAGCCCAGCGCGTCCATGGCGCCCGGCCGGTAACCCTGGATGAATACATGGCCGGTGGCCAACAGCGCGTCGAGCCCGGCCTGGCCCGGTGCGCCACACAGGTCGAGCAATGCCGACAATTTTCCGCGGCTGGTATCGGCGATGGATTCGATGTTCGGCAAATGCGGCGCATTCACCAGCATCACGTCGGCACCATACGCTGCCAGGGTGCGCCCACCCACCGGGCCGGCCAGAATACGCGTCAGGTCCAGCACGCGCACACCGCGCAGCGGCAAATCGGTGGGCGCGAGCCCGGCCCAGCGGCGTGCTGGCGCGTCACCGATACGCTCGAAACTGAGCAAGGCTTGGCCTGCGATGGTGCGGCCCTGGGGGTGTGTATCCCAGCTATCGAAACTGCGTGCTGCCGCCACGACCATGCCGTTTTCTGCCGCCGCCTGCTCGAATTCCACTGCCTTCCAGCCCAGCAGGGCTTGTTGCACATCCGCCCGTTGTGCCGTCTCCTGGTCCAGCCCCAGCAGCTTGAGTGCCCCCACGCGGTGGTGTGCAAAATTGGTATGGATGCGGACCCAGCCGTCGACGCAGCGGTACAAGCCCGAAAACTTGTCCCAGGCTTCCGGCACGCGGCCGTCAATGCTGAACCAGCCACTGCACTCCGCTACTGCGTGCGCCATGTCCACTGCCACGCCCTGCTCGGGCTGCCCGCGCAGGGTGCCGAATTCGGTCGCAGCCAGTGCCGCTGCCGCGATGCTTGCCTGGGCCGCGGTGCCGACACAAAAGGAAGAGGGCAATACCGGGTCGGCACCGGTAAGGGACACCCGCTCGAGCGCACCAGCTGGCAACTGGCCGAGTCGCCAGAGTGCCACCAGCGCCTCCATCGGGCTCACCGCAATGCCACGCCTGTCTTGGATTGCAGTTCTTCGCGCGTCACGCCGGGCGCGAGTTCCACCACCCGCAGGCCATGCGGCGTTACATCGAGAACAGCCAGATCGGTGATGATGCG
>JANLVB010000022.1:0-11095 GCA_031363785.1 Betaproteobacteria bacterium
TTTCGACCTCAAGGGCAGCCGCGCGCAGGGCCGGGCCTTCGTCGACGCGTTGCAGGTGTTCAGCCACCTGGCCAATGTGGGCGACTGCCGCAGCCTGGTGATCCACCCGGCCAGCACCACCCATTTCCGCATGAGTGACGAGGCGCTGGCCTCCGGCGGCATCACCCAGGGTACGATCCGCCTGTCGATTGGCCTGGAGGACGCGGACGACCTGCTGGACGACCTCCAACGCGCACTCAAAGCGGCCGAAAAGGCAGGGGGCTGAGCATGGAACTTGTTGTCAGCGGGGCTCGCACCTACTGCTATACGGGCGCCAAGCCCTTCGACCCGGCCAAACCCACGGTAGTCTTCATCCACGGTGTGCTCAACGACCACAGCGTGTGGATACTGCAAACCCGCTACCTGGCCAACCACGGCTGGAACGTGCTGGCGCCTGATCTGCCGGGCCACGGCAAAAGCGCCGGCAAAGCACCCACCACGGTACAGGAAGCAGCTGCATTTGTGCGGGCGCTGCTGGACGCCGCCGCAGTACCCACGGCGGCGCTGGTGGGGCACAGCTTTGGCGCACTGATCGCGCTGGAATTGGCCGCGCGCTCACCCGAACGGGTCAGCCATCTGGTGTTGCTGGGTGTGGCCTATCCGATGAAGGTATCGGCGGCACTGCTCGATGGTGCGCTCAACACGCCGCAAAAAGCGATCGACATGGTCAACGTGTTTTCGCACTCCACGCTGGCACCACCGCCCTCCTCGCTGGGGCCTGGTACCTGGGTCTATGGTGGTTCACGCGCACTGATGCGACGGTTGCTGGCCAGCAACCGGACTGAGAACGTGTTTCATATCGGCTTTGCCGCTTGTGACCGGTATGCCGATGGCGAGTCGGCGATGCAGCAGGTGCGCGCACCGACACTGTTTATCCTGGGAAGCAAGGACCAGATGACGCCGCCCAGGGCGGCCCAGCCATTGGTTGGCTGGGCCCGCAACGCCCGGGTGGTGCGGGTCGACGCGGGACACCAGATGATGCTCGAGGCGCCCGACCCAGTGTTGGCAGCGCTACGCGACTTTCTGGCCCAATGACGCCGGCGCGCGCACAGCAGATTGCACGCAGCTTCGATCTGCGGGCCCTGCCGGACGATTTTTATGCCGATCCCTACCCGGTGTACGACCTGTTGCGCACCAGCACACCGGTGCACCGGATGCCCGATGGCTCCTGGTTTCTGACCCGGTATGCCGACCTGGTGGCGGTGTACCGTGACGCCCACACCTTCAGCTCCGACAAGAGGGTGGAATTTGCGCCGAAATACAGGGACGGAGCCCTGTTCGAACACCACACCACGAGCCTGGTGTTCAACGACCCGCCGCTGCACACCAGTGTGCGCAAACTCATCATGGGTGCCTTGACGCGGCGCAGCATCAGCAGCATGGAGAGCGCCCTCACGGTGCTGGTCGACCGGCTGCTTGACAAGTTGGCCCGGCAGGGCGGTGGTGACCTGATTGATGAATTCGCGAGTGCCATTCCGGTGCAGGTGATCGGCAACCTGCTCGGTGTACCCACGGCCGACCGCGGCCCGCTGCGAGGCTGGTCGTTGGCCATCCTCGGCGCCCTGGAGAGCGCCTTGACGCCGCAACAGGAGGCGCTCGGCAACACCAGCGTGCTGGCGTTTTGCGACTACCTGCGCGGGCTGGTTGCCGAGCGCCGCAAACACCCAGGTGACCCGGAACACGATGTTCTCACGCGTCTCATCTTGGGCGAGGAACGGAACGGCGGCGAGCCCTTGTCGGAGAAGGAATTGCTGCACAACTGCATCTTCATCCTCAATGCCGGCCACGAAACCACCAGCAACCTGATTGGCAATGCGCTGGTCTGCCTGCACCACCACCCGCAGGCACGATCCGACCTCGTACATGACATGCGAGCCGCGCCGCAGGCGGACGCGCAACAGGCAGTGCTCGACAGCGCGGTCGAAGAATTTCTGCGCTTCGAGTCGTCCAACCAGCTCGGCAACCGGCGCTCGCGCACGGCCTGCACGGTGGGTGGTGTCGCCTTGCCTGCTGGTGCGCTCATCACGCTGTGTATTGGCGCTGCCAACCGCGACCCGGCGCAGTTTCGCAATCCGGCACAACTCGACCTGAGGCGGGCCGACAACCGCCATCTGGCGTTCGGTTTTGGCATCCACAAGTGCGCAGGGCTGAGCCTGGCGCGGCTGGAGGGGCGAGTCGCCATCGGGCGCTTCCTGACGCGTTTTCCGGATTACCGCCTGATCGGGACACCGCAGCGCAGTGCACGGGCGCGCTTTCGTGGCTTCCTGCATGCCGGCTTTGTGACCGGGTGAGGCGCAGATGGTGCCCGAGCTCGCGAGCCACGCCCCACCCGTTGCACCGGATCCGTCCGAGGCCTACATGGTGCTGCGCGACGCGCACACCACACACACCCGACGCGTGCGCATCATGCTGCTCACATTCAGCGCCGTACTGGTCGTGTTTGGTTCCGCCTACGCGGTATTTTTTGCGCTGCGTGCTGATTGGTTCGTGACCACCGGCGAGTGTGTGTTGGTCGGCGTGGGCATTGCCGTGGCCTGGATGACCTACAGAAAGCTCATCCGCGCCGCCACGGTGGTCATCAACCTGAGCCTGTTTGCCGTGTTTGTCACGATGGCGCTGTTCATGGACGTGCCGAGCGCGGCCGTGCCGCGTTCAGTGCACCACTTTCTGCTGCCGTTGGCGATCGCGGCATTCCTGATGCTCAAGGGCGAAAACGTCTGGCTGCACCAAGGCATTCCCTTGCTCTGCCTCGGTACGGCGGCATTTTTTGCCAGCACCAACTTCGCATTTGCCACCGGTTATGCCGTGCCGGATGACGTACGCAGCGGCGGCATCTGGGCCAACAACGGCATTGCCATGGGCTCGCTGTACCTGCTGGTCTACGTGTTTGCCGGGGACATCAACCGCATGGAGAACTACCTGAACCGGGCACACAACCGCTTTGTCGGCCTGGTCGGGGGCATGTTCCCGCGCACCATCGCCGAGCGGCTGCTGTCGCGGGGTGAGGCCTTTGCCGAGCGCCACGCCAACTGCTCGATCCTGTTTGCCGACATCGTCGGCTTCACCGGCATGGCCGAACGCATGGCACCCGAAAAGCTGGTGGCCCTGTTGTCCCGTGTCTTCGAGCATTTCGACCAGTGTGTCGAGCGCCGCGGCCTGACCAAGATCAAGACCATCGGCGACGCCTACATGGTGGCCTCCGGCGTGCCTGAGGCGACGCCCGACCATGCCCGGGTGCTGGTGGAGCTGGCACGCGACATGCTGCTGGCCGTCCGTGCCTTCGAGGGGCTGCAACTGCGCATCGGCATCGCCTCGGGAGAACTGGTGGCCGGTGTGATCGGGCAATCGCGCCAGTTGTACGACGTCTGGGGTGATGTGGTCAACGTCGCCGCACGCATGGAGTCACACGGCCTGCCCGGGCGCATCCAGGTCTCGCAGTCAAGCTACCAACTGGTTGCCGATCAGTTCGAATTCGACCTGCGCCCAGGCATCACCATCAAGGGCAAGGACGGTACCCACGATGTCTATGTACTGCGCGAGGGATGAGCACAGCAGCGCACTGGCACGCGACACTGCCGATGCAGCACAATGGTAGTGAGGCCGTGAGAACACGCCGCCGACAGTGACACCAGACAGCACAGGAACACGATGGACCCATCCAACACCCGCTTTGGCAGCGGCCAGGCCGTTCGACGCATCGAAGACGACAAGCTGCTGCGCGGCGAAGGGCGTTATACCGACGACATAACCGACGACAGCAGTTATGCCGGGCTGTTGCGGGTGTGTTTTGTGCGCTCACCGTATCCGCACGCACGCATTGTCTCGGTCGACAAATCCGCAGCACTGGCCGCGCACGGTGTGGCGGCGGTGTATTGCGGCGCCGACCTGGTGGCGGCCGGCATGAAGCCGATGCCCTGCAACACCGGTTTCGGGCGCGCCGGTGGTGCGCCCGGCGCCAGCCCGCTGCGCCACGCGCTGGCAGTCGACCGCGCCCGGTTTGTCGGTGAAGCCGTCGCCGTGGTGCTGGCAAACACGCTGCAGCAGGCGCGTGACGCCGCCGAGGCGGTAGTGGTGGAGTACGAAGACCTGCCGATGGTGGTGTGCCTGGCCGATGCCATCGCTGCGGGTGCGCCTGTGGTATGTGCCGACGCACCCGACAACATCGCCGCCGAGATACGCCACGGTAACGCAGCAGCCGCAGCGCAGGCTTTCGACAAGGCGGCCCATGTGGTGTCACTGGACATCACCAACCAGCGCCTGGCAGCCATCACGCTGGAGCCGCGATCCATCCTCGCCTTTGTCGACGCCACCGACGGCCGGCTGACGCTGCGCATGAGCAGCCAGATGCCCAGCGGCGTACGCAACACCTTGAGCAAAGACATACTCGGCATCCCGCGCGAACAGGTGCGTGTGACGGTGGGCGACGTGGGCGGGGGGCTTCGGGATGAAAGGCGGCATGCATCCGGAGGACGCGGTCACCGCCTGGTGTGCCTGGACACTCAAGCGCGCCGTCAAGTGGATCTCCGAGCGCAGCGAAGAATTCCTCAGCAGCGCCACCGGGCGCGACACCGAGAGCCATGCGCAGATCGCGCTCGACGCCGGCGGCCGCATACTGGCACTGCGCGTGCACGCACATGCCAATGTGGGTGCCTACGCCACCGGCACGGGAGTCGCGATACCGCTGCTGGTCGGGCCGTGGGTGCAGACCAGTGTCTACGACATCCAGACGATCGACTTCCATTTCAAGGCGGTGCTGACGAACACGGCGCCGGTTGGCGCCTACCGTGGTGCCGGCCGGCCGGAGGCGATCCACATCATCGAGCGCTTGATGGACGAGGCGGCGCGCCAGACCGGCATCGACCGGGTCGCGCTGCGCCGGCGCAACTTCATCCAGCCAGAGCAGATGCCCTACAAGAACGCGATGGCGCAGGTCTATGACAGCGGGCGCTTCGAGCATGTGATGAACCAGGGCCTGGCGCTGGCCGACTGGGACGGTTTTGCGCAACGCGAAGCGCAGTCGCGCGGCGCCGGCAAGTGGCGCGGCCTGGGCCTGGCGACGTTTCTGGAGTGGACCGGTGGCAACGTGTTTGAGGAGCGGGTCACCGTCACCGTGCTGGCCGACGGCGTGATCGAGGTCTTCGCCGCCGTCAACGGCATGGGCCAGGGTATTGCGACCTCGCTGGCGCAACTGGTGGTCGATGTATTCGACGTGCCGATCGAACAGGTGCGGGTGGTGCTGGGCGACACCGACCGCGGCGACGGCTTTGGCAGCGGCGGCTCGCGTTCGATCTTTGCCGGTGGCTCGGCTGTGCGCACCGGGTCCGAACGCACCGTCGAGCGTGCGCGCGAGCTGGCGGCGACCCGGCTGGAGGCCGCCGCCTACGACATCGACTACGCTGCTGGGCGATTCAGTGTGAAGGGTACCGACATCGGCATTGGCCTGTTTGATCTGGCGGCGGCGCAGGACCTGCAGCGCATCCACCTGGAGTCGACCAGCTCCGTCAGTGGCCCGTCGTGGCCCAACGGCTGCCATGTGTGCGAAGTGGAGCTGACGCCCGAGACCGGTGAAGTGCAGGTGCTGACCTACACCTCGGTGAACGACGTCGGCCGCGTGGTCAATCCGATGATCGTGGTCGGCCAGCTCGACGGCGGCGCCATCCAGGGGATCGGCCAGGCACTGGTGGAGCAGGTGGTGTACGACCCCGAGTCGGGCCAACTACTCACCGGCAGCCTGATGGACTACTGCGCGCCACGCGCCGACATCACCCCCGTGTTTCGCAACCAGATGGACCAGTCCACCCCGTGCAAGAACAATCCGCTGGGCGTGAAAGGTGTGGGCGAGCTCGGCACCATAGGCGCCACACCCTGCGTGGTGAACGCTGTGGCCGACGCGCTGGCGCGCAACGGCTTTGCACACCGCTGCGCGACGCTGCAGATGCCGTTGACGCCGGCGCGGGTGTGGGGGGTGATGCAGGGTTGACTTTGGTCTGTGGGGGCAGACCGGTTCAGTGCCGCGACACAAAAAGTCACTCACGCCAAAAACGGGTTCACCCACAACACGCCGGTGCCGGCATAGTCGGCGCTGTTGCGCGTCACCACGGTCAGCCCGTGCTCCACTGCGGTTGCAGCGATCATCGCGTCGCGTTCCGAGCGCGGATTGGGCACATGCATGGCGGCGCAGCGGATCGCGGTGGACTCGGTGAACGGCAGGATACGGCCGGCAAAAGCGGAGCGCAGCGCCAACAACCAAGTCCGAATGGCACTGCCTTGCGGCGGTGTGCGGCGCTCCAGGGCCAGCGCGCCTTTCTCCAGCTCAAGAATCGTGACCGCCGACAGAAACAACTGATTCGCCGGCTGGCTGGCCGCCCACTTTCGCACCTCGGGCGACTGGTGTGGCTTGCCCTGGCGCAATTCTGAAATCACATTGGTGTCGAGCAGATACACGGGGGCGCGGCCTCACTCGAGCGTTGCGGCTTGGAATTCGACCTGCAAATGTGGGACTTCCCACTCGCCATCCGCGCCGCCCGGGATGGCATCCATCAAGGCCAGCAGCGATTGGCTCGGCCGCCCCGTCAGTCGGTAGTAGTCTTCGATGCGCAACAGCGCAAAGGCTGGCCGCCCCCGGTCTGTGATGAACACCGGCCCGTCGGCAGTGGCCTGCTTCGCGGCGCTGACATCGCGCGTGAATTCGCGGCTCGAATACGTGTGGACAGCCATGGCTTCAGACCCTTTTGGACAACTTGACCGAACCCGTTCGGCGCTTGTTTGTATGTTATGACATTTGCCGGCACGCGTCAATCACGGGCAGTTGTTCCACGCGACGAAACCACGATCCCGCCGACGATCAGCACAAACGCGGCCAGATGGTAGGGCTGCGGCCACTCACCCAGAAAGACGGCCGACATCAGCGCTGCAAACAGCGGCGTGAGGTTGGAGAAGAAGCCCGCCACATTAGGCCCGACGCGCTGCACACCGAGCGCCCAACTGCGGTAGGCGAGGATGCCTGGCCCGATGGCCACATAGAGCAGCGCCGCCACCAGCGTCCAGCCCCATTGCGTCACGGCCGCACCGACGCCCCATTCCACAGCAGCAAAGCCGCCCGACCAGGCCAGGCCGAAAACCATCTGCGCCAGCAGGAATGCAGCCCAGTCCTGGCGCACGGTGGCCGGTTCGGTGGTGCGCAGCAACAGCCAGCTATAAAAGGCCCAGGACAGGGTTGCCAGCAGCATGAACACATCGCCCGGCACCAACCGCAAGGACAGCAACTGCGACCACTGCCCGTGGCTGAGCACCAGGCCGACCCCGGCAATGGACAGAAAAGCACCGCCCACCTGGCGCCTAGTGACGGGCACGGCAAAGAAAAGATGGCCCACGGCCATCATCCAGATTGGTGTGCTGGCTCCGACCAGCGTCACGTTGATCGGGGTCGATGTCTGCAGCGCCGCATACTGGAACGCGTTGTACAGGCCGACCCCGAGCAATCCGAGCAGCGTGTAGCGCCGCCAGCAGGCCCACAGTGGGCTGCCCGGGCGCAGTACCGGCCATGCCAGCGGCAACAGGATGACAAAGGCCACCACCCAACGCAAAAAGTTGAGCAGCAATGGCGACACCTGGTCGGCCACCAGGCGACCCACCACCGCATTGCCCGCCCACAGCAGTGGCGCAACGGTCAACAGTGCGGCGGTCGCCGCGTTCAGCGTCTGGCGCATCGATCGATCCAGTGCGGTATCGCTACCCGGCTACAACACATCGCGCAGACGCAAGCTGCCCAGTGGCAACTTGTCCCACACTGCAGCGGTAGACTCGGAGCGACGCAGCAAAACCTGGTGCACCAGTGGCTCAAGTGGCGAGTGGTCAGGGTCCGCCAGCAGCACAAAACGCGCCTCCTGCTGCCCTGCTTGCGGCTCGACCCGGGCCACCCAGTCCACTGCAAGCAGCGCGTGCAGCGCCACCTCCACGCCCAGGTGGCTGACTTGGATGTTGTCGGCCAGTTGTGGGATGGTCAGCCCTTTTTGGCTACTGCTTTTGGCCTGGTGCAAGGCCTGCAGCGTCTCCAGGCAGAGCTGAAATAGCCAGCCGGCACCGAGGTCGCGACGCACCACACCCGACAACAGGCTGGGCAAATAGGCCGTGATCACTGCGCCCAGCAGTACGATCAGCCAGGCCAGATAAATCCACACCAGCAGGATAGGCACCGTGGCAAAGGTGCCGTAGACGACGGAATAGGTTGGCACCTTGACCAGGTACACCACCAGCAGATTGCGCGCAAGCTCGATCGCCGTCGCCACAAACAGGCCACCGGCCCAGGCATGGGACCAGCGCACAGGGGTATTTGGCACAAAGTGGTACATCGCGGCCACCGCCGCCGCCAATATGGCGTACTGCACCACATCGAGCAGCAGCCCGACGCCACCCGGCAATACGCCTATCAGTCCCTTGGATGCCGACAGCGCGAACGAGGTGAGCGCCACGCTGCCGCCCAGCAACAGCGGCCCCAGGGTCATGCCGGCCCAGTACACCAGCAGCCGCTGTGCCAGCGGTCGGGGCTGGCGCACGCGCCAGATGCCGTTGAGGGTACGGTCGATGGTCATGACCAGCGCCAGCGCCGTGATGAACAGCAACACCACGCCCAGGGTGCCGAGACGGTTCGCCTGGCCGGCAAACTGCGTCAGGTAACCCAGCACCTGGCGTGCGATGTTGTCGGGTACCAGGCTCGCCACCAGCCACTTCTGCAATACCCCCTGTAGCTTGCCGAACATCGGAAAGGCGGTGAATACCGCCAGCGCCACGGTGATGAAAGGCACCAGCGCAATGGTGGTGGTGAAAGTGAGGCTGCCGGCGGTCAAACCCAGACGGTCCTCCCGAAACCTCTCGCGCAGCGTGCGCGCGGTGCTGCGCCAGGGAAAAGTCGCCACGCTGTTCAGCAGGGCCGCGATATTCAGGGTCATTGCCATGGCCGGTATGATGCCATTGACCATGCAAAACACCGATTCGGCCGTCGCCCTGACCCGCAAACTCGCCGTCGGCAGCCTGCTCGCCATGGTACTGCTCGGCCTGGCCTGGGAGCTCTGGCTGGCGCCGCTGCGCCCCGGCGGCTCCTGGCTGGTGCTCAAGGTCTTGCCGCTGTGTATCCCGCTGGCCGGCCTGCTGAAAAACCGCATGTACACCTACCGCTGGCTGAGCCTGCTGGTGTGGCTCTATTTCACTGAGGGTGTGGTGCGCGCCTGGGGCGACAAGGCGCCCGGCTCCTGGCTGGCGCTGACCCAGGTGGCCCTGTGTGTGGTGCTGTTTGGCGCCTGCGCCCTGCACGTGCGGCTGCGTCTGCGCAACGCCGCACTGGCCGGTCCGGCGCTGCCCCAACAGGCCTGAGCGATTTGGAAGCCGCAACATCCCGGTTGCTTGACACATTGCGCAGCGCCATCGGTGCGGCAAACGTGCTGACCCGTGACAGCAGCGGCGCCAACCTTGCCCCGTGGGAGCAAGACTGGCGCAAACGCAGCAACGGCGAAGCCTTGGCCGTGCTGCGGCCCGCCAGCACGGCAGAGGTCGCACAGGTAGTCAAGTCATGTGCCGCGCAGCAGGCGGCAACCGGCCTCAGTCTGGTGCCGCAAGGCGGCAACACCGGCATGGTGGTGGGTTCCACACCCGACACCAGCGGCCGGCAGATCGTGCTGAGCCTGCAACGCATGGCGCGCATCCGGGCCATCGACGGCGCCAACCTGACCATGACGGTGGACGGCGGCTGTGTGTTGCAGAATCTGCAGCGTGCGGCGCAGGACGCCGGCTTTCTGTTCCCGCTGAGCCTGGCCGCCGAAGGTAGCTGCACCATCGGCGGCAATCTGGGCACCAATGCCGGCGGCACCCAGGTGGTGCGTTACGGAAACACGCGTGACCTGTGCCTGGGGCTGGAAGTCGTCACGGCGCAGGGCGACATCTGGGACGGTTTGTCCGGCCTGCGCAAGAACAACACCGGCTACGACCTGCGCCATCTGTTCATCGGCTCCGAGGGCACGCTGGGTATCATCACGGCCGCCACCATGAAACTGGTGCCCAAACCGGCGGCGCAGCTCACCGCCTGGGCCGCCGTACCGTCGCTCGATCATGCGCTGGCTCTGCTCGCCCTGGCACAGCGCCACCTGGCGAGCGGCCTCACCGGCTTCGAGGTGATGGGGCAGTTCGCCCTCTCCCTGGTGGACAAACACCACCCGCAGCCCGCCATTCCGCTCTACGACAGCACCCCGTGGTGTGTGTTGCTGGAGAACTCGGACCATGAGTCCGAGCGCCATGCGCGGGAGCAGTTCGAGCAACTGCTGCAAGCCGCCATGGAGCAGGGCTGCGTCACCGACGCCGTGGTGGCCGAGAGCCTGACGCAGGCACAACAGTTGTGGCGCATCCGCGAAAACATCCCGCTGGCGCAGGCCACGGAAGGGCTGAACGTCAAACACGACATCTCGATTCCGATATCCCGCATTCCAGAGTTCGTGCGTACCACCGACGCCCTGCTGCAGCTTGCCCTGCCCGGTGTGCGCCTGGTCAATTTCGGCCATCTGGGCGATGGCAACCTGCACTACAACGTGCAATGCCCGCAAGGCACCGACGGCCAGGCCTTCTTGCTGCAGCACGAGAGCAGCATCAACACGCTGGTGTTTGACTCGGTAACACGTTTTGATGGCTCCATCTCGGCCGAACACGGTATCGGCAGCCTGAAGGTTGACAAATTGCCGGGCCACAAATCGGCCGTCGCCCTGGACCTGATGCGCGCCATCAAACGCGCGCTGGACCCGACCAACCTGATGAATCCGGGGCGCGTGGTAAGGGTTTGATTTCGGGTCGGATGCCGCTCTAATTTCGGCATCATGCATAGACAAAATCAGTTCTTGCGTGTACACGCCAGTGTCATCAGAATTGCTTGCACAAACACCAACTCCAGGAGAATTTGATGCGCGATTCTGCAAACCTCACGCGGCGCCGCCTGATCGGTGCCACGGCCGCCGCCGGCATTGCCGGGCCGGGTGCCCTGTTGTCGATGGAGGCGTTTGGCCAGGGCCGGGCCAAG
>JANLVB010000026.1:0-19297 GCA_031363785.1 Betaproteobacteria bacterium
GGGCCCCCAGTTGTCGCGCGTGCCGGGGCTGACCGGCATGTCGGTGCTGGCCTCGGGTGCCGTGGTGCTGATTTACAACCCGGTGGCGCTCGCCACCGTCTATGGTGAGCAGGCGAATGTGTTGCAGTTGCAGGCGCGCCAGCAGCCGGCAGCGGGCAGCGCGGCAGATAACACAACTGGCATCGTTGCTGTGGCGACTGCTGCGGCACAGCTACCGCTGGTGCTGGTGGTGGACGACTCGATCACCGTGCGCCGCGTCACCCAGCGCCTGCTCAAACGGGAGGGTTACCGGGTTGCTCTGGCCAATGACGGCCTTCAGGCGCTGGAACGTCTGCAGGACGAATTGCCGAGTGTGGTGTTGTCCGACATCGAGATGCCGCGCATGGACGGGTTTGATCTGGCGCGCAATATCCGGGGCAGTGACCGCCTGCGCGCCTTGCCCATCATCATGATCACCTCGCGTATCGCCGAAAAGCACCGCGAGCACGCGCGCGAATTGGGTGTGGACCACTACCTGGGAAAGCCTTATTCCGAAGAAGAACTGCTGGGCCTGGTGCGCCACTATTGCGCGATACCCGCGGCAGCCGACGGCATGGCTTGACCGGGGCCCCTCAAACCGTGCGCCGTCGCTTGGGGGCAGCCGCCGGTTGGCGCACCACCGCGTAACGCGCCAGCGTGCGTGCCCGCGCCTCGTCGTGCGCCACCAGCGGTGCCGGGTAGTTATCGCCCAGGCGCACACCGGCGGCCTGCAGTGTCGTGCTGCTGGCGCTCCAGGGCGCATGGATTTGCCCATCCGCCAGCTTGGCGAGCTGCGGCAGGTAACGCCGGATGAACTTGCCCTGCGGATCAAAGTTGAGGCTCTGCGTCACCGGGTTGAAGATGCGGAAGTACGGTTGTGCGTCACAACCGCTGGAGGCGACCCATTGCCAGCCGCCATTGTTCGCCGACAGGTCGAAATCGTTGAGTTTTTCCGCGAAGTAGCGTTCACCCCAGCGCCAGTCGATGCCCAGGTCCTTCACCAGAAAGCTGGCGGCCACCATGCGCAGCCGGTTGTGCATGTAACCGGTCTGGTTGATTTGTGCCATGGCCGCGTCGACCAGGGGATAACCGGTGCGCCCGGCGCTCCAGGCGGCGAAGTGGCCTCGCGCCGCCTTGCCGTGTTCCCACACGATGTTGTCGTAGTCGGGTTTGAACGCCCGTTCGGCCACATGCGGGAAGTTGGCCAATATCTGCGCGTAAAACTCCCGCCATACCAGTTCACTGAGCCAGACTGTGGCGCCAGCGCTGCCCTGCAGATGACGCTGCCAGGCGACCGTCACCAGACGGCGCACCGAGACCGTGCCAAAACGCAGGTGCACACCGAGGTAACTCGGGCCCTTGACAGCTGGGAAATTGCGCGTCGCATCGTAGTCATCCATGCGCTCGAAGAACTCGGCAAACAGCGTCTGCGCACCACTGCTCCCGGTCGGGATGCGTAATGCGCCGAGGTTTGTCGGCTCGAAGCCGAGCTGCGCCAGCTCGGGTACCGGTTGCCGATGCGCCTGCGGGCGCGGCGCCAGCCTGCCATACCAGGCGCTGGCATCGTGTGACGGCACGGGCGTCGCTGCCAGACGCGACAGCCAGGCGTTTTTGTACGGCGTGAATACGGTGTAGGGTGTGCCGGACTGGGTCAACAGTTCGCGGCCCTCGACGACCACATGGTCCTTGCAGGTCTGCAGCGTGATACCGGCGTCGGCGAGCCGACCGAGCACCTGGCGGTCGCGCTGCAGTGCGACTGGCTCGTAGTCGTGGGCCGCAAACACCGCCTGCACGTCCAACTCCCTGGCCAAGGCCGGCAGCACATGCGCGGCGGAACCGTGGCACACGATGAGTCCGCCCTCAGGCTGGCCGCTGGCCTCGCGCAGCAGCGAGTCGAGTTCCCGCAGTGACTCGCGGATGAACTCCACGCGCCGGTCTGCCCGGGGCAACGAGGACAGCAAATCGGTGTCGAACACGAACACGCAATGCAGCCTGGCGCAGGCGCGCAGTGCGGCGTGTAGTGCTGCGTTGTCGTCCAGCCGCAGGTCGCGCCGGAACCACATCAAGCCGCTGGCAAATTGTCTGTCCATGTTGACCGCTAGAATTCCCAGATGCCCGGCGATTTTGCTCCCATCAACCTGACGAATCATTTCCTGATCGCCATGCCCGGGCTGGAAGACCTGTCATTTGCACGCAGTGTGGTCTATGTGTGCGAGCACAGTGAGCGCGGTGCATTGGGGCTGGTGATCAACAAGCCGAGCGACATTGACCTCAAGGGACTGTTTGACAAGGTGGAGTTGCCGTTGGGGCGGCCCGATCTGGTGCGCGCGCCGGTATTCCATGGCGGGCCGGTTCAGGTGGATCGGGGTTTTGTGCTGCATGAGCCGTTTCTTGCCGTCGGCGAGAAATCCGGCGAATCGGTCTACGCGTCCACCATGAGTATTCCCGGCGGGCTGGAGATGACCACCTCCAAGGATGTGCTGGAGGCCCTGTCCACCGGCGCCGGGCCGCGCCGCGTACTGGTGTCACTCGGTTATTCGGCCTGGGCCGAAGGCCAGCTGGAGTCAGAGCTTGGAGAAAACAGCTGGTTGACGGTAGGTGCCGACATCGCCGTCATATTCGATACACCGGTGGAGCAGCGCTACGACCGTGCGCTCGGTCTGCTCGGCCTGCAATTGTGGATGTTGTCTCCGCAAGCGGGCCATGCCTGAGGCCGGTAACACGCTGGAACAGCGTGAGGTACCGGCCGGTCTGCAGACTTTTTTGGCGCTCGATTTCGGCACCCGGCGCACCGGACTGGCCTTTGGCAACCGCCTGCTGCGCAGTGCCCATCCGCTGCCGACGATACAGGCCCAGGGCGCAGCGCGCCTGCAGCAGGTGCAGCTGCGTATTGACGAATGGCAGCCACAGGCTTTGGTGGTGGGCGTGCCGTTTCATCCCGATGGCGCGGCACATGCCAATACCGCTCTGGCGCGCAAGTTTGCACGCAGCCTGCAGGGGCGCTTCAGGCTGCCGGTGTTCGAGGTCGATGAGCGATACAGCACGACCGAAGCGCTGGCCAGCGGTGCGCGCGATGCCGATGCCGCGTCGGCCTGCATCATCCTGGAGCAATTCCTGCGGGGTATCGACTGATGGTCAACCCGACGCCCCCTGCCGCCTTGACCGGCCCGGGGCAGCTGGTGATGGATGCCGAGGCACTGTACGGCGAGTTGCGGCGCGGCGTGGCCAGGCTTCGCGACGACGACACCCAGCTGGTCGGCATCACCTCGGGTGGCGCCTGGCTGGCGCAACGCCTGCACGCCGATCTGCAGCTACCCGGCCAACCCGGCGTGATTTCGTCGGCCATGCACCGCGATGATTTCGCCCAGCGCGGCATGTCGTCGCACCCGCCGAGCCGCCTGCCGTTCGACGTCAATGGGGCGCGCATCATCATCGTGGACGACGTGTTGTTCACCGGTCGCACCATTCGCGCGGTCATCAATGAGCTGTTCGACTACGGTCGGCCGGCCAGTGTGCGGCTGGCGGTGCTGGTGGACCGGGGCGGGCGCGAACTGCCGATCGAGGCCGACTTCGCGGCCGCGCGCATGGTTGTCGCCGCCAACCAGTCGCTGGCGCTTGGCCGAGACGACAACGGCCATTTCTCGTTTCGCGTCGAGACGGTCGCCTGAGCAGAAAGTTATCGCCGTGTTGTCCAGACGCAATCCGCAGCTCAACCGGCATGGTGAACTGGTGCACCTGCTGTCGATCGAAGGGTTGCCAGCTGACATCCTGACCCAGGTGCTCGATACCGCGGCCAGTTTTGTCAGCGTCAACGACCGGGAGGTGAAGAAGGTGCCGCTGCTGCGCGGGCGCAGTGTCTTCAACCTTTTTTTCGAGAACTCGACCCGCACCCGAACGACATTCGAGATTGCGGCAACCCGGCTGAGTGCCGACGTGATCAACCTGGACATCGCCCGCTCGTCCGCATCCAAGGGTGAATCCCTGCTCGATACCATCGCCAACCTGAGCGCCATGGCGGCCGACATTTTTGTCGTGCGCCACGGCGAATCAGGAGCGCCCTACCTGATTGCGCAGCATGTGGCACCACACGTGCATGTCATCAACGCCGGTGATGGCCGCCATGCCCATCCCACTCAGGGCCTGCTGGACATGTTCACCATCCGGCACTACAAGAAGGATTTCCGCAACCTGACGGTGGCGATTGTGGGTGACGTGCTGCATTCGCGGGTGGCACGCTCGGACATCCATGCGCTCACCACCCTGGGTTGTGCCGAGGTGCGGGTGGTCGGGCCGAAAACGCTGGTTCCGGCCGATCTGTCGCACATGGGGGTGCGGGTGTTTCATTCGCTGCAAGCGGGCATCCGCGATTGTGATGTGGTGATCATGCTGCGCCTGCAGAACGAACGCATGAGTGGTGCGCTGCTGCCGTCGGCGCAGGAGTTTTTCATGAGTTACGGCCTGACGGCGGAGAAGCTGCAACTGGCCAAACCGGATGCCATCGTCATGCACCCGGGGCCGATCAACCGTGGCGTCGAGATCGACTCTTCCGTGGTCGATGGTGCACAGAGCGTGATACTGCCGCAGGTGACATTCGGCATCGCGGTGCGTATGGCCGTGATGGGCATCGTGGCCGGCAACGAGGCCTGACAGGTTGCAGCGGACATGAAGATACTGATCCGCCACGGCCGCGTCATCGATCCTGCCAACGGCGTCGACCGGGTCTGTGATGTGGCCATTGCCGGAGGCCACATCGTCGCCATCGGTAGTGTGGCGGCCGATTTTGTGCCGCAGAAGATCGTCGAGGCTGCCGGTTGCCTGGTGCTGCCGGGTCTGGTCGACCTGGCAGTGCGCCTGCGTGAACCCGGGCATGAACACGCCCATATGCTCGAGTCGGAGCTTGCGGCGGCGGTGGCCGGGGGTGTGACCAGCCTGGTCTGTCCGCCCGATACCGACCCGGTTCTGGACGAGCCCGGTCTGGTCGAGATGCTGCGTTTTCGGGCCGAAAAGCTGCACCTGGCGCGGGTCTTCCCGCTCGGCGCCCTGACGCGCGGGCTGGCGGGTGAGGTATTGACCGAGATGGTGGAGTTGACGCAGGCTGGTTGTGTCGGTTTTTCCCAGGCCGACGTACCACTGGCGAGCTCGCTGGTGCTGTATCGGGCCCTGCAATACGCCGGGACCTTTGCCTATGCGGTCTGGCTGCGGCCGCAGGACCAGAGCCTGGGTACCGGTGTGGTGGCCAGCGGGCCACTGGCCACCCGCATGGGGCTGGGCGGCGTGCCGGTGGCGGCGGAGACCATCGCGCTGCATACGCTGGTGGAACTGGTCCGCGCCACCGGAACCCGGGTCCATGTGTGTCGGCTCAGCAGCGCCGCCGGGCTGGCGATCATGCGCCAGGCCAAGGCTGAAGGCTTGCCGCTGAGTTGTGACATCAGTATCAACTCGTTGCACCTCACGGACACCGACATTGGCTACTTCGACAGCCGTGCCCGCCTCAATCCGCCCCTGCGCCAGCAGCGTGACCGCGATGCCCTGCGTCAGGGCCTGGCGGACGGCACAGTGGATGTGCTGGTGTCGGACCACTGCCCGGTGGCGGCGGACGGCAAGGCGCTGCCTTTTGCCGAAAGTGAACCGGGTGCCACCGGTGTCGAGCTGCTGCTGGCCCTGGCGCTGAAATGGGCGGGCGAGAGTGGTGTCGGCCTGACGCGTGCCATCGAGGTCTTGACCGCCGCGCCGGCGCGTGTGCTGGGTGACTCGGTCGGTGCGCTGCAGGGCAGTGTGGGCCAGCTGGTGGTGGGTGGTGCGGCCGACCTGTGTGTAGTCAACCCGGCCGCACCCTGGATAGTTGATGCCCGCAGCCTGCGCAGCCAGGGCAAGAACACGCCATTTTCCGGTTACGAGCTGGGCGCGCGGGTGCGCTGCACCCTGGTGGCGGGCCGGTTCGCTTTTCAGTCGGAGGCCAACTGATCGGCTGCTGGAGGCTTTTTCGGTTCGCCTGCCACATACTGGGCGGCGTGACGGAGATCCTGTTGCGCTTTCCCGGCCGGTCGCAGGATCAGCGGGACATGCGGGTGCAAGCCTGGGCCGGCCAGGCGCTGCGCTTCATGGGTGTCGAGTTGTGCATTCGTGGCACACCACCCGCCAGCGGCCCCTTGCTGATCGTCGCCAACCATGTCTCGTGGCTGGACATCGTGGTGTTGCATGCAGCGCGCCATTGCCGCTTTGTCTCCAAGGACGATGTGCGCGGCTGGCCACTGGTGGGCACCCTGGCAACCGGCGCCGGCACCCTGTACGTCAAGCGCAGTTCCAGCCGTGATGCGATGCGTGTGGTGCACCATATGGCGCAGGCTTTGAAAGACGGGGATATCCTGGCCGTTTTCCCGGAAGGCACCACGGGGGACGGCACGGTGCTGCTGCCGTTCCATGCCAACCTGCTGCAGTCGGCAATCACGGCGCACGCGCCGGTGCTGCCGGTGGCGCTGTGTTACACCGAGGGTCGGCTGCGCCAGCCCAGCCGGGCTGTCAGGTACGTCGGTGACGTATCCCTGGTCGGGTCTCTGTGGCGCACGGTCGGCGCACAACGTCTCAGAGCCCATGTCAGTTTTGGGGAGCAGCAAGAAGCCGGTGCGCGAGACCGCAGAACCTGGGCACACGATCTGCGCAGCGAGATCGAGCGGCTGCGACAACCCTGAGAGGTATAGGGCACGACCGGCTGCTCACCATGTGTTGCGCAGCTCGCGCAGCTTGCGAAACACCGTCTGGTCATCCGTCTGGTCACCCAGATCCGGAAAACTCTCGCGCAACTTGGCAATCACTTCCGCGCTGGCCAGCCGGAAGAACGTGTTGTGCTGCTTTTCCTGTGCCAGCGTGGTGACGACCGAGGTGGCAGGGTCATGGCCGGCGACAGTGGGCAGCAGTGCCTGCGCCGCACTGTTGCCCGGCTCGCGCGCGAGTGTGAACTTCAAATTCGTCTCGATGTAATCGTGGCCCGGGTAGATGCGGGTGTTGTCGGGCAGTCGCGCGAGCTGTTGCGCAAAGGTGGCGTACAGGTCGTCCACATTGCCTCCGTTGTGTACATTGCCAGCTCCCGCATTGAACAGCGTGTCGCCCGAGAACAGCGCCGGCTCATCGGTGTGGGAACGCAGGCAGATATGGCACATGGTGTGGCCCGGCGTGTCCAGGCACTCCAGCTCCACCGTTTTGCCGACTTTGATAATGTCGCCGGCCTGCACACCACGGTCCATGCCGGCAATCTTGCCGCCCGCTTTGTGGTGCGCGATCACCTTGGCACCGGTCGCCGCCACGATGGCCGCATTGCCACCGGTGTGGTCATGGTGCTCATGCGTGTTGAGAAGTTGCGTGATCTGCCAGCCGCGCACCTTGGCCGCCTGCAGGCACTTCTCGTGGTCCAGCGGGTCGATGGCCAGCGCCTCGCCGGTTTCGGGACAGGCGATCAGGTAGTTGAAATTGCGGTAGTTGTTACCGGTCCAGATGCGCTCGACAAGCATGGCAGGCTCCAAGGGTGTTGGGGGATTGTAGAAAGGCGCGGGATGTGATGTATGTCAGATATGATTACTTTTGCTTCTGTTGCGCCACCAAAACACCGATACCGGCCCAACAATGAAACTCGAACAGCTGCAGACCAACGCCTCGGTGCGCGGCATCATTCCGGATGGTTTGGTAACGGTTGTCAGCGTGTTGTGGTTCGGCTCCGAGGCGCTTGAACTGACCTACAAGACAGCCTCCGGCAAGCTTGCGAACGAGTTGCTGTATCGCGACGCCGAACCCAGGCTCGACCTGGTAGAACACGGCAGGCCATGGAGCTTCGACGGCGATGGCGCGTTGTTTCGCCTCGTATCCGAAGCGCAGCGAATCCGGCTTGCCCACCTGTTTGACCCGGTGCTGGCGGTCCATACCTCTGTGGTTGACCCGCTGCCGCACCAGATCACGGCCGTCTACGAGGCCATGCTGCCACGCCAGCCGCTGCGTTTTCTGCTGGCGGACGACCCCGGTGCCGGCAAGACCATCATGGCCGGGCTGCTGATCAAGGAGTTGATCGCCCGCGGTGACCTGCAACGCTGCCTGATCGTGTGCCCCGGCAGCCTGGCCGAGCAATGGCAGGACGAGTTGTACCGGCGCTTTCACCTGCCGTTCGAGATTTTGACCAATGACAAGCTGGAAGCGGCGCGTACCGGCAACTGGTTCATGGAGACCAACCTGGTCATCGCCCGGCTGGACAAACTCTCGCGCAATGAAGAGGTACAGCAAAAGCTGCAAGCTGCGGATTGCCGCTGGGACCTGGTGGTTTGCGACGAAGCCCACAAGATGTCGGCCACGGTTTTTGGCGGCGAAACCAAGTACACCAAGCGTTATCGATTGGGGCAATTGCTCTCGACCCTGACACGCCATTTCCTGCTGATGTCGGCCACTCCGCACAACGGCAAAGAGGCAGACTTTCAATTGTTCATGGCACTGCTGGATGGAGACCGTTTCGAGGGCCGCTACCGGGATGGCGTGCACCTGTCCGACGTGTCGGACCTGATGCGCCGCATGGTGAAGGAAAAGCTGCTCAAGTTCGACGGCACGCCGTTGTTTCCGCAGCGCATCGCCTACACACTGCCGTTCAAGCTGTCGGACGCGGAGGGCCATCTCTACAAGATCGTGACCGAATACGTGCGCGAGGAGTTCAACCGCGCGGAGGCACTGGAAAACGACAAACGTGCTGGCACCGTCGGCTTCGCACTCACCATCCTGCAACGCCGGTTGGCCTCGTCCCCGGAGGCCATCTACCAATCGCTGCGCCGGCGCCGTGAACGCCTTGAAAGTCGGCTGCTTGAGCTGGAGGCGCTGCAGCGGGGCGGGCAGGCTGCGCCAATCCTTGCTGCGTCTGTGCCGGCCTTTGATAACGACGACGTGGAAGACCTGGACGAAGCCCCTGACAACGAGGTGCAGGCTGCTGAAGAAGAGATGCTGGATCAGGCTACTGCCGCCCGTTCGATTGCCGAGCTGCGGCTGGAAATCGAAACCCTCAAGCGCCTCGAAACACACGCATCGGCAGTGCGCCGCAGTGGCACCGACACCAAGTGGCGCGAACTTGCCGGCCTGCTGGGAGAAATCTTCACCGTCCCGGCCCTGGTGCACCAGGTTGCGGAGCCGGTGGCACCTTACGGCTGCGGCCCCATCGCAGCGCCCAAACCTTCGCCGCAGCAAAAGCTGGTGGTATTCACCGAGCACCGTGACACGCTGAACTACCTGGAGCAAAACATCACCCGGTACCTTGGCCGCAAGACTGCGGTGGTCATCATTCATGGTGGTATCGGCAGGGAGGAGCGCCTGAAAGTACAGGAGTCCTTCCGGCATGACCCGCAGGTACAGGTACTGCTGGCCACTGACGCGGCGGGTGAAGGCATCAACCTGCAACGTGCGCACCTGATGGTCAACTACGATCTGCCATGGAACCCGAACCGGCTGGAGCAACGCTTTGGCCGCATCCACCGCATCGGCCAGACCGAGGTCTGCCATCTCTGGAATCTGGTTGCCGACGGCACGCGTGAAGGCGACGTCTATCGCAAGCTGCTGGAGAAGCTGGAACAGGCACGGCAGACCCTGGGTGGCCAGGTGTTCGACGTGCTGGGCAAGCTCCAGTTTGAAGGCAAGACACTGCGCGAGTTGCTGATCGAGGCGATCCGCCATGGCGAGAAGCCGGAGGTCAGGGCCTATCTCAGCACCGTACTGGACGCGACGCTGGACCGCGGTCACCTGCAAGACCTGTTGGAAGAACGCGTGTTGGCCCAAGACGCGATGGATACCAGCAAAGTGCATCGCATCCGGGAAGACATGGAACGCGCCGACGCTCGCCGTTTGCAGCCGCATTACATCGAGTCGTTTTTTCACGAAGCCTTCAAGCGCCTCGGTGGGACGGCCAAGCAAAGAGAGGCTCGCCGGTATGAGGTCAGCCATGTGCCTGCCCCGGTGCGCAATCGGGACCGCCTGATCGGCATCGGCGAGCCGGTGTTGCCCCGGTACGAGCGAATCGCCTTTGAAAAAGCACTGGTTTCGCCGCAGGGCCAGCCACTCGCCGCGTTCGTTTGCCCCGGCCACCCGCTGCTGGAGTCGGTGATCGACCTCACGCTGGAGCGCAACCGCGACCTGCTCAAGCGCGGCACGGTGCTGGTGGATGAGCGCGACCCCGGCACCCAGCCCCGGGTATTGTTCTACCTGGAACATTCCATACAGGACGCAGCCTTGACGCGCACCGGTGAACGCCGCGTGGTGTCCAAACGCATGCTGTATGTGGAGCAGGACGGTGACGGAACCTCGCGCCACGTGCACTATGCGCCGTACCTCGACTATCGACCACTACATGCCAACGAGCCAGGCGTCGAAAGCCTGCTTGGCCGGCCCGAATGCCGCTGGATCACCCACGAGCTGGAGCACCAGGCGCAGGGTTACGCCGTTGCCCACGTTGTGCCCGAACACCTGGCCGAGGTGCGCGACCACAAGCTGAAACTCGTCAACAAGACCGAAGCAGCGGTAAAAGACCGGCTGACCAAGGAGATCACCTATTGGGATCACCGCGCTGAAGAGCTCAAGTTGCAGGAGCAGGCTGGCAAGCCCAACGCGCGGCTCAATTCGGGCGAGGCGCGCAAGCGTGCCGACATGCTTCAAGGGCGCTTGCAAAAGCGCCTTGAAGAACTCAAGTCAGAGGCCCAGATTTCCCCGTTGCCGCCAGTGGTGCTGGGCGGCATGCTGGTGCTACCCATGGGCCTGCTGGTGGCCATGATGCCTGCGGCAGCAACGGCACCCGCAGCATTCGCAAACCCCGTCGATACTCGGATCAGCGCGGCGCGGGCCCGTGCCGTGGTGATGGACATCGAACGCAGCCTGGGCTTCGAGCCAACCGACCGCGAGTTCGAGAAACTGGGCTACGACATTGAAAGCCGCGTCTCCGGCACCGGCAAGCTACGCTTCATCGAGGTGAAGGGACGGGTGTCCGGCGCGCCCACCATCACCGTCACGCGCAACGAAATCCTGTACTCGCTCAACAAGCCCGACGACTTCATTCTGGCCATCGTCGAATTTACCGGGGAAGACACACACGTTGCCCACTACCTGCGCGCGCCGTTCCAACGCGAGCCGGACTTCGGTGTGACCAGTGTCAACTACGACTATGCCGAGCTGCTTGCGCGGGCCGGGGCACCGAGCTGAGGTACCGTTTGTACCGTTGCAGGCTAGACCGCATAGCCGAATTGAGATAAAGTAAGAATGTAAGGACGGACTTATTGAAGGACAAAAATGCTTGCTGTTGCCAAGATCACTGCCAAGGGCCAAACCACCGTTCCACAGGCTGTGCGCGCCGCACTCAATGTCGCACCGGGCGATCTGATCGCCTGGGAAGTCGACGCCAGCGGCACGGCAACCGTGCGCCGGGTTCAGCCGATGGACATCGAGTACCTGCGCGCCGTTGAAGGAACGCTGACCGAATGGGCTGGTGCTGCTGACGAGGAGGCTTACCGTGGGCTTTGAGCGATTTGCGGTCGTCCGTGTGCCGTTCCCATTCACCGACCGCAACTCCACCAAGAATCGCCCCGCGGTCGTGCTCTCCGAATCCCTTGCCTTCAACACCCCCGCCGGGCATTCGGTCATGGCCATGATCACCTCCCAGGCGAATGTGCCCTGGCCGCTGGACTGCGCACTGACCGACCTGCCCGCGGCCGGCTTGCCCGCGCCATCCGTGGTGCGCTACAAGCTTTTCACGCTGGATCATCGGTTGGTAAGGGGAGAGATCGGCAAGCTGTCGCCGACCGATGAAGCAAGTGTCCGCGCAGGGTTGGCCGGGTTGCTGGGTGGTTAACACGATTCCTATATGCAGACCCCATTCATTCGCCGAGTAACCATCCGCAACTACAAGAGCATTGCGGCATGCCAGGTCAACTTGCAGTCGCTCATGTTCCTGGTCGGCCCCAATGGCGCGGGCAAGAGCAATTTTCTCGATGCCTTGCGTTTTGTCGGCGACTCCTTGAGAACCTCCCTAGACCATGCGCTGCGCGATCGGGGCACGATCAAGGAGGTTCGCCGCCGCTCCGGCGGGCACCCTAACCATTTTGCGTTGCGCCTTGACTTTGTCTTGCCGGACGGCAGCGCCGGCCACTACAGTTTTCGGGTAGGGGCCAGACCCTCTGGTGGTTACGACGTGCAGCAGGAAGAATGCCGCATCGCTTCAGGCGTTGAGCTTGATCGCGTTCATCACTACCACGTCAGGTCCGGCAAGGTAGTCGATTCATCGGTGCCCCAGATGCCGGCCAGCCTTCCAGATCGTCTGCTGCTGGTCGCGGCATCGGGGCTGCCGGAGTTCCGTGCGGTGTTCGACGCGCTTTCCGGGATCGAGGTCTACAACCTAAATCCGAGGGAGATCGCCCTGATGCAAAAGCCTGACCCGGGCGATCTTTTGCGCCGCGACGGGGACAATGCCGCCAGCGTCCTGCAACAATTCGACCCCGCATTGCGCGAGCGCATCAGCGCGTATCTGTCTCGCATCGTGCCGGGCGTGGCATCGGTCGAACCCAAAACCCTGGGCTCACAGGAAACCATCGAGTTTCGGCAACTGATCAAGGGGCAGGAACACCCCTGGCGGTTTCTTGCCTCGTCCATGTCCGACGGCACCCTGCGCGCCTTGGGCATTTTGTTGGCCATCTTTCAGGCGTTGGCGGCCAGGCCGGATAAACGCACGCCCTTGCTGATCGGGCTGGAAGAACCCGAAATGGCCCTGCACCCGGCGGCCGCGAGCGTTCTGCTGGCGGCGCTGCGCGAAGCGTCGCAACAGGTCCAGATCATCGTGACCAGCCACAGCGCCGACCTGCTCGATAACCCCGACATCGGAACAGAGTCCGTGCTGGCGGTGGAAAACGACGCAGGTCTGACCCGTATTGGCTCCCTCGACGCGGCAGGGCGCGACATGCTGAAGCAGCGGCTCTTCACGCCGGGTGAACTGTTGCGCCAGAACCAGCTCGCGCCGGACCCTGAAGCACTTGCCGATATTGCTTCCGAGCGCCAGCTCGGCTTGTTCGAGTTCAACGGCCACTGAACATGGTCGTCTTGGTTCCCATCGTCGAGGGCCATGGCGAGGTGCAGGCCGTGCCAGCGTTGCTGCACCGTCTGGCGCAACAAGCCGACCAGGAGATTGTGGTCCAGGTCAACCCGCCCATCCGGGTCAAGTCGGCGCCTTCATGATCAAATCCGAAACCTTGCTGCGCCATGACTTATCAGAAAAAACTGATCATGAACCCGCTGCTGAATGCGTTGCGGCTGGGGCTGGAGTTCTACCTGTTTTATATGCGGTTAAATGTTTTCGGAGAGTACTGTCATGACGAAGTTCATTGAGAGCCTTGAGGTGGATGGCTTTAGAGCCTTCGCGGGCTTGCGGGTTGATGGCTTTGGGAAGGTCAACCTGATCACCGGAAAGAATAATTCAGGCAAATCCTCACTGCTTGAAGCGATCAGGATTCTTGCCACGGGGGGAGCGTTAAAAACAATTTATGACATCCTGAATTACCGTGAAGAGATGGGGCTTGCGGCGGACTCGGAAAAAATATATTCGCCGACCGATCTTGCTCCGTTCTGCAATCTGTTCAATGGGTTCCCCAACCTTGCATCGGGTCAGCAGGGATTTTCCATCTCTGCTGTCGGCGCTTTGCCATCACCAATTTCCCGATTAAGTGCCAGGATAAATTGGTTCGTCAGGAAGACCGACCCGGAGCGGCAAGCGGTCTCTTATGAGCTTGCGTCGGGTGATCTGTTCGGTGATGTGGACAGTTTTCCTGCCTTGGATTTGGAGATAGGAGGTCGGAAGCGAATTATTCCTCTGGATCGGTTTGTGAGGAGAATCACGCCCAGGGCCGAGGCGGATGTGACTCTCAACCCTTGTGTTTATCTAGACCCATTCAGTTCCCGCTCGACCAGCCAGATGGGCGCGTTGTGGGATGCCATTGCATTGACGGATGCCGAGCAGGAAGTTGTGAAGGCGCTGCAAGTGATTTCCGATGACATCCTGGCCGTTTCCATGATTGGCAGCGACGAACGCGGTACCCGGCCGCGGACGGCCATCGTCAAAAGCAGTCGTTATGCATCCCCGATACCGCTACGCACCTTCGGTGACGGGGTGAATCGACTGTTTGGCGTGATTCTGTCGCTGTGCAATGCCCGCAACGGTGTGCTGCTGGTCGACGAAATCGAGAACGGTCTGCACTATTCGGTTCAAACCGAGATCTGGCGGACTGTTTTCCGCCTCGCGAAGGATTTGAACGTCCAGGTGTTTGCCACGTCCCATAGCTGGGATTGCGCACGTGCTTTCCAGGAAGCCGCGAGCGAGAGCCCGGCGGATGGCGTCCTTGTTCGGCTGTCCAGTAAAGACGACAAGATCGTTCCTACCTTGTTCACGGAAAAGGAACTGGAAATCGTGACGCGTGACCAGGTTGAGGTGAGGTAGGCCATGATGGGTAAACGCGTACTCATGGTTGAAGGCCTGGATGACGAGCATGTGGTCAAAAACATCTGCGGCCAGCGGCAATTGGGAATAATTGAGAACATCCATCCCTATGGCGGTAAAGACCCATTGATGGATGGAATTGGAGTCCGTCTCAAGGAGAGTGACATTGGCGTGCTTGGCATCATCCTGGATGCGGACACCGACCTTCAAGCCCGATGGCAGGCGGTTTCTTCCCGATTGAGCCAGGCGGGATACCGCGACGTCCCAGCCGTGCCGGCACCGGATGGAACCATCATTGAATCGCCGGCGAATTCCCTATTGCCCAAGGTGGGCATCTGGCTGATGCCAGACAACCGAGTTCCGGGAATTCTGGAAGATTTCCTCCGCTTCCTGGTACCGCCGGGAGACGGTTTGCTTGCCCATGTGGAGTTGTCCATTGACAGCATTCAACCCGAACAGCGCAGGTTTACCGACCTGAAGAAGTCCAAGGCACGGATTCACACATGGCTTGCGTGGCAGGAAGAGCCGGGGAAGCCTTTCGGGCAAGCCATAACTGCCCGCTATCTTGATTCCAGCCTGCCAGCCGCAGATATCTTCGCCAGTTGGTTACAGAAAACCTTTTTTTCGTGACCACCAAGAAAAAACTCATCGAAGTCGCCCTGCCGCTGGAGGCCATCAACGTCGCCAGTGCGCGCGAAATGGCCCGGATTGAACCTCCTCAACCCGAGCCACGTTGCTACATTAAATGGTCCCAACTTCGGACGAACCAAATGTTCAACCAGGAGATCCCCGATCACTAATGCCGACTTGGTTTACCACCATTTGAAACGCCTTCCGGATTCCATTGCCGCCGAGGTCTTTGATTTCGTGCAATTTCTGGAGCACAAGAATGCAAAAGGCGCAACAACCGCCGTCCCGCGAAATTCGAGCACTGCCCTTGGACAAGTTTGGATGGCAGCGGATTTTGATGCGCCACTGGACGACTTGAAAGACTACCAGTGAACCTGCTGCTGGATAACTTCTGCGAGCCGCAGACCCTGAAAGATCAGTAGCGATGAAGAAACCTGGCGTTATTCGAGTGTTGAAATGGCTGTGAATATTACCGATGCAGAAATCGCCGCGCTAATTGCCGAGGCGAAGCCCTTGCCGAACGATTATCAAAAGAAGACCCAAACCAATCCGAAGCGCGGGCACCGTGAGCGAGAGCTGGATATTCAAGGTGAAAATGGCAACAACTTTCGCTTGATTCTGCGACAGTCGCGGTTCAACCCGCTTGATTTCTCGGTCATCCTGGCTTGGCTGCCTCCTCAGTCCGGGACCTTGTTCCGGCTGTGCCGATACAACGGGAAGAGCCATGAGCACACCAATACCTTGGAATCGCACAAGTTCTATGATTTCCACGTGCACCGATCTACCGAGCGTTATCAGAAATCGGGGCTGCGCGAAGACGCGTTCGCAGACCCTACCGATCATTACCAGGACTTCGACGGCGCGTTGTTATGCATGATCCAGGAGTGCGGCTTTCAGCTACCCGACAATCCTCAGTCGGGACTCTTTCAAACGGAGGGTGAGCCATGACCGTCGAAACCATGGAAGCGGATTTTCGCCGGAAGGTCGGTGAGAGCGTGCGAATCTCGAGCGAAGGCGTGAACCGCTACCGGGTCTTCACGCCGTTCCTCTTTGAGGATGGCGACCACCTGGCTGTTGTCCTCAAGCACGAGAACGGTGGATGGGTTCTCAGCGATGAGGGCCATACCTATATGCACCTGACCTACGATCTTGACGAGAAGGACCTACATCGGGGAAATCGACAAAAAATTATCAGCAACGCACTTTCGATGTTTTCTGTGGAGGATAGGGAAGGAGAACTACGTTTGTCCATACCTGAAGGGCAGTATGGAGATGCACTCTTCAGCTTTGTACAGGCACTGCACAAGATTAGCGACGTGACATATTTGTCGAGAGAGCGGGTCAAGTCAACCTTCATGGAGGATTTCCGGAGCTTCATGGATGCCACGGTACCGGCCGACCGGCGCTCGTTCGATTGGAAGGACCCAGAACACGATCCCGAAGGCAAGTACACGGTGGACTGCAGGCTCAATGGCATGTCCAGGCCCATGATGGTTTTTGCGCTTCCGAGTGACGACCGTGTGCGGGACGCCACGATTTCATTGCTCAAGTTTGAAACGTGGAGTATCCCGCACCGTTCAATGGCCATCTACGAAGACCAGGAGGAAGTAAACCGAAAGGTTCTGGCACGGTTCAGCGACGTGTGCGAAAAGCAGTTCAGCAGCCTTGGGACCAATAAAGACCGAATTGCCACCTACTTGAACGAGTCGCTGCGGGGATGACGGTCCCCAAGAAGCTGATCGAAGTCGCCCTGCCGCTGGAGGCCATCAACGTCGCCAGTGCGCGCGAAAAATCGATCCGCCACGGCCACCCGTCCACCTTGCATCTGTGGTGGGCGCGCCGGCCGCTGGCGGCGGCGCGGGCGGTGATTTTTGCGCAGATGGTGGACGACCCGTCCAGCCACCCCGACATTTTCAAGACCGCCAAGGCGCAGGAGAAAGAGCGGCAGCGGCTGTTTCGCATCATCGAGCAACTGGTGAAGTGGGAGAACACCACCAACGAAGCTGTCTTGCAGCAGGCGCGGGACGAAATCTGGCAGAGCTGGCGTTATACCTGTGCCGAGAACGCCGACCATCCGCGCGCTTCGGCCCTGTTTGACCGCTACAAGTTGCCCGGTTTTCACGACCCGTTTGCCGGCGGCGGTGCCTTGCCGCTGGAGGCGCAACGGCTTGGGTTGGAGAGTTATGCCAGCGACCTGAACCCGGTGGCGGTGCTGATCAACAAGGCCATGATCGAGATACCGCCCAAGTTCGCCGGCCAGCCGCCGGTGAACCCGGATGCGCAAAAGCAAAAAGCGCAGATGGACAAAAGCTGGCGCGGCGCGCAGGGCCTGGCCGAAGACGTGCGGTAATACGGCAAATGGATGCGGGATGAGGCGGAGAAACGGATTGGCCATCTGTACCCCAAGGTCGAAGTCACTGCGGCGATGGTGGTCGAGCGGCTGGACTTGAAGAAATACGAGGGGCAAAAACTCACGGTGATTGCGTGGTTATGGGCACGCACGGTGAAAAGCCCGAACCCGGCTTTTGCGGATGTGGATGTGCCGCTGGCTTCGACCTTCATGTTGTCCACCAAGGTAGGCAAGGAGGCGTATGTACAGCCGGTGATCGAGGGTGGCGGTTACCGGTTTACGGTGAAGGTGGGTGCGCCGAGGGATGCGGAAGGCGCGAAGAATGGTACATCCGCTGGCAAGCGCGCTGCCTTCTGTTGCCTGATGTCGGGTGTCCCTGTCACCTATGACCATATTCGTGAACAAGGCAAGGCCGGGCGCATGGGCGCTCGGTTGATGGCAATTGTTGCCGAGGGCGAGCGCGGACGCGTCTATCTCTCGCCGACGCCGGAGATGGAGGCGATTGCCCTGACAGCGCAGCCGACGTGGAAGCCGGAAACAGTGCTGCCGGTGAATCCACGTGACTTCAAGACGCCGAACTACGGTTTGACCACCTTCGCCGACCTCTTCACCCCGCGACAACTCGTTGCGCTGACGACCTTCTCCGATCTGGTGCAGGAAGCGCGCGAGCGGGTGAAGCGTGATGCCGTCGAGGCTGGGCTGCCTGACGATGGCAAGGCCCTGGACAAAGGCGGCGCTGGCGCTACTGGGTATGCTGACGCTGTAGGCGTCTACTTGGCACTGGCAGTCGACAAGGTCGCAGACCGGAACTCAACGGTTTGTGCTTGGGCCAGTCTGCGCGAGCATGCACGGAATACCTTCGGTAGACAAGCCATACCGATGGTCTGGGACTTTGCCGAGAGTAATCCGCTCTCAGATTCAAGTGGCAATTTCGATGGTGGCATCGTTTCTATTGTTGCTGGCCTTGGTTCATTGAACCCAACGGCAGCGGGCCATGCGGGACAGGTTGATGCTCAATCGCAGGAAGTTGCCTTCGCCAAGATTATTTCGACCGACCCTCCCTATTACGACAACATCGGTTACGCGGATCTTTCAGATTTCTTCTATGTCTGGCTGCGTCGCGCGCTGCGGCCAGTGTTCCCCGAATTGTTTGCGACGCTTGCAGTGCCCAAAGCCGAAGAACTGGTTGCTACTCCCTACCGCCACGGCAGCAAAGAAAAGGCCGAGACCTTCTTTCTTGACGGAATGACGCAGGCCATGCATCGTCTCGCAGAGCAGGCACATCCGGCCTTTCCGGTCACCATTTACTACGCTTTCAAGCAAGCTGAGAGCGACGGGCTCGACGGTACAACCAATACCGGCTGGGACACCTTTCTGGCTGCCGTCATAGAGGCCGGCTTCGCCATTAGTGGCACTTGGCCGATGCGGACTGAGTTGGATAGACGCATGATTGGCTCCGGCACCAACTCCCTCGCCTCCAGCATCGTCCTGGTCTGCCGCAAACGGGAAGCCACCGCCCCTACTGCCACGCGACGCGATTTCGTCGCCGCGCTCAAGGCCGAACTGCCGCAAGCCCTGGCGCATCTGCAAGCCGGCAATATCGCGCCGGTGGACCTGGCACAGGCGGCGATTGGCCCCGGCATGGCGGTCTATACGCGGTATGCCAGGGTGCTGGACGCCGAAGGCAAGCCGCTCTCGGTAAGAACCGCGCTGGCCCTTATCAACCAGACGCTGGACGAAGCACTGGCCGAGCAGGAGGGTGACTTCGACGCCGACACACGCTGGGCGCTGACCTGGTTCGAGCAGACCGGTTTTGC